>DASREK010000278.1:0-42710 GCA_035652135.1 Bryobacterales bacterium | reverse complement strand
ATCGTGAATCTGCTCGACCCCGATATCGTGGTGATCGGCGGCGGAGTGACCAAAATCGGCGAGCCGCTGTTCTCGAAACTCCGTCAAACCGTTCCCCAACGGAGCGTCAATCCGTTTGCCGCTCAGACTCCCATTGTTCCCGCCCAGCTTGAGAACGACGCCGGAATCTTCGGCGCCGCGGCCGTAATTCTCAGCCGCTGATTCGCGCGATGCCGGAACTGCCCGAGGTAGAGGCGGTGCGCCGGATCGCCGAGCGCGCTCTGCGCGGGCGGCGCATCGTTTCCGCGCACATTTCGCGGCGCCGGCTTTGCGCACCGCAAACGCCCGAAGAGTTCACCCGGGCAGTAGCCGGCCGCCGGTTCGTCTCCTCAGAGCGCCGCGGCAAGAATATCCTGCTGCACTTCGACGGGATCAGTTTGTGGATTCATCTGCGCATGACGGGCAGTCTCTACCCGGTCCCGGGCCGGCAGCTCCCTCCCGCGAGCGCATCCGCGCACTTTCTCCTGGATAACGGCCGCGCCTTGGTATTTGACGATCCCCGTGGGCTCGGTGTAATGCGAGCCGCAAAGCGCGATGAGATCGAAAACAGGCTTTCAGGCATCGGCGTTGATCCGCTGTCAAAAAGCTTCACAGCAGACGTTCTCGCTGCGCTTGCGCGCTCCAGCCGAGGCGCCGTCAAACCGTTGCTGATGGATCAGAAGCGCATTGCCGGTCTGGGCAATATTTACGCGGCGGAGGCTCTGTTTCAAGCCGGCATCGATCCTCGCCGGAAGGCAGCCAGCCTGAGCTCATCCCGGATCGGCCGGCTTCGTGATGCCATCGCACAGGCGCTAGCCGAAGCGGTGCGCTCGGCCGAACGGGCGTACCGAAAGCCCGGGGGCTTCGCCGAGGGCGAGAGCTTTCATCCGGCGGTTTATGGCCGCGAGGGAGAGTCCTGCCGACGATGCGGCCGCACGGTCCGCCGCATCCGCCAGAGCGGGCGGTCCACCTATTTCTGCCCGGGATGCCAGCGATAGCCGCCGGCTCCCGCCGTTCTAGGGATCCCCGTCATTTGCCCAACGCGTCGCCGCAAGCCACAGATCGTCGCCGAGGCCGGCAGCATCCAGCCGCCGGCCCTGTTTGAAACAAAACCGGCCGAAAGGAGCAGCAGAACGGCCCAAAACACTCCAGCTTCAGAAAACAAATCTCAGACTGACTTCCAACTGCCGGTTCTCGTTTACCTTCACGGTCTGGTTGCCCTGCGCCGTGGTCACTTGCCCGAACGACGAACTGCCGAAGGAAGCCCCCGGGTTGTCAAAGTGCGGCGTGTTCGTCAGATTTATCGCCTGGCCCTGGAGCTCCCCTGTAATGCGCTCCGTTATCCGAAACTTTCGAACCAGAGAACTGTCGATGCTGAACAGCTTTGGCCCATAAAGAAAGTTTCGCGGCGTGTTGCCGAACGTTCCCGGAGCGGGGGCGCTGAATTTGCTCGTATCGAAAAACAACTGCCCTGGGCCAATATTGCCGAGAACCGCGACCGGCCCGCTCACGTTCGGCCGGTTGCTGTTGCCGGGAGCATTCAAGGTGGCGCTGCTGAACGTGATGCTGAACGGAAACCCGCTTTCGGCCGTCACCAGGCCGTTCACCTGCCAGCCGCCAATGATCCACTTGGCCAAACCGGAGTGCGCCCAGCGTTTACCGGGCCCGAACGGCAGATCATAGAGGAAGCTTTGCGTGAACACATGCCTGCGGTCGAAGGAAGTGGGGCCTTTTTGTGACAACGGGTTGATGTTGTTGAAGTTCGATTGAATATCGATCGCCTTGCCATAGGCGTACGCGGTTGTGAGCAACAGGCCGCCCGAAAACCTGCGGTTGATTTTCAGTTGAAAAGCGTCATAGAAGGCGTGCGTGGGCAGGCTGTAATCGGTTTCGGCCGTGCGGCCGAAAAGCTGATTCAACGGCTGGCCGGCCGGACCGGCCCCGGGCACGCGGCCCGCGTTAATGTTCCAGGTGATTCCGTTGTTCACCGTGTGGTTGCCCACATAGGCCAGATCGACGGCAAAGTTCCTGGGCAACGACCGTTGTATGGCGACGTTCCAGGACTCGACATAAGTCTGGTATCGGTCTTTGGCTACATAGGTAAACGTAGAATTCGGCGGGTTTGTGATCACGCCCGTGGACGGGATGGCCACGGCAATCGGAGCAGGAAATCCTTGCGCCATGGAACCGGCGGCGCTGAAGGAGTTCGGAGCGGTAAGCTGCTGGTTCTGGTTCACAGGAAAGTTGTAGACGTTCGTCGTGCGCGGGAGATAGCTGATGCCGTAACCGCCGCGGAAGACCGTCTTGTCATTTAGCCGGTACGCGGCGCCAAATCGCGGCGCGAAGCTCTTGGGTTGATTTTGAATACCCAGGTTGTTGGGAATGCTGCCGATTCCGGCCAACTCAAGTGTGTTGTTAAAGGGATTGTAATTGGAGAAGCCGGCAGGAAAATGCGGCGTGCTGGAGGGCCAGAACTCCCACCGCAGGCCCAGATCCAAGGTCAGCTTCTGCGTAACCTGCCACTTGTCCTGGAAGTAGAGGTTGTAAATGGTGTTCCGGCGGGCGGGGAAGATGAAAGCGAGATCCCGGCCCACGCCGTTGGGCTGATCGAGGAGAAACGCAGCGAACGAGTTGCCAAAACTGGTTTTCGGATCGCTGGGATTGGCCGTAGGACCGGCCGTAAAAGTAAACCGGCCGCGCGGGCTGAAGGTGGGCGTCTGAAGTAAATCCTGCCGCTCGCGGCGGATGTCCGCTCCCCATTTGATGACGTGGTTGCCTTTTGTTTTGGTCCAGTTGTTCACCCAATCGAAGTTCGTGACAGAGCGCCTCCAGGGCAGGCAGCCATTGACCCCTATCATCGGCGTATCGTAGCCGTCTACGTAAACCTCGGCCAATCCACTGGTCCACATATCGCCGAGATTGGCGTTGGGAATGCCCAGCTTTTGCGACAGAGGCAGCCCTGTGTCCGGGTTCGTGGCGTCGTTGCGGTTGCGTACGATGCCGAAGCGCGCCTCGGTCACCAGCGTCGGACTGAAAATGTGGGAGTAGTTGATGCCCGGCGCCTGATTCCGGGAGGGCCCGGTACCTTGAAAGCCGCTGTTGTGAGGGCCGCCGTAAATGCCTCCGGGGCCGTAAAGCCCGGGATCGTCGACCAGCGCGCGCTGGAAGTTATAACGAACGAACATCCGGTCATTGGCCGTGATTACGTAATCGATTTTGACGTCAAACTGGTCAATGGCCTTGGCCGTCGACGTAGGCTTCTCAAAATTGGCCGAGAATCCCGGGCGCGTGGGAGCGGGCAGAAAGCTCAGGTATTGCTGCGTGATTGAGCTGATACGGGCCGTGGGAATCTGGTTGTTGGGAAACGGAGTGCGGCCGGCGCCGCTCGCAGAACCGGTGAGCGGATCGTAGATTGTGGTGGGCGAACCGCTGAGATCGCCCGCCCGGAAGGCCATCGTCGGGATCGTGGGCAAGTTGGTGTTGCCTTTGCGATCCCGGCTCCCCTGGTAATCTCCAAAGAAGAACAATTTGTCGCGCTTGATCCTGCCCCCTAACGAACCGCCAAACTGGTTGTAGACGGCGTGCGGCGTGGTGCTGGCGAAGACGTTCTTCGCCTGCATGTCATTATCGTAATGATACTCAAATGCGCTGCCGTGGAAATCGTTTGTGCCCGATTTCATGATCACGTTCACCACGGCGCCGCCGGCGCGGCCCAGCTCCGGATCGTAATTGCTGGTCGTGGTATCCACAACGGCGATGGCGTCGGCGGGCACGATGATGCCCGTCAGGTTTTCCACGTTATTATCCACGCCCTCAATCATGTAGTTATTGCGCTGATCCAGGCCGTTGACGACCGACTGCAAGTGGTCTTGCGAGTCGAAGAATTGCGAGTTCGAACGATACGACCGGCCCACACCGGGGACCACCTGCAACAGGTTTTGATAGTTCCGGTTCCACAACATGGGCAGGCTGGTGAGTTGAATGCTCTCCACCTTACCGCCCGTGTCGGCCCGGTCGGTTTGTAGCAGCGGCGCTTCCGCCGTGACATCCACAGTCTCGGTTACCGCGCCCGGCTGTAGTTCCAAGTCAACCCGGACGGTCGTGTTGGGAACGAGGTCGATCCCGGCACGAACCGTCTTGCGGAATCCGGGGTGTTCCACCTCGACGCGGTAGTTCCCGGGGTCAAGGTTCGTGAACGCGTAGAAACCGCTATCGTTCGTTGTTTCGGTGCGATGAAAGTTGGTGGTCGTTTCCGTGAGCGAAACCTGAACGGAAGGAATCACAGCATGTGAGCTGTCGGTAATCGTCCCGAGAATGGTCGCCTTGAGCGTCTGCCCGCCGGAAGCTTTGTAAGAGCCCCATCTTTGCCCTCCGGATCTGGTTCGTCCGCAGGGCCGGCGTTGCTGCCCCCTTAAAGCCAAAACTCTGCGATGAAAACTCCCTGAACCCCTTTCGTCCTACACCCCAAAATTGAACAGCACCCCGCCGGCGCGAACTTCACCGTACTTTATGCATTAAGCCGGTAAGAATCCGTTGGCCCAAACCCGAAAAAGAACCAAAAACGATTTTCCGAACTCCTCACCCCTCACTGCCAGAAGCCGCTTCACGCCCCTTGCGCCTCGCACACGCCAGGAGCAGTCACCAGTATATAAACGGTTGTTAGTATAAAACGAACCAGCGAAATTGCAACCGCAAAATGGCGCAAGGAACGGCAATTTAGCACTGGTAAATGCTCCCGCCGCCAGGGGGACGCCAAGTCCGGATTCGGGAATTGTATGCTTTTGCCAGACTTGGATCGGACCTTAACTGGCGCGGGCATCCGCCTCTGCCGCGGGCGGCCGAGAGCCCATTGGTTCGAGGCGCAACGTGGCCCGTAACACAAGGTGCCGCAGCCGGCTGGGCCCTGCGGACTGCGATAGGAGCCTCCTCAAACGCAGCTTTATGGGCTCAAATGCCTTCCAAATAGCCGAGCTCGCCGTTGCTGTCGGCCATGGACTCGATCTGCACTCCCATTCGGTCCAGCATGGCGACATACAAATTCGCCATCGGCGTGTCTTGCGGGTAGATTACATGGCGGCCGGGACGAACGGTTCCGCAGCCGCGGCCCGCCATCAGCACAGGCAGATTGTGATGCAAGTGCCGGTTGCCGTCGCTGAGCCCGCTTCCGTAAACGATCATCGAGTGATCGAGCAGAGTCCCGTCGCCGTCTTTGATCGAGTTGAGCTTGCCCAGAAAATACGCGAATTGCCGGGCATGGAAACAATTGATCTGCGTAACCTTTTCGATCTTCTCTTTGTTGCCCAGGTGATGGGTCAGGCCGTGGTGCGCCTCTGAAATGCCGATTTCCGGATAGCTGCGTGTGCTTTGCTCCAGGCCGAGCATGAGCGTGGCGATGCGGGTCAAGTCGGCCTGAAAAGCGACAGCGAGCAGGTCAAACATGAGCTCGGAATGCTCTTTGAAGCTTTCGGGGATCCCTGAAGGCGGCTGGACGACGGTCGGAAGAGCTTGCCTGTTGTTGCGCTCCGCCCTTTCGATGCGCTTTTCGATATCGCGCACGGCGTAGAGATATTCATCCATTTTGCGCCGGTCGGTCGGACCGAGCGTTCCCTTCAGCCGCTGCGTATCTTCCAGGACAAAATCGAGAATGCTTTTTTCGTAGAGGCGCTGTCTGGCCCGCCGCTGTGGAGTTTCACTAGCATCGGCGCCGCCGAACAGGCGCTCGAAAAGGGCGCGGGGGCTGATCTCCGCCGGCATCGGCGTGGAAGGCGTCCGCCAGGAGATGCTGTTGCTGTATGCGCAGCTATAGCCATTGTCGCAATTGCCGCCAAGCAGTCCGTCTTCACAGCTTAACTCGAGCGAAGCGAACTGGGTTTGTCCCGCGATCTTTTGCGCTGCGATCTGGTCCACCGAAACGCCAACCTGAATGTCCGCGCCGAAAGTCTTCTTGGGGTGAGCGGCCGTCAGATAACTGGCCCCGGCGCGGGCGTGATCTCCGGGGCCATCCCCCAGCGCATCGCCGTTTTTGAGACTCAGCCCCGATAGCAGCAGCAGGTTGTCGCGATAGGGCGCCAGGGGCTCCAGGACCCGAGGCAGCGTTCTCGGCAGTTCAGCAACCGGGCCTTCGGTCTGCGGCGTCCACGCCTCCATAATGATGCCGTTCGGCACATAAAGAAACGCCATCCGGCACGGAGATTTCAGGGCTGACGTCGCGGCCCAGGCGGGAACCATGGCCTCGAGGAACGGCAGAGCGATCGAAGTGCCCAGCCCTCTCAGGAATGTGCGCCGCGCTAGTTTCTTACTAAGGTTCATCCTTGCGCTCCTGCGGCCCGGAGATGCGGGTCTTCGAATAATCGCCGGCGACACGCTGCTGGTCCGTACGGGACGGCCTGCCGCGCGCCCCGGATTCTCCGCTCCGCATCTGAAAGGGCGTACTTTTTATGATTTCCGCTATCAAAGTAGAAAACCGATAATTATCGGCGGCCAAGCGCCGGCTGATCTGGCTCACCACCGGCTCGTCATAGGGCTCGAGGCCGCGGCCCAGCGCGTAGGTCAGCATCTTCTCTGTGAGATTCCGGACGAACAGATCCGACTCTCCCAGCAGGATTTGCTTGAGCTGCTTCGGCCCTTGGAAGGATTTGCCGCCGGGCATAACGCCCGAGCTGTCGATGGGGAACTTACCGTCCTCAGTGCGCCAAGCTCCGGTGGCATCGTAATTTTCGAGCCCGAAACCGATGGGGTCCATTTGGTTGTGGCAAACGGCGCAAGTCGCATTCTTGCGGTGCGCCTCGAGTTGCTCGCGCATCGAGGCGGTAGAGCCAAGGGCAGCTTCATTCAACTGCGGTACGTTGGGCGGCGGGGGCGGCGGCGGCGTGCCCAGAAGATTGTCCAGCACCCACCTGCCCCGGAGCACCGGGGAAGTCCTGGTCGCGTATGAGGAGATTGTCAACACGCTGCCCTGGCTCAGCACACCGCCCCGTTGCTCCGCCATTTCGCCGCTCAAATTGACGCGCCGGAACTCCTCTCCCGTGACCCCCGGAACGCCGTAATGCCGCGCCAGGGGCCCGTTGAGAAAGGTGAAAGGGGCATCGATGAAATCCAGGACGCTGCGGTCCTCGTGAATGATGGCATCGACAAATAGCTTGGTCTCGCGGCGCATAGCGTCCAGCAGCTCGTCATCGACAGTCGAGAAGCGCTTCGAGTCCGGCCGGACGCGGTCCAGATTGCGAAGTTGCAGCCACTGGGAGGCGAAGTCATCCACCAGGCTCTCTGACTTCGGGTCGGCCAGCATCCGCCGGATCTGCGATTCGAGAACTTGTGGATCCCGCAATTTCTCCTCGCGGGCGAGTCGCAGCAACTCGTCATCCGGCATGCTCGCCCAAAGGAAATACGATAGCCGCGAGGCGAGCTCGTACTGGCTGACCGGGTGCGGCGAAGCCGCGTCACTCGGATTCGCATCCCGCTCGATGCGGAACAGAAAATGCGGTGAAACGAGAATCGCCTCGAGCGCGACGCGAATCCCTTCCTCGAATGAATCCCCTTGTTTCTGCGCCAGCGTCACAAACCGCAGGAGACCCTCCACCTCACTGCTTGTGGCTGGACACCGGTAGGCCTTAGTGGCCAGATTCTGCAAAACCTTCCGTGCGCACTCCGGCCGGTGCCGGCCGGGCGCATGGCCGCAGACAAATATCCGTCGATAGCTCTCCGGCGGCTCGGCGCTGGGGTTGAACGGCCCGATGATGTTCACGTAGTCGACATAAAGCTTGCGGCGGCCATCGGGATTGACATTTTTCCGCGGGTCCGGCAAGTCGGCCAGCTCCGGATAAGAAGCGCGCAGAAAATGTGCGCCCGCCTTGACGTGCGTCCGGCCCACAAGCTCGCCGCGGGAATACTGGTAGTTAACGTCGCCTTCGACAACACCGGTCAGCACCGGCTTGCCGTCCAGAGTCATGACCATCGTTACCGGTGGAAAAGCTTTTCTCGATTCTTCCTCGCGTGCTTGGATTTCTTCCGGCGTCAGAGGCCGGCGGAACCGGGAGGCTTTCGGCGCGGCCGCTGGCCCGGCCGGCGGCTGCGCCTGCTCTTGATCCTGCTGCTGGCCAACCGGCAAGCCCCTTCTGATTTCCTCCAAACGCCGTCTCCGCTCCGGGGGAAGATCGTTCGGGTCCTGGCCACGGTAATTCGCCACGCGGACGCGGAACTCGTATTCCGCGTCAACGGGGAACCAGTACGTGCCGTACAACGCGCCTCGCATGGAGTACGGGAGGATGTTTTCCCCCGAAAGCGAGCCGCCAGTATCCTGCGCTTTCTTCGCCATGAGGCGGACCAGCAGAGTCGGCTTGGGAGGAAGGCTGGGCCCGTAAACGGCCTCGCGGGAAATTTGCTTGGCGGCGGATAGATACTTTTCCATCAGCAGGGGCGAGAGCGAGAGCACGTCACCGATATTGTCAAACCCATAGCCGGAATCGTCGGTCGGGAACTTCCCTGCCGCTTGAAACGGCACGCCTAGCAGATCCCGGATGGTGTTGGTGTACTCCACTCGATTCAGCCGCCGGGCCGTCACGCGGCCCGGATTTACCTTCGCTGGCGTTTCCGTCCCGTGGAGCAACCCGCTGATCCAGGCTGTGACCGTGTTGACCTGGCCGGGGTCCGGACGCGGAAGTCCGGGCGGCGGCATTTTGCCGGCGCTGAGTTTCTCCAACACTTTCTGCCACACCTGCGTCTGTTGCAACGCCAAGCCTGCATCCCGGTAGGCTTCGAGATTCAGGTTCGCTGTGTTCAGCTTTTCGTTGTGGCAGAGATAGCAATTTTTCGCCAAAAAGGGTTGAATTTCCTTTTGGTAGGAAGTTGCATCCGCTCGGATGCCGGCCCCGCTGGCGTTTTGCCCGCGGAGGCTGCGCACCCAGGGTATACAAACCGCTAAAGCCGCGCAAAGGGTCAGCCAGAAGCGCCGCTGAGACAGCTTAACAGCAGAACGTATTAGCATGGCAGCAGAGAGCCGTATCCTAAAACGCCAGCCTCAGTGACAATTGTACGGATCTCGGCCTCGGATTTAAAGCCGTAGCTGAAACTACCCCAAAACTCTGGGACGTCACATCCCGGTTGGGCACGTCAAAAGTCGGCGTATTGGTCAGGTTAAATGCCTCGCCTTTAAGCTGCAATTTGAACCGCTCGCTGAGCGCAAAGTCTTTGTAAAGCGCAAAATCCATGTCAAACATGCCGTCGCTCATGATGTTGGGAATGGTTCTCGAGGCGTTCCCGTAAGTAAATGGCGCGGGGATGGAGAATGCCGCCTTATTGAACCACTGCGTAAGACTTTGTTGGGCGGCATGATCGTCTACGCCAGAGACGACATTGGGCCGCTGGGACGCAGACCCTGATTGCAGCGCTATGCTCTGGCCGCTTTGAATCGTGACGATCCCGTTCGCGTTCCAGCCGCCGAGCACCTGGCGGGTCAGCCCGTGGCTGCCTTTGAAAAATGGTTCCTGCCACAAGACCGTAATGACCGCGCGCTGGGGTACATCGTAGATGCTTTTCGAGCGCTCAGCGCGTAAGTTGTACCAGTTCACAATGCCTGTTTCCGGCGTGCCGCCAGTGCGAACGGCGCCTCCGGAGCCGACCGCCCCGTCAATCATCTTGCTCGCCACATACGAGGCCAGAATGGAGAAGCCTTGCGAAAAGCGCTTTTCTACTTTCAAGGCAAAGGCGTGATAAATCGAGTTGCCGTTGTAGGACCAACCCCCGTTGACAGCCGTATATTGGGGATACGGCAGCAGCAATTGCTGCCGGGAGATGGTCGGAGCGCTCAACGGGCCCGACGTGATAATCCCATAGAACGGATTCGGCGCCTGCTGGTTCAAAGCATTGCCCAGCGACAGGTACTGCGGGTTGATCTGGTTCAGATTGAGTCCCTGGAGCGTCTCCAGATGAGTCCCTTTATTGCCTAGGTACGCGCCTTCGATCAGCCAGTTGTTCCAGGGCGAGTACTGCAACGAAAAATTCCACTGCTGGGCATATCCGGGCAGCACATGCCGCAACTGCCCCGAAATGCTGGTCCCAATTCCGGTGAGGAGGCCTTGGCTGCTCCCGCTCGGAAACAGCAGGCCATCCGGGAAAGGATCGTTGATCGTATTGTAAGGCGTCAACCCGTTATCCAGGCTGGCAACCATGGTTGTGACGATGCCGAAACCAGTGGAAGCGGGATTCAGAATGCCTTTTTCCGGAACAAAAAACACTCCGTAAGCCCCCCGCGCCACCAGCTTGTTCATGGTTTGGTAGGCGAATCCCACTCGCGGGCTGAAGTGCTTATAGGAAACATCCACCACTCCCCGCGGCACACCGTTGACGCCCGGAAAAATTGTGCCGCCCTTGAGCGTCAGGCCCGGGACTTGCAGCGGTGACGTGACATTCGGGTCGAAATTGGTCATCTCGTTATAGCGATCCGTGAATGGACCTTGATATTCCCAACGAAGCCCGAGGTTCAGAGTCAGTTTCTGGGTCGCTTTCCAGTCATCTTGCACATAAAGCCCGTGATCGATTTCCTGCTGCTCATGGCTCGGCTGATAAGTTGCCGTGCCCGCCGAGGGCGTGCCCAGTTCCAGAGAGGCCGTACCATAGCCGGCCGAGGCGCTGGCGACGGTAGGATCGGGACCTTGGGTAAACCCGCGAGTAAACGTGAAGTTCAGTGGAGTCCGGTCCAGAGGAAAGCCCCGGTAAACGGTGAGCTGATACCCCGTCTTGATCGTATGCGCGCCCATGATTTTCGTGATCGAGGCGACGTTGCCCCATGTGTACGCGGCTCGATTGCCTATAGCGGATCCATAGCCGCCCAGAATGCCTCCCAGATCGGAAATGGTCAAAGCCGGAAATTGCACCGCGCCAGGTTGCAGTTGGTTGACGAGCGACTGGGGCAGGCCGAGGGAAGTGAGCGGAAAGCCCGTCTTTTCGTACGGCCCGACATAGCTCCAGGGAATGGACTGGTCATAGTCCCGGTTGATTCCGGACCTGAGATCCAACAGCAGCGTGGGGCTGAGGCTGTCAGTGTAGGAAACAGAGCCGCTGTGGCGCGGAACGTAAATGATTTTCTTGTCGTTGTCCAGCACATTCTGGAAAAAGCTGCCGTTCGGGACCGATTCATTCAGCACATCTCGCGTATACCGCACCGCCAGCCGGCGATTCTGATTGAGCATGTAATCGACTTTCACTCCTCCGGTTTCCCGATCCGTGGGTATGTTGCCGATCAGGAAAAGATTCTGCGTTCCCGTTACTTTCTGGCCGGGCAAATTGGGCAAGGGGTAGAGCGCAAAAAAACCCTTTGCAAACTGGCTGATTCGGTTGGGAGGAATGACGTTGCCCGGAAACGGCGTTCGAATCGAAGCGCCCGGCTTATTCGGATTGGGCGCCGTCGTCAGCGGGTCGTAGATCGTGATCAGTTGCCCATTGGCAGCGAAGGTTTGCGAAAAATCGCCGGCCCGCTGGAGGGCTGTCGGCGAGTTGATGACTTCGCTTGCCGAGAGGTGTTGCACGAATCCTTCAAAGTTTCCGAAAAAGAACAGCTTGTCCTTGATGATGCGGCCGCCTAGCGACCCGCCGAACTGGTACTGGTGCACGGGCGCGAGCGGCGTGCCCGAGGCATTAGCAAAAAAATCGTTGGCATTCAGCGCCGTGTTTTGCACGTACATGAACAAGCCGCCGTGATATTCGTTGGTGCCTGATTTACTCACCACGCTGATGACGCCGCCAGTGGTGCGGCCGTACTCGGCCGACATGGAATTGGTAATGACCTTGAATTCCTGCGTGGAATCCGTCGTCAGATAGGTATTCGCGCCGGCCGCGTCTCCTAATTTGTCGTTTGGCACGCCGTCCAGCAGGAAGGCGCTGGTCAGCGGCTGGCCCCCGCCGATGTTGATCGCCCCAATCCGCCACGACGTCAGAATCTGCTGCCCGAAGTACCCCACGCCTTTCACAGTCGGGATCAGGTTTGCCAGGCCCATCGGATTGCGGGCGTTCAGGGGCAACTCGATTACCTTCTGGCTGTCGACAGTCGTGCCGACCTCCGAGGTGTTGGGCTCGAGCAGCGGCGTGCCCCCGACCACTTCAACCGTCTCGGTGACCTGGCCGACGCTTAGCACCACCGGCACGGCCAGAGAGCGGTCCGCTTCGACAATGATTCCTTCCCGCCGGAAAGCGCGGAAGCCCGCACTGGTTGCTTCCACAGTGTAGGTGCCGGGAGGCAGCAGCAAAAACTGGAAATTTCCCGAATTATCCGATTGCGTCGTCTGTACGACCCCAGTGCCGGTATTGGTGAGCCTTACCGTAGCTCCGATAATGGCAGCTCCGGTCGCATCCTGCACAGAGCCCGTCACCGTGCCGGTGATCAATTGTCCGAAAGCCGCTGCGTTGAAAGCGATCAGTGCAGCGAGGAGAAACAGGGCCGACAGGCTCGACAGAAACCCGCGCCGATGGGAACGAAACATGCGGTACCCCCTTCGTCCGCCTAGAAATGGTTGATTTCGCTCCCTTATACATCCCGAGTACTGCTCTGTCAATTGCAAAAAGTGATTAGAATAAAACAATCAAAATTTCAAAAAATATCACCCTAATTTCGAGGCCGGAGAGTGTCGTTGGAGAAGCAGTTCGTCCGGAATTTTATGGTCTCGGCAATGGCGAGGTCCGAAGGCCGCGTTTACGGGGAACCGCCAGGACGACCACGGCGCGACGGAGGCCCCCCGAGGGTCCGAATCAACTCTGACCCGTTCGGAGCCATTCACGAGAACCGTTGACGGTCAAAACGGACTGTCTATAGTACGGCCGGTAATACCGTTGCGGGGGCCAGAGGGCCGGTACCCCACGGGCCAGCCAGTCAGTTTTCTTTCTTGCCCAGGGGGCCGACTATCTGTATAGTTGAAGAAACACTTATGCCCGTGTAGGGCAGGGGCCCGAATTTTCGAGGAGGTTGTGTCATGTCCGCTAATTCTGTCTTGCGGGGAGTCTTGCTTGCGCTGTTGGCGGCAACTCTTTCCTTCGCCCAGCAAATCACCGGCTCTATAACCGGAACCGTGATGGACCCGGCCGGAGCTGCCGTAGCCAACGCCCAGGTGAAGCTCACCAATACGGGTACCGGAGCCGTCGAGAACGCCATCACCGATGAGTCGGGCAATTTCCGCTTTCTGCTGCTGCCGCCCGGCACGTATTCCCTGGAGGCATCAGCGCCCGGCTTCAAGCTGTTCCGGCGGGACGGAATTATTGTCGAGGTGGACCGCTCCCTGGCCGTTCCCGTCGCGTTACAGATCGGGCAAGTGACTGAAACTGTGGAAGTGCAAGGGGGAACGCCCCTGCTCGAGCCGAACACCTCCTCCCTGGGTACCGTTATGGAAGAGAAGAAAGTGGAAGACCTTCCGCTGAACGGCCGCAACCCGATGGGCTTGGCCAACCTGATCCCGACTGTGCGAGGAATCGGATATTTCGGAGGTCAGGTCCTCTCAAGCTGGCGCCTGGCTGCGGTGGGCATAGGTGGCGGCCAGCCTCTGACCAACGGGTACCTGGTGGATGGCATTGCCAATGACAAGATGGTGGACTCGGGCCCGATGACCTTCCTCACGGTGGATGACACAGAGGAGTTCAAGGTCCAGACCAACAGCATGTCGGCGGAGTTCGGCCGAACGACCGGCGGCGTTATCAGCATGATCTCCAAAAGCGGGACCAACGAACTGCATGGAAGCCTTTTCGAATTCCTGCGCAATGATAAGC
Organism: Bryobacterales bacterium; assembly: GCA_035652135.1. GTDB lineage: Bacteria > Acidobacteriota > Terriglobia > Bryobacterales > JACQDG01 > DASREK01. Next base: position 28,946 of record DASREK010000278.1, on the reverse strand, counting down.
TCAATGCCAATGACTTTTTCGCCAACAAAGCCGGCCGCAAGATCGCACCGGACAAGGTGAACCAGTTCGGGGGAACCTTAGGCGGGCCGATTATTAAAAACAAACTGTTTTACTTCTTCAACTATGAAGGCTACCGGGAGCGCAGCGCCAGCATCGAGACCATTACCTCACCCACGGCCGCGCAGCGGGCCGGAGATTTTTCCGGGCTGACCACAAGCACGGGGCAATTGATCACTATTTACGACCCGACCACAACGGTTCCCGACCCGAGCAACCCCGGCAGGTTCATCCGTTCTGCATTTCCGGGCAACAAGATTCCGGCAGACCGTATCAACCTCGTCGGCCAGAACATTTTGAGTTACTATCCCCAGCCAAACCTTCCGGGCCTTTCGTCGAATCTTTTCCTCACCGGAGCGACGCCAATCAACAAAGACACCGAAACCATTCGGCTCGATTACAATATCAGCCCGACGAAGCGCTTGGCCGGGCGGTTCACAGACGACCGGCTCGCCTGGCAATTTGCGAACTTCTTCAATAACATAGCCGACGTCGACGGCCGTTTGATTTCCATTCCCCGCAGGAATGCCTTTATCAGTTACACCGATAGTTTCTCGCCCACGCTGCTGTTCGATAGCCGCATCGGCTTCAGCCACCAGACCGAGGCCTACAGCATCCCGAGCCAAGGTTTTGACATCACAAAGCTGGGTCTGCCCGCAAGCCTGCTCGCGCAGAGCCAGAACGCTCCCAACGCGCCCCAGGGCGTGTTCCCGCGTCTTTCCGTCAGCGATCTGACCACGTTCGGCGGAACGGCGGCGGCGGCGAACCACACCAATACCGGGTCGGCCAGCGCGACGCTGACGAAAATCCGCGGCTCGCAAACCTGGAAATTCGGCTACGAGTTCCGCCTCTACCAGCGAAACGAATTTACTCTGAACTCGCCGGTTGGTTCCTACACTTTCAATCGCGGCTTCACCCAGGGTCCCAACCCGGATCAGGCCAGCGCCACAGCCGGATACAGCGTGGCCTCCCTGCTGCTGGGGACGCCGGCCAGTGCATTTGCGGGGATCAACGCCTCCAGCGCCGTCACGCTGCGATACAACGCGCTGTTTTTTCAGGACGACTGGAAGGTCTCCCGCAAGCTGACCTTGAATCTCGGTTTGCGCTGGGATAAGGACGGCGCGCCTACGGAACGCTACAACCGCTATGAGAATTTTGATCCGGATGTAGCCTCTCCGCTGAAAGCGCCCGGCTTGACGCTGCGGGGCGGGCTGGTTTACTCGGGCGTTAACGGTCATCCGCGAGCTTTCTACACCAGCCCCAGCAAGGACTTCCAACCGCGCTTCGGCTTCGCCTACCAACTCCAGGCGAAGACTGTTCTCCGAGGCGGTTTCGGGATCATGTTCGTGCCGACCACGCAGGGCCAGTACACGCCTTCTCAGATCGGATTCAGCAGCACAACCCCGATGGTCACATCCAACGACGGCGGCCGCACTCCGGCGAACACCCTGAGCAACCCGTTCCCGAACGGCTTGACTCCGCCCACCGGCGCCTCGCTGGGAGCGCTGACGGGCATCGGCACGGGTGTTACCGGCCAGCTCTATAACCAAGGCCGCGGCTATTCCGAGCAGTGGAATTTCACGATCCAGCACCAGCCATGGGAGAACTGGCTGGTGGAAGTTGGCTATATGGGCAATCGCGGCGTGCACTTGTTCATGTACAACCAGGATATCGATTGGCTGCCGAATCAGGCCCTCAGCTTGGGCTCGGCGCTGGGCCAGACGGTCCCCAACCCGTTCTACGGAGTCATCACCAGCGGCCCGCTGGCCGCGGCGCAAGTGCCGCAATACTGGTTGATGCTTCCGTTTCCGCAGTATGCCTATACTTCCCTTCCCACCTCGCAAGGCGGCGTCATCAGCCCGATCTCGTATTTGAACAACTCCATCTATCACGCCCTGACGGTGAAGGTGGAGAAGCGCTTTTCGCGAGGCTTTTCCCTGCTCGCCTCTTATGCCGCGTCGAAGCTGCTCGATCTGGGAGACAATTTGACGCAGGTTCGTCCGGGCGGCGTGAGCGGCTACCTGGTGCAGAACTGGAACAATCTTTCTGCGGAGCGTTCCAAGAGTCTTTACGACGTTCCACAGCGGCTCGTGGTGACGGCTCTATGGGACGTTCCTTTAGGCAAGAGCGGCAATCCGCTGTATCGCGCGGTGGCCGGCGGCTGGCAGTTAAACGCAATCACGACGCTGCAAAGCGGCCTGCCGATTCCGCTCGGCGCCAATCTGACCGGCGTGGGAAACCGGCCCAGTGTCGTGGCCGGCGTGAGCGACAAGGCGTCCTCGCAGAGCCTTTCCCAGTGGTTTAATACAGCAGCATTCACGGCGCCAGCGCCGTACAGCTACGGAAACGCCAGCCGGACCTTGCCCGACGTTCTCAGCGACGGCCTCTTCAGCATGGATTTTTCGGCGTTCAAGAATTTTTCGGTGCGTGAAAAATACCAGTTCCAGTTCCGGGCAGAGGCGTTTAACCTGACCAATACGCCAACCTTCGAGGTGCCTGGCACCATGTACGGAAGCCCGACCTTCGGTCAGGTCACTGCCACTGCGTTTACGCCGAAGCCGCGGGTGATTCAGTTCGGGCTCAAGCTGCGATTCTGACATCCGGGCCGCGGTTCACGGATAGCAACTCGAAGTCGCGTTAGGGCAGAAATCCGAAGCGATCTGAGGCGCGCCGGCGCTTGCCGCGGCCTGGTCTGAGGAGTGCTCTTCCAAGCAGAAAGGCCGCCGGCAGCATGTCCCTTTTGCGCCGGGCGATTCCGGATTGCGCTCTGGGCCGCTTCGCTGGGATATGCTGTTGGTTTCTAGGCGGGGCAATTCATGAGAGAGGACTTGCCGCCCATCTGCCGCCATTTTTACCGGCGGCTCGTTGTCTCGTGCCAGGCCCGAGAGGGCGAGCCGTTTCGCGATCCAAACTGCATGGCTCGTTTCGCGGTTTCCGCGGTAGCGGGGGGCGCCGCTGCGATTCGGGCCAACGGTCCGCACGATATCCGCGAAATCCGCAAAGCCGTCAGCGTGCCCATTCTTGGCATCTGGAAACAGCCTCAGGAGGACGGAAGGCCGCTCATCACGCCGAGCGGGGAGGCGGCGCAAGCGCTGATCGCCGCCGGGGCGGACATGGTGGCGATCGATGTCACCTGCCGGGGCCAGCGCTATGGAGCGCTTGGCCGGCTCGCGCGCATCCGGCGGGACCTTAACGTTCCGGCACTGGCAGACATAGCGACCCTCGAGGAAGCTCTCGCCGCGGCACAGTCCGGCGCCAATTTTGTCCTTACGACCATGCGCGGCTACACCGAGGAGACGGCGCACGTGCGCTCGTTCGATCTGGCTTTCCTCCGGGAACTGGTTCGCCGCTGTCCCGTGCCGGTGATCGCCGAAGGAATGATTGAAACGCCGGAACAGGCGCGTGCAGCGCTGGACGCGGGGGCTTATGCCGTTGTCGTCGGCAGCGCTATCACGCGCCCGGTCACAATCGCCCGGCGTTTTGCAGAAGCGGTCTCACAAGCTGGGGCCGGCCGGTCGGAACCGGAGCCCGCCTCATGAACGGGCTTGCACCCGCGCTCGAAAATGGCGCCGGGCTCCGGCCGGCCGCAGCTTCTCGGGACTGTCTATGAGCTATCGCTGGGAGCTTTTGCTCTGGCTATGGCTGGCATTTTTTTTCAACCAAGCCGACCGGCAGGTTTTTAGCGTAGTGCTTCCCAGCATTCGCAGCGATCTCGGCCTTTCCTACTTGCAGCTCGGACTGGTGGGCTCTGTTTTCACCGCGGCGCTGGCGGTAATGGTTCCAGTAGCCGGATTCCTGGGCGACATCTGCTCGCGGAAGGCGATTGTGGTCGTAAGCCTGCTGGCCTGGAGCCTGGCCACGCTCTGCACGGGATTCGGCGCTACGCTGCTTTATCTGGTCGCCGTCCGGGGAACAGCCACAGCGGTTGGTGAAGCGTTTTTCGCTCCCTCGGCATTCGCTATGCTCTCCGCCGAACACACGGAAACCCGGGCGCGCGCGTTATCCTTATTTCAGACCGCCGTGTATACGGGCCTGATCGCGAGCGGCTGGATGGGAGGCGCCATCGCCAGCCGTTGGGGCTGGCGGGCCGCCTTTTGGGTTTTCGGCGCTATCGGGATTCTGCTGTCTCTCGTTTCCTTTTTCCGGCTGCGCGATAGCCGTTCTCCTGCGCCGGAGCGCCGGGCGGCTGTCCGCGAGACTGTGGCAGCTATCCTCTCGACACCGACGGCCCGCTTTGCCGCCCTGGGGAGCGGCGCGATGATTTTTGTAAATGTGGGCTATCTGGCGTGGATGCCGACGTACATTTACGAACGCTTCGGCGTGTCACTGGCGGCGGCTGGGCTGGCCAGCATGTTGTTCCATCACCTGTTTGCGTTCCTGGGTGTGATGATTGGAGGCATCCTGTCGGATCATTGGGCTCCCCGGCGCCCGCAGGTGCGGCTCGAGATCCAGGGCCTGGCTCTGCTCGCTGGGTCCCCGTTTCTCTACTTTCTGGGATTGGCTCCGTCCGAAGGCCTGCTGTACGCGGCGCTGGCCGGTTTCGGATTTTTCCGCGGCTTGTTCGATTCGAACACGTATCCAGCGTTTTATTCGGTCATCGCGCCGCGTTACCACGCCTCTGCCTCCGGATTGCTCATCGCATTTGCGTTTCTCATCGCTTCTCTCGCTCCGGTCTTGCTGGCTCGCGCAAAAATGACGGTGGGCCTCGCCGGCGGTTTCTCCGCCCTGTCGCTGGTTTACCTGGCGGGCGCGGCGCTGGTGATGTGGGGGGCATACCGGCATTTTCTTGCCGATTGGAAAGTTGTCAATGGAGCGGCGGTGTGACTTTATTCCTCGGAGTTGACGGCGGCCAGTCCTCCACCCGGGCTGTAATCGGCGATGAATCAGGGCGCATCCTGGCCACCGGCGAAGGGGGACCCGTCGAGCATATCGGCGCTCCTCAGGGCCGGGAGCGGGTGTTTCGCGCCTTGCAAGAATCCGCAGGCGCGGCCTGCCGGCAGCTCGGGCGCGATCTCGCGGATACATCCTTCGAGGCGGCCTTTTTCGGCTTCACCGGGGCTGATGCCGGCAAGCGGGCGATCGTAGAAGAACTGATTCACGCCAGACAAATCGCGCTGAGCGACGATTCCGTAATTGCGCTGACCGGCGCACTGGGCGGCGAACCCGGCGTTGTGACGATCGCCGGAACCGGGTCTATCAGCTTCGGACGGAATCAGGCGGGAGAAACAGCACGGGCCGGAGGCTGGGGTTACCTGTTCGGCGACGAAGGCAGCGCCTTCGATCTGGCGCGCCAGGCGCTGCGCGCCGCGCTGCGATTCGAAGAGGGTTGGGGGCCTTCCACAGCGCTGCACCGGATGTTGTGCGAGGCGGTGGGATTGAATGACATTCGCCTCGTGCAGCGGAAACTTTACAGCGCCGAATTCCCTCGCAAACGGATCGCCGCGCTGGCCCTCCTGGTGGATGAAGCGGCGAGATTGCAGGATCCGGTGGCCTGCTCGATTCTTGAGAACGCCGCCAGAGACCTGGCGGCCATTACAAATGTGGTTCGGACGCGGCTCTTCCGGCGCGAAGAGTCCGTTGCCATCGCTTACGTCGGCGGCGTATTCCGCTGTGGGATGCTCCGCTCCGAATTCATCAGATTGCTGAGCTCTTGCGGGACGAATCGCCTGATTGCGCCCCTGCACGACCCGGCCGTTGGGGCGCTGATCGAAGCGTACCGGCTCGCGGGAGCGCGTGTACTAGTCAGCCAATGAACTGGGCGGTTCGCCGCCGCTGCCGCAAGGCTGAGTCTTGAATCATCGCGCCGGGGAAAGAAGGCTGGATGAAAAAATTATCAAATCAGAACCAGCGGCGACCGGCGATGCAGGCCGGGGCCGCCGCTCTTTTCCTGTTCTTATCCCTTCCTGCGCTCACCGCGCAAGTAAAGACGGGCCTTGATGTCTTAGTCGAGGAGGATTTTGCCCCGCTCGCCGGCAAGCGCATCGGTATCATTACGAACCATAGCGGCCTCACGTCGGACGGCCGCCGCAACATCGACGTCCTGCGGCGGTCGGGCAAGGTGAAGGTGGCCGTAATTTTCACACCCGAGCATGGCCTTACCGGCCTGCGCGACGATCCGAATATCCCGTCGAGCATTGATCCAACAACTGATATCCCCATTCGCAGCCTGTTTGATGGAGCGACGCGGAAGATGACGGCCGACATGTTGAAGGATATCGATGCGCTGGTCTATGACATTCAGGACATCGGAGCGCGTTTTTACACCTTCATCACCACGCTCGGCTACGGCCTGGAGGCCGCGGCGCAGGCTCACATTCCCTACTTTGTCCTGGACCGTCCCAATCCTATCAACGGCATCGCCGTGGAAGGGCCGCGGCTGGACGAAAAGTACGTTTCTTTCGTCGCGTATATGCCGGGCCTTCCCATCCGCCACGGCATGACAGTCGGCGAGTTGGCGCGCCTTTACAACGGCGAAAAGAAATTGGGCGCCGATCTGCACGTGATCGAGATGAAAGGCTGGAACCGCCGGATGTGGTTTGACGAAACCGGTCTGGAATGGGTGAACCCCTCGCCCGCCATCCGGAATCTCACGGAAGCGATTCTCTATCCCGGGACATGTTTGCTCGAATCCCGGCAAGTTTCCGTTGGCCGGGGGACCGATACTCCCTTTCAAATGATCGGCGCGCCCTGGTTCAAGGCGCGAGAGGCAGCCGCCTATCTGAACAGCCTCAAGCTTCCCGGCGTCAGCTTCATTCCACGGCGCTTCCGGCCGAATGCCTATCTGTTCAAGGACGAGGACTGCGAGGGCGTCGACGTGCAATTGCTCAATCGCGACACGCTCGATTCCGTGCGCATGGGACTCGAATTGGTTCACGCGACGCTCCAGTTCCACCCAGGGCTCTTTAACGTGGACGGCATCATGCGCCTGCTCGGCAATGAAGACGCCGGCGCGCGGCTGAAGAGAGGCGAGACGGGCAGCGAGGTGAATCGCAGTTTTCAGAAGGATTTGGCCGAGTTCCGGAAGGTCCGCCAGCAATATCTGCTCTATCCATGACGCCTGCGCCTACGGCTCCAGGCCGGAAGCGAACCCGGCAAGAATAGACCGGATCAAAATTCGGCTGGTCCCCTATTGCTCGCTTCTGGGCTTGAGCTTGGCCCCTTCAGCGTAAACGCCGATCCAATGGTTGGTGAAGCGCAGGCCGGCCTGCGGGCTTACCCGCGGCATGTGGCAATCGATGCAGTTGGCAGGCTGGCGGCTTTCGCAAACCGGGCGGGGCGGATGGGCCTTAACTGCGGCCCGGATTTGCGGCTCTCCGCCGGAGTGTTTGTGGCAATCGAGGCAATGCTGATTGTAAAAGGCGTTGTCGCGCCGGAGCGGCTCGTGCGGGTTGTGGCAGGTCAGGCACGTCAACGCGCCCTGGCTTTTCCGGAAGCAGGCGCTCTGGCTGAAGTAAACCGGTTGGTGCCGGACGTTCCAGGCGTAGTTCCAATCGATCGCCGTTCCCTTCGCAGCCGGCGGGCGATGGCATCTGCCGCAAAAAACGTTTAGCTGCGAAGCCGGCAGCCGGCCCGGGTTCTGGATCGCTTTTCGAATCTCGTTGCTGGGGCCTTCTTTAGCCGCACGGACATGGGCGCTCCCGGGGCCGTGACACGCCTCACACCGCACCCCCAACTCCCGCGGCCGGATTCCCTCGGACCCGGTAATGACCGGTCCTGTCGAATGACACTCAAAGCATCCGACGATCCCCGTATCCGGATCCAGAGCCTTATAGAGCAGACCCACCGCCGAGACCAGGCTGCTCGGCCGGATGGCATCCTGCCCGGGCGTCGGCGCGAAAGAACGAAGACCGGAATAATAGCTGAAATAGTGCTCAAGGTACCACTGCTCATTCACACGGGTCACAAAAGTCACAGCTTGCGCGCCGGCGCCGAAAGCCCATTCCACAGGAAGCTCGATGGTGTTGTCGCCATCAAACACGCGCACCTGAAGTTGCTTTGGTCTCAGGAATTGAAAGCGGAAATTCGGAGGGCGAGTGAACATGGTTGGCGGCGTGAAGGCAGCCGCCAGAGGATGATCCGCCGCCGGAGCGAGGGCCTGCGCATGGCCGGCAGATTGCTGCCGCGACACCCGGTCCGCGTGGCATTCCGCGCACGCTCTCGCGCCGATATAGGCGCTAGGCGCGGCGCTTTGAGCGGCCAGAGAGGATCCCGCGTAGAGCAGAACCAGCGGCGCGCCCAGGCGGCGGGCGTACCCAAGCAGGCGGCTCCAGAGGACGCTCATTGCCGGCCATTGTACGACGTCCGCCGGGGTAGCAGTTTTTCCGCGCCTCACGCCCTTGGCGGGCCGGCGGACTTTCTCCGGCCGCACAAATCCCCGAAGGACCCGAAGAACTTTGGTGACTACGCGAATCAGTTGGCTCCGTTGTCAGAGAGGGAAGCAACGAGCGCACACGCTTCTCCTCGGGTAACCACAGCCCCGGCGGGAAAATTTCTGCCGGCATAGGGCGCGCCAAACATCGAACCCCGCAATACGCTCCTGATCCAGGAGCTTGGGTCCTCCCCCTCGTCATGCGGCTTGCGGATGGCCCAGAGTGTTTCCGCCAACTCCTTCCACAGCACGGGCCTTGCCGGCAGGAATTCGCCGGAGCGCTTGCTTGCAGCGAAACCTTCGTCTCTTGCCGGATCGTACGCCCCGGCTTCGGGCCAGCGCGGACTGATGCCAAAAGCTGCCAGCGCCCGGTTGTCAAAAAGCGTTTCGATCTCCCGAAACGCCCAGTGCGTAGGAGCGACATCCGTGAAATGCACGTCGCTGACACTGGGCCAAAGCTGAAAAGCCTTGACCAACAGCGCCGCCATTTCAGCGCGGGTCAGGCTCTGATCGGGGCGAAACAGCCGGTCGGGATAACCGGCGACCGCGTTGCGCACGCTGAGCCATTCCACCGCCGCGAAAGCGGGGTGGTCGGCCGGCAGATCCCAATAAAACATCAATTTGCATTTCTGTTTCAGAAGCTCGCGCTGGATCTGCTCTACAGGGACGGAGCGGACGTTCCGATTCAACCGCGCGCTCAGGGCGGCGGCGACGCCCGCGGCCTGCCCCAATACAGTCCACGTGGGGTCCATGCGGATGGAAGAAAAGGCTACATGGGTAGCGGAGAGAGCGGCGGGAACCAACAGGCCGTCAATCTTCTCCGGCACGATGGCGCCGAACGGCGCCTGGAATGGAGTTGTGACGTTGACGATGTAAAAATCGCCGGCACCCTTATCGGGCCGGGAAAAATCCGTTTTGCTTCTCACCGGCTTGGAGTCGATAGGATAGTGCCCGATGGCAATAGCGTCTTCTCGAACCGGCGGGATCCAGCCGCGGCCGTTGAGAAACGGGTTGATGTCCGCTTCGGTCATCGTCTTCACACCCACGATCCGGCGCGCTTCCCGGACGAACACCCGGTAGGGAACGTTGCCATTGTCGGTAAACTCATCTTTTGGGAGGCCCAGGTCCGTGCGCCCTCGCTCGTGCTGCAAATAGTAGAGGAAGCCGAGAGCGCGATTTTTGTAGACCTCATAGAGCCGCCGGCGCTGCTCGCGCGCGGCTTCGGGCCATTCCCAGTTGATCTCCTGGATTTCATTTCCGATCGGGTTCGCATTCATCTCCGCCTTGCCGTGGGGCATGGTGATAGCGGCGTCGTACGCGCTGTGCTCGTACTTCGATTTGTCATAGCCGGGCGGCGGCGTCTGCAAGATGTGGGATGAATCCCGGCGGTCGCTGTAGTGTTGAATCGTCAGGCGAAGACCGTAGGACGCCACGGCGCGGTCCTGCTGGCCGCCGCCGTCCATAATTTCTCCGGTGCCGTCAAAAAAATAGATATCCCCGGCATGAGGTTCCAGCGGCGAGCGCGCTTCCCGCCCGACGCGGTAAGCCGCCCCGGCCCACGCCGCGATATCGCCTTCGTGCGTGGCATCAATCACGACCTTCCCGAAAAACGTCTTTCGGTCGCCGCGCGCGTCGTCGGTGTTTACGGCGATCACACGATTCCCCTGCTTGATGACGCCTGTCGGCCAGCGGTTGTAAAACACCGTGATCTTGGGAACCTTTGCCACCATATCCTTGAAGATCTCGTCGGCCACATGGGGTTCCCAGCGCCCTCCGGCCTCCGCGTCGTTGGCGGCGCGGGATCTGCCGTCCACATGACGCGGCATCCTCATACGAGTCCGAAAGATAGGATCGCTCGCCATAATCGGCCGGTAATGCTCTTGGACCCGCAGGCGAAATTCATCGAAGACGCCGCTTAGCGACTCGAGCGAATAGGCGTCGATATTGGAGATTCCGTTTGCGAGCATGCCTCCGAGCACAGGAGTGTCCTCGATCAGCGCAACGCTTGCCCCCATACGGCCCGCTCCCAAAGCCGCGCCGACGCCAGCCGACGAACCGCTAATGATGACTACGTCGAATCGCTCGCGCCGGGTTTGGGCTGGACCCTGCGCGCCAAAAGCCAGAAAACAAGCTGCACAGGCGAGGCACGCTCGCAACGATCGATCAAAAACGGTCCTGATGTTCACTCATTTCCTCCTGCTAGACGCAGCTTAAAAGGGGGGTGAGGAAGCCAATGTAGGGGCCGCATCCCTTCACGCTTGCCTGGCTCACGCCAGGCTTCGCCGCCGACGCGCTACAACCGTGAAATCCCGTACCCCGGTAAATCAGAATAGGGCTATGTTACCACTTGGTTCACGCAAGCAACGAGTGCAGTGGGGCTGGCGCGGAGGCTCCGCGTTCGGAGAAGCCGACGAGGCAACGGGAAACCTCAGCGCTTCTCACCGCGCGCACGACGCGGAAAATCGAGCGGAGAAAAAGGCGCTGGTGTATAATCCGGCCAAGCGGGGAGTTGCCGGGGATGCTGAAACAACGCGGGGGAAAGGAACAATGACAATCAAAAGGTGCGGGCTAACGGGAGTATTTCTGCTTCTGGCGGCGGGGGCGCTGCCAGCTCAAGAGGCGACGGGGACCATCTCCGGCGTTATTACAGACTCGACTGGGGCGGCCATACCGGGTGCGGCAGTAGAAGTGCAAAATAGACAGACCAATTTCACCCGGCGCACAGAGACCGATGCACGCGGGGAATACAATGTGCCGGCCTTGCAGCCGGGCCTGTACAACGTGAGCGTAACGAGGGAAGGCTTCAAAAAGGCGGTTTACAGCAATATCCGGCTGGAGGTAAACCAGGTCGCCACGGTCAACGGGACCCTGGAAATTGGAACTGTCACCGAGTCGGTGACAGTCGAAGGCGCCGCAACTCTGGTGCAATCGGAAACCACCACTGTCGGACAAGTCGTGGAAACCCGCAAAATTGAGGAGCTCCCTCTCAACGGGCGGCAGTTTCTGCAACTGACTACTCTGGTTCCCGGCACGATTTCCGGGTACACGCGCGATGCGAGCCGCCAAGGCGGCCGGCGGTCGCTGCTGAATATCGCGGTCAGCGGCGGCCGAACCGAATTCAACAATTATGTTCTGGATGGCGTGCTGAACACTGACGAAAATTTCGGCACTTACATTGTCAGTCCTTCGGTGGACGCTCTTCAAGAGTTCAAGGTACAGACCAGCAGCTATTCGGCGCAATACGGCCGCGGCGGCGCCGGACAAATTAATATCATCACCAAGTCGGGCACCAACCAGCTCCATGGGACAGCGTTTGAATTCTTGCGCAACTCCGACTTTGACGCCAAGAACTTTTTTGACCGTTCTGACAAACCCATTCCCCCGTTCAAGCAAAACCAGTTTGGCGCCACGGCCGGGGCGCCGGTCTACCTGCCGAAGATTTACAACGGCAGGGACAAAACATTCTTCTTCTTTGATTACGAAGGATTCCGCATTCGCCAGGCGCTGACTCAGGTCTCGACGGTGGCGACGCCGGACCAGAGGGCTGGCGATTTCTCGAAATCGGGAGTCACAATCTACGATCCGAGGACATTGCAGCCGGACCCCAGCAAAGCGGGCGGCTTCGTCCGCAGCCCGTTCCCCAACAATGCCGTACCGCAAAACAGGCTGGATCCCACATCCCAATACCTGCTGCAATTTCTCCCTACGCCGAACCTTCCTGGAACCTCCAACAATTATCTGAGCAACGAGGGTTTAAGCACCAACGACGACCAGTTTACGGGGCGTCTCGACCATAAGATGGGGCCAAACGACAACATCTTCGGGCGCTACACGCTTTCCGACGAGTCTACTTTCAATCCCGGAGTTTTCCCGGGAATCGGAACCTTCGTGAATGTGCGGGGACAACTGCTGGCCGTCGGCGAAACCCATGTTTTCGGTCCGCGAACCGTCAATGAGTTTCGTTTCGGATTCAACCGGCTGAGCAATGCGCTGCTGCAACAAAACGCCTTCAAGCTCGACGCCGTCGGGCAAGCGGGGATTGTCGGCCTCGCGCGCAACCCGATTGATTTTGGTATTCCGGCAGTGGCGGTTCAGGGCATCACCAGTTGGGGGGATCAAACCTTCGGCTATCCCTCGTTGCTGCGAGATAACGTGTACCAGTACATCGACAATCTGTCACTGACAAGAGGACGGCACAATCTGAACGTCGGCGTTGAGATTCGGCGCTTTCAATACGCGAATTTCGCCGACAATCTGCCCAGGGGATCGTATACCTTCGCCAGCCCGCTGTTCACCTCAAACCCGGCCAGCCCCAGCGGGACCGGCGCCGGGATGGCGGACTTCTTACTGGGAGTGCCTCACTCCGCCGAAGGCTCCGTGGGCGATACTTCGATCTACGATTTTCGGAATTCGTGGAACGTCTATGTGCAGGACGATGTCAGGGTATCGAGAAAGCTGACGGTAAATTTGGGCCTGCGCTATGAATATAATCCCTACCCTTACGAAAAATACGATCGCATCGAGACGCTGGACCTTACCACCAACCCGCCGACCATAGTTCGCGCCGGTAACGGCGATCCATATTTCTTTTACCCGAAGAACGTGAACTTGAATGGCATTCCTTACGTCCGCGACGGCCGGTTGGGACGAAGCCTGTTGCAGGCGGATAAGAAGAACTTTGCGCCTCGCGTGGGGTTTGCTTACAGCCTGAATCCCAAAACCGTTATTCGTTCGGCGTACGGCATCTTCTACACACAAGACATCGGAAATCCGTTTTTCGACCTCGCCAGGAACGTACCCCGCAATGTGCGCGCGGCACTGACCAGCGATCCTAATACGCCTCAGCTCGACATGAAGAACCTGTTTTCCGGCCTGGCCGGAAATCAGAGCGTTCTGGTCCCGACGCTTACCATGACCGACCCCCATTATCCGACCGGTTACATGCAACAGTGGACATTCAATGTGCAGCGCGAGATTTCGCCGGATCTGGTAGTTGAAGTCGGCTATGTGGCCAATAAAGGCACACATCTGGGCATACTGAACCTGCTCAACACGGCGCCACCCGGCCCTGGAGCGGCCCAGCCACGGCGGCCTTACCCGATTTATGAGCGCATTTTCTTCATCCAACACATTTTGAATTCCACTTACGAATCGCTTCAGGCGAAGGTGGAGAAAAAATACTCGCGCGGCCTGTCGTTCCTGGGCTCGTATACTTTCGGCAAATCGCTGGATTACGCCTCTTCCACAAGAACCAGCGGTGAGACGAACCGCCCCATCGATCCGACAAACCTCAAAATCGATCACGGGCGTTCGCTGTTCGACGCCCGGCAGAACTTTGTCTTCAACACGCTGTATGAGCTGCCGTTCGGGCCTGGGAAGCCTTTCGCGAACAGCGGCGGGCTGCGGGGAAGGCTCGTGGGAGGATGGCAGATCAGCGGGATCTTTCAAGCCCGCACTGGCCTGCCATTCACGGTCTCAGCTTCCGGAGATCCGGCCAACACGGGCAATGACTCGAGCGGCCGGGCGCAGTTGCTGCCGGGCAAGAACCCGGTTTTGCCCGCGTCTCAAAGAACCCCTGACCAATGGTTCAATACCGCCGCCTACGCGCCCCCGGCGCCTTACACCTTCGGGAACGCCGGTCGCAATACTTTGGACGGGCCGGGCTTGGTGAACTTCGACGTTTCGATGATCAAGAACATCTCCATCACGGAGGGACGCATGGTGCAGTTCCGGTCCGAGTTTTTCAACTTGATGAACACACCGCACTTCGGATTGAACTCCCAGGGCAGTGTTCAGGCGCCCAACCGTTCGGTAAATGGTTCAGGTTTCGGAAAGATCTCAGCAGCCGGTCCGGCCCGGCAGATTCAACTGGCCCTCAAATTCATCTTTTAGCGGCTCCGGAAGACAGGCGCAAACTCCGGGAGGCCCTGTGCGGCGTGGCCGCTCTCTGTTTCAAACGCGGGACGGCGCGGAGAACGGCCGATCTGCCGCGCCTGCGTCTGTAAATCGGCGGCTGGCGGCTTCCCGATGATCTTTGTCTGCGGCTCCTCGAGCGGAGCGGGCGCGGAATGCCCTCGGGAGCTCGGAGCACGGAAGAAAATCGGGTACACTGTTCATTTACTACTCCACCGATGCAGCCAGCCTCTTTATCGAATCGGTCTGTCTGTCCGGCGAAAGGCGCTGGGAGCCTGGGCGGCCCCCGGGCTTCGACCGGCGTGAAGCGCGGCTCCCGGCAGGCCGCGGCGCGCCGCTCCTAATCCCGTGAACATGGCAGCCGAGCGGCAGGCGCCGCACTGGATTCCCCGGCTGTCCTTTTTTTTGCTCGCCCTGGTTTACCTCTTCTACTGGCAGGACGTGGAATATGTGGCCGACGACTGGCTGCACCTTAACTTCTGTCTTCAAGCGGCCGGAACAGGTTTGCGAGGGCATCTCCATATATTGCGAGCCCTGCTCGAGAACCGGCTTTATGGCGGCTTTCAGCTTTTTTGGGTCAGCCAGTGGCTCAACTGCTTGCTTGTTTGGACTTTCGGCTACGCGCCCAAAATCGCTTACGCAGCCGTGCTGCTGCTGCACGCGGGCAACGCCTGCCTTTTTTACGCTCTCCTGCGCCGCCTGCGGGCCGGGACCCGCATGGCATATCTGGCGGCTGCGCTTGTTGTGTTGACGCCGGTAGCCCACGGCCCTCTCTTCTGGCCGGTCAACTGCACGTTCTTCGTGCTCCCGATGTTGTGGCTGTTTCTCTACCTGCTCCAAGCGCTAAAGACCTACGAAACCGGCAAGCTGACGGTGCGGGCGGCAGTTTTACAGTCGGGTCTGATCCTTTTGGTTTTATTCTCCGGATCGCCGGCGTCGGCCCTGTTGCTCGCTTCCCCGCTCTGGCTGGGGATCTGTTTTTTCGGGCGCGCAAGACTCCGGACGGGCTTGCTCGTTACGCTCCTGAACCTGGCCGTTGTCGTCCCGGCGGTTGGCGGGTACCGCTGGTACCTACAAAGCCTGAGGCGCCCCGGAGGCCATGAAGAGAGATTTGCGCTCACTTACGAATACGGAGCCGCCGGCCTGCGTATGACACGCACGCATTTGATAAATCTCAGCGGTCTGACGCCGCACTCTTACTACCGTTTGTCCGGAATATCCAGCGCCGCGCTGCTTGCCGGCCTGGCATGCGGCCTGCTGGTTCTGGCTGTGGCGCGGCGCCTGCCGTCCGCAGACCGGCAGCAAAGCGCCGGCAGCCTCATTTTGTTCGCCGCCGGCATGTGGGTTTTCGCCTACGCGCCCATTGCCTTTCTCAATTCCAAGACCCTGCGCCATTATTATCCTTTCAGCTTTTTTCTGTGCCTGCTGCTGGCTCTCCCGGCGGCCTGGAGCGCCGCGATCCGCGCCCGCCTCCTGGCGCTCGGCTGGGCCGCTCTCCTCTGCGGCTATTTCGCGGTGTGTACAGCGGCGGAGATTCAGCAGTGTTGGGTTCCGGAATCGCTCGCCACACAATCCCTGAAGCCGGCGCTGCGCGAGCTGGATCATCTCAGCCCGGGGGATTGGATTATCGCCCCGGGAATGCCGATCGTCATCGGAACGGCGCCGCACTTTTCCCTCGCACTCGAGCCTGGCGGCCAGAATTTCGCCAGGTATTGGACCGGGGTGTCCGGTTTGCGCTTTGCGCGGGAGATCGTGGTGGAGCGCGGCCGGCTTCGGTTTTTCCACCAGGCTTTCATGAGGGACACCAGCGCAGAAGAACTCGCCGCGCGGGTACACGTCATCGCCCGCAATGAAAGCGGCGTTTATACGGTGCGCCGTTATGTCGCCATCGAGCGCCGGCCCGGCCTTTACGAGGTGTTGCCGCTCAAAGGCTTCGCCGCGCTTTCCGGCAGCGGAGGTCTCGCTTCCCAGGCGCAGCTGGCGCCGCTGGAGACGGAGATTTACTACGCGAAGCCCTTCGTGCATGGAGACATCCGGTATTTGCACTATTGAACGCCGGCCCCCGGAAGAATCTTCATTTGAGCGCCGGCTTCCCAGAGCGCCCGAGGCGCGCCAAACCTTATCGTCGCCGCAGTGAAACGGAGAGCGGGCGCCCTCGGTATCTTGTTACCTTGATCCGCTGTGTCCAGCCCCTGGGCTTTCGATGAAGCGAATGATTTCCCGCGCGACCCGCTCATTGCCGGCGGCAGAAAAATGGCCGTTGTAACGGACGTAATACTGCCGGTAATCCTCTCTCGCAAAGATCGGACCGAAATCGATATGGGGGATGCTGCTCGCGTCAAGCCGCCGCGTAAGCGGCTCGTAAATGCATTTTCCGTAGGTCTTCATGAGATCCACTGTGTGCTCCATGGGAAAAACCAGCACGAGCGGCCGCTCTCCGCGCGCGGCGCATAACTCGGCGAAACGGTCAATGATGCGCACGAGGATTTGAAATGCTTCCGACGATTCGGCGTAGAGGTGATAAGGTTTGAAACGGCGGGCTTCATCTTCGTAGCCGGGACTCCAGCGCAGCCGGACCTCCAGCACGGCGCGGCGGGCGAAAAACGGTGCATGGCTGAGGACGATCCAGGTGGCGGGCCATCGCAGCCGCCGCGGCGCTCCCAGCACGTCCTCGTTGTAGCGCGGCCAGTAGTCGAGCCGGCGCAAGCTGTCCACGAACGCCGGATCGAGCAGCCGCGAGGCATCTTCAGTCCTCGCAATGGGGTTGGGCTCCAGGCGCAGGCCGCCGGCTTCCAGAAAAAAGCGGGGCTTGGGAGGTCCCCAATCTTCCATGTAGAAGGCCCGGTAAACGTTCACGACGCGGGCGATGTTCTCTTCTTGAACACCCAAAATCGTGAATTGCGTGTGGACGCCGGTGCGCTGATACTTCAACAGCGCCTGATCAGGACCGTAGCCGGGAACCCCATAATTCAAGCAGGCCCAGCCGGTCTCGCGCTCGATGGCTGCTTCCCAGGTCTGGCCGTCGCCCACGTCGGAGCCGAAGGTGAAGCTGTCGCCAAAAGCCTTCAACTTGTATTGCTCCGCCGCAGGGTAATCCCCGCGCCGAGCCGAGCCGACATTGTTCTTGGAGCCTTTGCCGACGTCCCAGCCAAGCTCAGGATCGTAGCTGTTCTGGACCCAGTAGTGGAGCCGACGCGCGTCTACTGGAGAGCGGTCGTAAAAGATGCGGCTGCTGTCAAGAATGCGCAGCGCCAAATAAAGCAAGCTATCGGCGAAAAGCAACGCAGCGACGAGCAGGGCTAATCGGCGGATCACAGCGTCTCAATCCTGAAATCTGGCAACTTCACTTCCGGTGCGAGGAAAGTATTCGAAGGAACACCGCCGGAGAGAGCCGCCCGATTGCTCGGGGGAATGAGAAATCGACTGCCGGCCTCCCATCACAGGCAAGAGCACTATCCTGGCGGTTCTCGCTGAGGTTCAAGAGACCATCGTAGCGCACCCTGGCGCCTATGCCTGTCCCAGAGGCCGTGGCGCTTCCCACGACCCAAGTTTCTTCAGCCGAGTGAAACGCGATTTGCGGATAGAAGCGGAATCCCACCTAGGCCAGCCTGGCCGAAGATGGCCGGCGCGGCGTAGTTTGACACCCCTGCGGCGGCAATGTTAGAGTGTCCTTTCATCGGCCTGCCTATCGCCGCTTATGGAAATTGCGGGGGCCACAACGGCCCTACAAAGGACCCCACTTTACCCCACTCACCGGGCTCTAGGCGCCAAGATGGTCGATTTCGGCGGCTGGGAAATGCCTGTCGAATATTCGGGCATCATCAGCGAACACATGGCGGTGCGGACCGGCGTGGGCGTCTTTGACGTCAGCCACATGGGGGAAATTGAGATTCGGGGGCCGCAGGCGCTCGATTTGGTCGAGTGGGTCACGCCAAATGCCGCTTCGCAGCTCCACGACAACCAGGCGCAATATTCCGCCCTGCTGTACCCGACGGGCGGCTTCGTGGACGATGTGCTGGTGCATCGCATTTCGGCACAGCATTACTTTCTTTGCGTGAACGCCTCGAATCAGAAGAAGGATTACGAGTGGATCCGGGCGCAAAACAGATTCGACGCCGCAGTGGAATGTGCCAGTGAACGATACGCCCAAATCGCGATCCAGGGGCCGATGGCGCTCGCCACGCTGCAAAAGCTGACGCGAACAGACCTGGCCGGCATCCGGTATTACTGGTTTTCTCGCGGCGAGATTTTAGGAACGCCGGCCATTATCGCCCGCACCGGCTATACGGGCGAAGATGGCTTTGAAATTTACGTGCCGCCCGACTTCGCCGATCGCGCTTGGAACGCCTTGCTCGAAGCCGGACGCGAATTTGCCATCCGGCCTTGCGGCCTGGGCGCCCGCAACACGCTGCGCCTCGAAGCAAGGATGGCTTTATATGGGCACGAAATCGACGCTTCCACGACGCCCTATGAGGCCGGGTTAAGCTGGGTCGTGAAACTAGACAAAGGCGATTTCATCGGCCGTGACGCGCTGGCGCGTCAGAAGGCGAAAGGACCCGCCCGGCGGCTGGCTGGGTTCGAGATGCGCTGCCGGAGCATCGCACGTGAAGGATACCTGGCGATGATCGACGGCGCGCCCGCCGGTTTCGTCACCAGCGGCTCGCCCGCTCCGTTTCTGAAGAAAAACATCGGCCTGTGTTATCTTCCGGCCGGATGGGCGGCGGTCGGGCAGCGGCTGGAAATCGAAATCCGCAGTCAGCCGGCGCCGGCTGAGATCGTGCCCACGCCGTTTTATTCGCGCAAGAGGTGACCGCCCATGTACCCGGAAGATTTTCGCTACACCAAAGAACACGAATGGATCAAGGTCGAGGGCGACACGGGCGTCGTCGGCATCACCGATTATGCCCAGAAGGAGCTGGGCGACATCGTCTATGTCGATTTGCCCAAGGTCGGCGCGAAGCTTGTCGCGGGCAAGACTATGGGATCGGTGGAAAGCGTAAAGGCGGTATCCGATATTTATTCGCCGGCGAGCGGCGAAGTGATCGAGGTGAACAACGAGTTGGCCGAGAAGCCGGAGAGCCTGAACGAAGATCCTCACGGGTCCGCTTGGCTGGTGAAAATCCGGCTGAGCGACCGCGCCGAGCTGGATGGGCTTCTCACCGCCGCCGCCTATCAGGAATACATCAGCGCCGAAACCGGTCATTGAATCCTCCGGCGCGCCGCGGGCATCGTTTATACAACAGGCGATCATGCGCTATCTTCCCAAGTCGGATTCCGAGCGCCGCGAAATGCTGGCCTCGATGGGGCTCGACTCGATCGAGGATTTGTTTTCGCATCTTCCGGAAGAGCTGCGGCTGAAGCGGCCGCTCCAGATTCCGCCCGGCAAATCGGAATACGAGATCATCGAGTATTTTCGCGAGCGCGCCGCCGAGAACGCCAACGGCTACTCCAGTTTCCTGGGGGCGGGCGCATACTATCACTTTCGCCCGGTGATCATCGACTCTCTGATCTCGCGCGGTGAATTTCTCACCGCCTACACCCCTTATCAGCCGGAGATTTCGCAGGGAACGCTGGCCTCGATTTTCGAATTCCAAACTATGATCTGCCAGTTGACCGGCATGGATGTAGCCAACGCCTCGATGTACGACGGCTCGACCGCACTGCCCGAGGCGGTGATGATGGCCTGCCGCATTACCGGACGGGACCGCGCGGTGGTGGCCCGTTCGGTGCATCCGGAATACCGCGAGGTTCACCGGACCTACGCCCGGCATCAAGGTCTTCCTGTCGATGAGGCTCCCTATGAAAAGCAAACAGGCAGTGTAGATCTGGGGCGGCTGGCGGCTTTGGTGAACGAGCAGACTGCGGCGGTGGTGGTCCAATCTCCAAACTTTTTCGGCGTTGTCGAGCCGGTGCAAAAGGCGGCGCGCATTGCGCACGAAAAGGGCGCCCTGCTGATCGTGATGTTTACCGAGGCGGTTTCGCTGGGGCTGTTGCAGCCGCCCGCGGATGCGGATATCGTCGCGGGCGAGCTTCAATCGTTCGCCATTTCACCCTCGTACGGCGGGCCGTACGTGGGAATTCTCGCAGCCAAGGAAAAATATATCCGCCAGATGCCGGGAAGGCTGGTCGGGCAGACCGTCGACAAGGAAGGCAACCGGGCCTTTTGCCTGACTCTGGCCACCCGCGAGCAGCATATTCGGCGGGAGAAGGCCACGTCTAACATTTGCACCAACCAAGCTCTGATCGCGCTCATGGCGACGATCTTCATGAGCGTTTACGGCAAGCAAGGGCTGCGCGAATTGGCCGAGCAGAACCTCGCCAAGGCGCGTTATCTGGCCGGAGCTTTGGAGGCGCGCGGCAGCAAGCCTCGATTCTCGGGACCTTTCTTTAACGAATTCGTGGTGCAATGCGGCGAGCGCAATCCGGCGGACATCAACCGGCGCCTGCTCGAGCGCAAGATCATCGGCGGCCTGGAAATGGGGCGTTTCTACCCGGAGCTTTCCGATTGCATGCTGCTCTGCGCCACCGAAACCACAAAACGCGTGGAGATAGACAGGCTCGCCGAGCATTTTTGAATCGCTGCTTTAAATCGCTGCGCCAGGCGCAGCCTCGGACGGAGTCGTCTTAGGCGCTCTTGCGCCGCCGCTGACGGGAAGCTTAAGAGAATGATTCGGAAAGTTCGCACCCATATCAATCAGAATGAGCCGCTGCTGTTCGAGCGCAGCTCGCCGGGGAAAAAAGCATATCAACTGCCGCCTCTGGACGTACCCCCGGTTGATCCAGCCGCCGCGCTGGGGGCGGAGAACGTGCGCCGCGAAATCGCAGGCTTTCCCGAAGTCAGCGAAGTGGAAATCATTCGCCATTTCACCAGGCTTTCCACGTGGAATTACGCCATCGACCTAGGCGTTTATCCGCTGGGTTCCTGCACCATGAAGTACAACCCGCGGGTCAACGAACATGTAGCCCGGATTGAGGGGCTGGCCCAGGCGCACCCGTATCAGCCGGAGCAGTTGGCGCAAGGCGCCATGCGGATTCAAGTTTGCCTGGAGGAACTGCTGGCTGAAATTACCGGCATGGACGCCGTGACCTTGCAGCCGGCGGCCGGCGCGCACGGCGAGCTCACCGGCATCCTGCTGGCGCGCGCTCTGCTCGAGTCGCGCGGCAATGCGCGAAAGAAGGTACTGATCCCCGATTCCGCACACGGCACGAATCCGGCAACGGCCGCCATTGCGGGCTATCAGGTAGAGAGCATTGCCTCCAATGCTGAAGGCATGGTCGACCTGGCGGAGCTCGAGCGGCATTTGGATGGAGATGTAGCGGCATTGATGGTGACCAATCCCAACACGCTCGGCATCTTCGAGCGTGACATCGCCCGCGTCTCCGGACTGCTGCATTCGCGCGGGGCGCTGCTTTACATGGACGGCGCAAATATGAACGCCTTGGCGGGCTTGGCGCGCCCTGGAGATTTCGGCATCGACGTGATGCACCTGAATCTGCACAAGACGTTTTCCACGCCCCACGGAGGCGGAGGACCCG
Organism: Bryobacterales bacterium; assembly: GCA_035652135.1. GTDB lineage: Bacteria > Acidobacteriota > Terriglobia > Bryobacterales > JACQDG01 > DASREK01. The sequence goes on along the minus strand of DASREK010000278.1, from coordinate 7,072 downwards.
GGGGAGGGCCGGTCGCTGTGAAGCGCGAGTTTGAGCCGTTTTTACCCGTGCCGCGCATCGCCAGAGACAACGGCCGGCTGCATTACGACTACGACCGCCCGCAGTCGATCGGACGGGTGAGGGCCTTCTACGGAAATTTCGGCGTGCTCGTGCGGGCGCTCGCGTATATTCTGGCTCATGGAGGAGAGGGCTTGCGCAATGCTACGCTCGATGCAGTGCTCAACGCCAACTACGTTCGCAAGCACCTTGAGGGCTGTTACGATCTGCCGTATCCCTCGCCTTCCCTGCATGAGTGCGTTTTCAGCGACGCCCGGCAAGCGGCTCGGGGCGTACGGACCGGCGACATTGCAAAGCGGCTGATCGATTACGGCTTTCATCCCTATACAGTGAGCTTCCCGCTGATTGTACAGGGAGCGCTGATGATCGAGCCTACCGAAACCGAAGACAAGCGCGAGCTGGATCTGCTGATCGACGCGCTGCGGTCGATCGCGGCGGAGGCCCGGCAGGATCCGGAATTGGTGCGCACGGCGCCGCATAACACACGCGTCAAGCGGGTAGATGAAGTGGCGGCGGCGCGTAAGCCGGTGGTCCGATGGAAGCCCGGTTAGCCGTTGTCCTCGCCGCAGTCGTATTAATCCGTCTTCCCTTTCTTCAACAACCGATCCAGGGAGACGACGTCTACTATCTCGCCATAGCCCGCAACGCCCGCGTGGACCCTCTGCATCCCATGCAGATGGGCTACACGTTTCAGGGCGCTCGCGTTTCTATGGCCGGCCACCCGCACCCGCCGCTGAACGCCTATATTCTGGCCGGTTTGATTCACCTCTTCGGAGGCGTGCGGGAATTGCCGTTTCATACGGTTTACCTCACTTTTTCGCTGATCGCCGCAGCCGCCATGTATCGCCTCGCAAGGCGTTTCACCGCCCACCCCTTGCTGGCCGCGTTGCTGTTCGCCGCCGTGCCGGCATTTGTTGTAAATGGAAACTCTCTGGAGGCCGATCTGCCTTTTCTGGCCTTCTGGATGGCGGGCTTTGCGCTCTACTTTGAGGGCAACCAGAAGCTGGCCGCGGGCTCGCTGGCCGTGGCGGCCCTCGCCGCATACCAGGCCGTATTCGCCGCCCCGATTCTTGCTCACCATGCCTGGTATCGGCGGCGGCGCTCGACCGGCGCCTGGGTTGCGGCATCGGCGGCTCCCGCCACGCTCGCGTGCTGGCAGGTGTTCCAGCGGATGACCTCAGGCCGCCTTCCTGCCGGCATCCTGGCGGGCTACCTCTCCAGTTACGGATTTCTGGGGTTTGAACAAAAGGCCCGATCGGCATCGGCCTTGGTGGTTCACCTCGGGTGGATTGTCTTCCCGCCCGCGGCGCTCTGGGCCCCGCTGTGGGCCTGGCTTCCGGCGCCCCTGGCCGTTGCCGCCGCCCTGGCCGTGAAGGGCTACTTGTGGTGGCAGCGAGCCTTGTTGGCCGCCAGCCTGGTCGCCGGCTCCGCCATTCTCACCCGCTGGATACGTGATCTATGGCGACGCCGCTCGAGCGAGGACGGGATTCTCGCCGCTTGGGGCCTGGTTTATTTTGCCGGGGCCGTGGTGGTGTTCTACGCCGGCGCCGCGCGATACCTATTGCCTTTGGCCGCGCCGGTAGTGCTTACGCTGGTTCGGGTCTTGCCGCGGCCGCGGCTGCTCTGGGCGGCCGCCGCAGCCAATCTGTCGCTCGGCCTCACGCTCGCCGCGTCCAATTATCAGTACTCCGAGCGATATAGAGAACTGGCCCGCGAACTGCAAAAATCCGCCACAGGACGCCCCCTCTGGTCGGGCGCGGAGTGGGGACTGCGGTACTATCTCGAGCAATCGGGTGCTGAGCCCCTGGACAAAGAGCAACCTGTTTATCCGGGCTCGGTGGTGGTGGAAAGCGAGCTTGCGGGAAAGATTCCCTTCACCAGCTCCGGAGGACGGCTCCGGAGAATTTCGCAAGCGGAAATTCGCAGCAGCCTGCCGGTGCAGACCATAGGGTTGGACGCGCGCGCCGGCTATTCGTCGAGCGGATTCGGCCTCTTACCATTCGACCTCGGGCGCGGCGTGCTGGATCGCATTTCCGTGAGCGTTCTGGAAAAAGCCGAGCCGCAGCTCTCCTATTTGCGAATGAATGATCCCGCAGCGGCCCCGCAGTTGTTGTCGGGCTTCTACGATGTCGAGGACCGTGCGTGGCGCTGGATGGAGGGTCAAGCCGTCGCCGCTCTCAAGCCGGCGGAGACCGGAGCGTCCGTGTTTACGATCTCGTTTTTCATTCCCGACGCGGCTCCCGCGCGGCGAATTACAGTTGCGGTGGATGGAATCGAGGTCGCCGACCGGGCTTACGCGGCTCCGGGACGCTACTTGCTTTCCGCGCCCGTAAAACTCCCGCCAGGGCCGGCATGCGAGGTCATCATCTCGGTGGACAAGACGTTTCAGGCGCCCGGTGATCAGCGCCGCCTGGGAATTGTGGTGCAGGAGTTCGGACTGCGGTAAAGGACCGGCCGAGTCGTTCGGCGGCGCGGCTTTTCGATCATTCGGTAGTCGCTCTTCAGGATTTTTCCACGATATTTCCCCCTCAGCCCGGCGCGGAACCCAGCGCCCGACTGCGAAGCCGCGCGCATTGATTTTACAGGTGAAGAGTGTTACAAAAAGATTAGGGAGTGGATCTATGATGTCCGCAACCACTCCGCCGTTCTACTGTTTTTTCCCTCTAAACAGAATGTACTCACAGGGAGGTGTGTATGTTTCGTGACTCACGTCCAGTGCGCTTTGCAAGCCTGTGCGGCTGGCTGACAGCGATCGTGTTTTTCATCGTAGGACTGGTCGAGACTCTGCGCTTCACCCGTTGGAATCCTTACGCCAAAACCGACTGGAGCGCTATGCTGAGATCGCTGCAACCGCGCGCCGGCGGAGATTTTGTCCTTCACTCGTTTATATTTTGCGTTTGCCTGGCAGGTTTGTTCTTCCTGCTGGCTTTGGGGTCGCGCATCTACCAGACGCACCCCACGACCACAGTCACCGGCTTAGGCTTTCTCGGCGTGCCGCTGGTTCTGATGGGCATTTACAACGTTTGGCTGGCTTTCGGGCATGACATGCTGGTCCTGCAATACCAGAGAACTCAGGAAACCGGACTGCAATACCTCTACCAAGCCGGCCTCTTCGGCCTGCCTTACATGGCGGCGCTGGTGGCCTACTTTGGTTTCTGGGGATTCGTGTTCCTGGGTTACGCCTTTGGCGCGCAAAGAAGGGCCCTGGGCCTGAGGGGGTGGTGCTGGGCAAGCGCCGCCGGCTTGATCTGGTCCATTGTGGTCTCGTTCTACGGATACCACCAGATCTACGCGGCCAACTTCTTCCCGCGAACTTTGATGATTTTCGGCGATTTAGGCCTTTGGATTCTGCCCACGATTACACTGGCGATCAGCGCTTCGTGGCTTTGGACTCAGTCTCGGTTGGCGATGGTGCAACCCGTCAGGCCAGAGGTATCGAAGGCCGCGTAGCCTGGAAGGATGCTTATGCGGCCGGGCCGGTGACGGCCCGGGAACTTGCAGAGGGGCCGGCGCGGCTGCCGGCCGGAGTAGAGAAGGCAGGAGTAGCAAGAAACGCAGCGGCCCACGTGGGCCAGAACGAAAGTTTGGCCCACGCCAAGGCCGATACGTTCTGAGGTGTTTTTGAGAGGAGGAACCGCCACGCGCTAGCGCAGCGGGGCGGCGAATCTCGGATAGCTTCCGGGACGCAAGTATCAGGTCTCGTATTTTGCGTCCATCGTAATTTTGGCGTTCAGCAGCTTCGATATGGGGCAGCCGGCCTTGGCGTTGTTGGCGGCCGTCTCAATCTTCGCCCGATCGCCTCCTGGGACTTTGACTGTGACCTGTAAATGACTGCTTGTGACCGTAAAGCCGCCGTCGGTTTTTTCCAGCGTTACCGTAGCGCTTGCGTCAATTCTCTGCGCTACCAGACCGGCTTCTCCGAGTTGCGCCGACAGCGCCATAGCAAAGCAACCGGCGTGGGCCGCGGCGATGAGCTCTTCGGGATTTGTGCCGGTTCCTTGCTCAAAACGGGCGCTGAAAGAATATTGCGTGTTCGACAAAACACCGCTGGCGGTAGAGATTATGCCCTTTCCGCTTTTCAAATCACCTTGCCAGATAGCAGACGCTGTGCGTTTCATTATTTCCTCATGGGGCCAGTTGCCGCCATCTCTAATACTACCTTTCCTGCCGGGATTGCTGCGCACGAAACGATAGGAGAGTTGACGGCGCAGGGCAAAGGCGCGATAACAAAAATGCAGCGCATGTTCCCTTGCCCGATCTGCTCTTCGGGCGCGTTTCGGCGACCGGGGATTGCGCAAACCGTTCCGCAGCCGGAGCCTGGCAAACCTGCATCCCTTACTCTTTGCGAATTCCCTTCAGTATCAGCGCCTCGCGGGATGCCCGGCCAGACCACCGTTATTTGCATTCGGGAGGGCAGCTTATGCCGGTTTTAGAAAGAATTGAAAATTTTTTGGACGACTTGCGCGTTCCTTTCGCTCGCTCCGCGCATGCTCCCGCCTTCACGGCTCGGGAGGTGGCTCAGGCCGAGAACGTGAGCAGCCGGAAAATAGCCAAGACTGTCGTCCTCGTGGTCGATGGCGCTTTCGTAATGGCAGTATTGCCAGCCGACAGCATCGTGGACATCCAGGAGCTGCGCCGCGCTCTGGGCGCTACCCACCTGCGCCTGGCAACCGAGATGGAAATCGGGCAGCTCTTTCCCGATTGCGAACTGGGCGCGATGCCTCCTTTCGGAAACTTGTACGGTTTGCCTGTATACGCCGAAGTCAGCCTGGCGCAGCAGCATACGATCGCTTTCAACGCCGGCACGCATCGGGATGTCGTGTACATGAACTTCGCCGACTTCCGCCGGGCGGTGAATCCGGTGATGCTGCCGTTCGCCCGGCGCGTAGCAGCGTAGCCGCGAAATAGAGCAAGAGCGAGAGCGGGAAACTCAGGGCCAGAAAACAACCCGGGGGTTGATTGTCCTTTTTCAGCCCCGGGAAACGGTTTTCAAATCCGGCGGAAATGCACCAAAGGGCTTTGCGGGCTAACGGCCGTCGCGGTGGAACCACTCTTGTTGCGCTTTGCCCAAGCCTCGGCCGCCCGGTCCTTGCTGTAGGGTGTAGCCGGCGGGAATCGTAAACAGAGAGGGATCAGGCGCGTTTGTCGAGACATTAGTCAGGGTATAGCTCGTGTTGCCGCGGAGCGGATCCATTCGCGTACTGCTCACAACCACCTGTAAATCGGAGGAGAAATACCGGGTCGATGTGATGACGATCGGCTGCGCGTTTCCAATCTGCCCGGCCGGGATGGTTATCGTCGTTTGCGTCCCATTGGCGACGAGCGCCGTGCCGGGAACGGTGATCGTCGGAGGCGTCGCCGGTCCGGTCTGCACGTTGGCGGCGTTGCCCCCGGGAGCATGAGGAGGGCGATTGGCTCCAGCATTGGGCGGCGTCCTCAACTTGAACTGGCGATAGGTATTGTTGGCAGGGTTCAAAATGGATTCCGTGCCCGCCACAGGGTCTGTGATGACGATAAACCGCGGCGTCGCGCTGCAAGCCGAAGAATTCGGCGTCTCTTCGCGCCGCGTGCGCCCATCGGCGTCGCGGTAGATCTTCACACAGTTCGCGCGGGTAATGGTGTTCCCATTGCTCAGGGTTTCCGAGAAGGTCGTGACGCCGGTCCCGGAAAAAGGGGCCCCCTTGACGACTTGGCCGACGAACCTTATCACAGATCCACCGCCGGGCCCGGGCGGGAAGCCCATATCCGGACCTTGCCGCCGCGGCGGACCTTGCGCAAAAACGGCCGCCCCGACGCCCAGCAGCAAGAAAAATCTGGTCAAATTGTGGATTATTTTTGGCCTCGCTTTCATATCTCTACCTGTTTGCCTCCATAGCAGAACTACTCACCGGATCAAGCGGATCGCATGGGCCAATCCGTCATCGCCGAGCAGCAAGTCGGCTTCAATGCCGTCATTGCCGGCATCTTCATCCATAGAAACTCCGAGCGAGATCAAGGCCGAATAGGGCAGTTCGACCCGCACCACGCGGTCCCCATCGAGGTCGCTGAGAGTTTCTCCATAGTGCAGCGGAACAAAGACATCCAGCGCGCTATTCAGGAGTCCCGCTGTAAGATCGATGGGCAGCAATTGCGCCGCCGCCGTTTCATCGCCGGCCAGCATCGAGTCATCTATCACAGGCGCCTCGGCTACTTCTATCCGCTGTTTCCGGGGCGGCTTTGTTTCGCGGAGTCCCTCGGCGGGTTTGGGTTCGGGCGGTCCATTCCTGCGCAAGGCCGGAATCGTCAGGGCCAGCAGGATCAGCATGGCCGCGGCCAGGGCGCCCACGGCAACCGCCCCGACCCACGCACGCCCTTTGGCTGCGACCGCCCCGGAAGCCGCCTTCTGCCGCCGGAACGCCCGCAACAGCGCCTCTTCGACCGGGGCCGGCGCCTCCTGCGACTCCGAGCCGGCTGCCAAAGCACGCAATTCGGCCGTGAGCATCCGCTCGTCGGCCAGACGCGCCGCGCAGCGGGCACACGTCTCCGTATGTACGAGAGCCCGGGCGCGGTCAGCCACGAGAATCAATTGGTCCCGCGCCAGATCATTCACAATCGCTTCGAAGTCCTGGCAATTCATACAAAACACCTTGCGGCTTTCGCAGTAGGGGAAGCCGGCCTGCTCCGGACCGAATCTTTCAGCAGGGATGTCACCCTCTCGGCGACCAGAGCGCGTGCGCGGTGCAGCCTCGAACGGACGGTCCCAATCGCGCAGCCCAGGGCCGCCGCTGCCTCGGCGTAGCTCAATTCCTGCAAATCGCACAGCACAACCACCTCCCGGTAATTCGGCGGGAGAGAGAGTACGGCGCGCCGCGTGGCTTCGATGCGCTCATGCCGGGTCAGTTCGCCGAGGATGTCCCCGGGAGCCGCGGGTTCCCGCGCTGAAGATTCCTGCCCGCTCGGAGAGCCTTGCCGGGCAATAGGCACGTACGGCTGATTGGCTTCCAGGCAGCGCAACACGTGGTGGCGAGCCACGCCA
>DASREK010000277.1:0-11009 GCA_035652135.1 Bryobacterales bacterium | reverse complement strand
TTTCAGATGGAAGCGGCAAAACACATAACGGGGAAACAAAGGCGTCTGAAGCTCTTTCCATCGATCGGACCAGCGCCTCACGGATGTGCACATGGGAAGAAACTCTTCGAATCCCTTGCCCCGCAGCGCGTTCGCTGCGGCCTTTTCATGCCTGGGCTTCACCTGCAAAGCAAACCAATTCCGATCTGGAACAGTCTCCGACGAATGCATATTCACCATGGGATGCCGCTCAGCCGCAGACGCGCTACCGCGATCTGAGTCCCAGGAAAAGAGGACTTACGTTGAGCTTTTTTGCTGGGGTATTCGCAGTTATAGGGCAGAACTATACGTATGTCAAGCATCAAAACTTCCGCGCCGCGCAAGGACGCCGGCCAAATCCGCCTGTTTTCGGCATGAGCAGTAATACAATGACCCTGAAAGGCTTAGCGAACTTCCGCGACAGCGCCGCAGCACCCAAACTATGCTCAAAAAGTACCGGTACTTGTAAAGAGAACCAAAGTCGAATACTCTATCCGGGCAAGAATCTTTGTTGGCCATTTTTTATTGGTCATTGCGGTTGGATCCTTTGCGTCGCCTGTCTGTGTTCGCGTTAAGTTTTTTCCTTACAGCCTATGCAGCGGGTCGTATCTTGTCGGATCGGGCATATGCAGCCAATCCAAACCAAGAGCCAGCGCTGTGCAGATTTGGCGTCTGCGGGAATGATTTTCTGATACCAATTGCCAGCCAGTCGCTGCTCGGAGGTACTCGCGCAGCGCTGCAAGCCGCTGCGCTCGGCTTCCGCGAGGCGTTGCGCAGGGACCCGGCCTCCCCTTTCCGGTGGTGCGACTTGGCGGAAGCATTTCAGGAGTTGGGAGAAGCCGCGAGCGCACGCTATTGCATGGCGCGCGCGATCGAGCGGGGCCCTCACTCTCCGTATGTGCTTCTTCGCGCCGGCAACCTCGATCTGGAACTCGGCGAGACGCAAGAGGCTCTCCGGCGCTTGGCTCGAGTATTGGAGATTGTTCCGGATTACGATCCGGTCATCTTTGCCTCGTACGCCCGGTTTGTCGGTTCCGCCAGAGAAGTTCTGCGGGAAGGAATCCCGAACAATCGCCGCGCCGCCCAATCGTATTTCCGGTATTTGCTTCGAGATGGCGGAGAAAGCGACCTGCAATTGGCCTGGGATTGGTTAAGCGCCCGTTCGTTCACGGATGTGGCTTTGGCCGGTGAATACGCCGACGTCTTGTTGAAGCGCAGGAACTATGAGAGCGCTGCGCGCGTCTGGCGGAGCCAGTTTGAAGGTGGAATGCCCCAACAGACACAATCCGATCGGGCGTTCAACGGAGACTTTGAACGCGATTTCACCGGATGCCGCCTTGACTGGCGCATTGAGCCGGCCAAGGGCGCGCAAGCGGCGCTCGACCGCACAGTGTCGTATTCCGGCGCGAGATCGCTGCGCATCCGCTTCGACGGGACAGAAAACGTGGATTACCGGCATGTCTTTGAGGCGGTCCCTCTCAAGCCGGGCCGCTACCGCTTGCAGGCTTATGTGCGGACTGAAGATTTGACTACCGACGAAGGCATTGGCTTGCGGATCGTTGACCCGCAATCGCCTGCGCGCCTTGACGTAAGCACTCCCAGCGTGACGGGCACGAGTGATTGGAAAAAAGTGGAGGCCGTGGTCAATGTGCCCGGCTACATAGGGTTGGCGGAGCTGCAAGTGGTGCGCCGGCCTTCCATGAAGTTTGACAATTTGATCGCCGGCGCCGCCTGGGTGGACGCCGTCGCGCTGCTGCCGGAGGGAAGGCCGGCGCTGGCGCAGGGCCGCTGAGCGGAGAGCCGGCTGGGGTACGGTTCGTATACATGTGTGATACATAGTTTCGGAATCGCTTTTTTCAAGGGTTTCGTGATTGACAAGAGAGTCGAGATAACATACAACTGAGGAACGCGAGGTCCAAAAGAATGACAGCCCGGAACACCGAAGACGGCATCAGCGCGCTGCCATTGCGCGCCGAACCGAACGCGGAGGTCGTTTTCCAGCGCGTGGGCGACACGGTCGTACTGCTGCATCTGGGGACCGACAAATTTTACGAGCTGAACCAGACGGGAGCGAGGTTCTGGGAATTGCTGGCGGCCGGCAACGGCCCTGCCGCGGTCCACGAACAGATGGTGCGCGAGTTTGATGTGGACCCCGCGGAGCTGGCGCGCGAGGTCAATCAACTGTTGGCCTCGCTGGCCAAGGAAGACTTGATCCATGTCGTTGTTTCCCACTAGCGCTCCACTGGTCGGCGACCCTGAGATCAGGCGCGAGCTGCCCGGCGTGTGGCTGGCGTCGCTCGGCGGCGACCCGCGTGCAGAGGCGCAACACGCCGGGTGGACGATTGTGACGAGCGACGGGCGCTCTCGCGCCTTGTCCTTGCTGGCCGCCGGTGAACAGGCTCAGCCCTCCGCCGCACAGGCTCGATCCTGCGGGGTGATTTTCGACGGCGTGCTCTACAATCGCGCGGAACTGGGCCGCGAGCTCGAGCGAACCCTTGATGAGGCCGAGAGCGATGCGAGTCTTGCGCTTAGGAGCTATCTGCGGTGGGGCGAGGATGCACTGCGGAAAATGAAAGGCCATTTCGCATTGCTGCTGTGGGACAGCGAAAGCGATCTCTCCCTGTGCGCGCGCGATCCGGTCGGAATTTATCCCTTGTTCTACGCCGAAACCACGCGGGAACTGCTGCTTTCGACGTCGATCGAGGCCCTGCTGCGGCATCCCCGGGTATCACGGGCTTTCAATCGCCCTGCGATCGCCGATCAGTTGCGGTTCCGCTTTGCCGATTTGCACGAGACCGTTTACGAGAGCGTGAAGCGAGTGCCGCCAGGCCACGTGTTGCGCGTCGCTCACGGTCAGAAACAAGTTTATCGGTATTGGGATCCCGCTTCACCGAATGGTCGCGTGAATTGGCTTCGGGAAGACGAACTGGACCAGTTCGACCAGTTGCTAGATCAAGCGGTGACCCGGTGCTTGCAGTTTGGGCCGGCGGGCATTTTTCTGAGCGGCGGGCTGGACTCCGTCACCGTGGCTGCCGTAAGCGCCGAGAAGTGCCGGGACCAGGGCTTGCCAGACCCGCTCGCTCTCTCGCTCGTTTTTCCACACCCGGAGGCGAACGAGGAGAGCGTGCAGCGAAGCGTCGCCGAGGGCCTCGGTTTGCAGCAGGTGGTGATTCCGTTTGAGGAGGCGGTGGCGCCAGCCGGCCTTGTATCCGCCGCTCTCGAGATGAGCAGCCGCTTCTCCATGCCCCTGATGAACACCTGGTTGCCTGCCTATCACCATCTGGGAGAAGCCGGCCGGCAGCGGGGTTGCCGGACTATTCTTACGGGGACTGGCGGCGACGAGTGGTTGACCGTCACCCCGTTTCTTGCTGCGGATCTGTTGCGCCGCGCGGACGTGGTGGGCTTTTATCAGCTTTGGCGTTCTATGCACCAGTCTGTTCGCCGCTCCCCGGCGGCGGTTTTTCGGCTGCTGCTCTGGAAATGCGGCCTGAAGCCGCTGCTCATCCAGGCGCTGCGTCAGGCTGCGCCGGAGCCGCTGCTGCGGGCCCGAAGGAGCCGAAGTGCGCGGCGCGTCCCTGCGTGGCTCGCGCCCGATGCTGCTGTACGCCGGGAACTGATCTGCCGGGGCGAGCAGGCGGCGCCGGAGAGCGAATCGGACAAAGCCGGGTTTTATATACAAGAGATGCGCAGCGCGCTGGATCACCCTCTGGTCTCTTGGGAGCTGGAGGAGAGTTTCGAAAACGCCAGGTCGATGGGGGTGCGGATGCTCCACCCGTTCTGGGATTCCGACCTGGTCGATCTCTTGTATAGAATCCCGCCGCTGCTGTTGAACAAGGGTGGCCGCAGCAAGGGTTTGGTGCGGGAGTCTTTAGCTCGCCGGTTCCCTGATCTAGGTTTTGAGAGGCAAAAAAAGGTGGAAGCGACCGCCTTCTTCTGGTCCGTCATCTTGACCAAAGGTGCACAGACCTGGCATGAACTGGGCGGCCCGCGGGCTTTGGCGAAGCTGGGCCTGGTTGATCCCCAAATTTTGACCGCGGAAATTGACGAGATTGTGGCCAAGAACTGCGGGCCAGAGGCTTACCGTATCATTCACGTTCTGACTTATGAGGCGTGGCTTCGGCCGCGTCTTTGACTAAGCGAAGAAGAGACTCTGAGGAGAAGAATTCTATGAGCGCCGAGAAAAATGGAACAAAGAAGCCTTGGGAGACGATGACTGTAACCTACCAAGGTCACGCCCGGGATGTGATCCTCGGTGGAGGCGGTAAAAAGACCCCGGCTCCCAGTGACCCAGGGGAAGTCCGGAAGCCTAGCCCGAAAGAAAGCGGGACTTAGCGATTCGCCGCTTACCCTGGAGCGAATCACAAGCGGAGGGCGCCCCCGGCGGGCACACGCACCCTCCGCAGCCGTGATTTGTGATCCGGCGTCGATCCGATGCTGAATCTGGTTATTGTAGCCGAAGGCTCGCATTCTGTTCCCCAGGTGGACTGGTCCGACCCGGGCGTGGAAGCATGGCACGACAATGACGGCGCTCTGTGCGCTTACGGCTACAGCTTGGACGGCCGCCCGTGGATTGATTGGCCGGGCGTGGCGAGGTTTTGCCTGGATGGACCAGATCAAGGAACGGTCACGGCCATCCCCTGGCAGCCTGCGCGGAGGTGGGCGATTGAGGAGGTCTTCCGCCGCAGCATCTTGCCCCTGGCTCTGCAGGCGCGTGGCCGGGAGGCTCTGCATTCGAGCGCTGTGCTGATGCCCCAGGGGATTGTCGGAACCTGCGGCGTCTCTGAATCGGGAAAATCAACCATCGCTTTTGGCCTGAGTTGCCGTGGCTATCCGCTATGGGCAGACGACGCCGTGGCTTTCGACGCCTCAGGTGACCGCGTCACCGGAATCCCTCTGCCGTTCCGAATCCGACTGCGGCAGCCCTCGGCAGCCTTTTTTGGTGAGAACAGCTCGCGCCTCGAACGATCCGTGCGCTGCGAAACGGAGCCGAGGCCGCTGGCAGCATTGTTTGTCCTGAACCGCACATCCTCTGCGCGGAATGGCGGGATCTGTGAGATCCAGCGTCTTCATTCGGCGCGGGCGTTCGCCGCTGTTCTCACGCATGCTCTCTGTTTCAGCCTGCTCGATAAAAGCCGCAAGAGGTCGATGTTTCATCACTATATGAACTTGATCACGAAGGTGCCGGTTTTTGAGCTGCGGTTCCAGCCAGATTTGAATGGGCTGCCGGCATTGCTGGACGCCATCGAAAAGAAGGTTGGGGAAATCTGAAAGACAGCCGGTCCATCCCCCTCCGGCAAAACGACTGTATGCTGATTAGCGGTATCGCGCCAGGAGTAAAGATCGGGATCGAGTATGGAGAGCTTGACCCCCTTTATGCTCCCGACCTCGATTGCCGTCTGCTTTTTTTGGGCGAACATCTACAGCCGCTCGTGCACGCTTATGAAAATTTAGCCCGGTGTTTCGCGGAATCGGGCGATCCCTCCTCGCTGGCGGCAAGGCTTGAGTCCTCGAAGGAAATCACGAAATATTACGAAATTCGCCGGAATGGCAGGCTCTCGGCCGTTCTCCGCGATTCTGTTTTTCGGCAGCAGGGCCCTTTCGACGATCGAAAGCTTCGGCTCAAATTCTACCGCGCGGGAAAATCTGTCTCTCACCCCCTGCCGCGGCGGCGTCTGAGAGCGCTAGGACGCTTGTGGCCGCTGCTCGGATCGAACCGGCCGCAGGAAGAGATCGCAGCGCTTTTAAAATCAAATTTGCCGGCCGATGATGCGGCGTGGGCCGCAGAGCTATTAGCTCTGCTGGAAACCCATCAGTTGCTCGATCGCCAACCCCGGGATGCCGGATTCTTGCGGAGGCCCGCGCCGCGGGTTACCTTCATGGGCCATACTTCCCTTTTGTTCCAGTCCGGGCGCAGCGCCGTGTTGATGGATCCGCTGCTCCCGACGGAAGCAGCGTACGCCCGGTCTGCTCTAGCCGTCCAACAAATCCGCCTCGGGGCGATCTGCTGTAGCCATCATCATTGGGATCACTGCAATTTTCAAACATTGATGGGGTTTGATAAAAGCACTCCGGTCATCATCCCGCGCGTAGAGCGGCCTTCCGCATTCAATCCTCCGATAGCGGGCGCGCTGCAAATGCTCGGATTTACTGATATCCGGGAGGCCCGGTTGTGGGAGCCGGCGCCAATCGACGACATCGAGGTGATTCCCACGCCGTTTTATGGCGAGCAGGATGAACCCGGCGCCGAGTGCGACCACTACACATACGTGCTGCGCACGAAAGGCCTGACCGTATACGGCGGCGTGGACTGCTTTCGGGATACTTTTGGAGAGACGGTAGATCTGATGGAAGAAATCCGGGAACGCTACCAGCCGCAGATTGCTTTCCTGCCGATTTCGAAAAGCGTGTTCAGCTACCGGTACGGAGGCGCAAACGGCTTCTGCCGCTACTTGGATCAAGAGTTAGTGACGCAGTCATTCCAATACACAGCCGGCCCCGAAGAGGCCGCGGAATGGGTGTCGCGGCTGAGAGCTCCGGTGGTTGCCCCCTACGCCATTTTCACTTTCTCCCGCTGGAGCATGCCTGCGGTCGTGGCTCAATTTCACGATGCCTTGCGGGCGCGGGGGCTCGGCGAACGCCTCTACCCGCTGCGGCCCCTGGACTCCTTGGATCTCTCTGCGCTTGCCGGAAGCCGTCCTGCCGGCCGCAGCGCGGCGGTTACCCTGTTCCGGGCCGGCGCGCACATAAGGCGAGTGAGTGGGTCGCCGCCTTACCGGCTTGCCAAGCGGGTCATGAAGAGCTTGCATCTCGCGTGACATAGCGCCAGAGGAACCGAGATGCGCGACGCTGCCCCGGTCTCGGCCGTGATTCCTGCTTGGAACGCCGAAGACTTCCTCGCCGAGGCGGTCCAGAGCGTCCAGTCCCAGTCCCTGCCTGTCTCAGAAATCATAGTGGTGGATGACGGCTCCGATGACGGTACAGCGTCGGTCGCCGGAGAACTAGGGGTCCAAGTGCTGCGGCAGCCGCACCGAGGGGTTGCCGCAGCGCGCAATACGGGTATTCGCGCGGCTAGGCAAGACTGGATCGCTTTTCTGGATGCCGACGATATCTGGGAGCCGGAGAAGATTGCGCACCAGTGGAACGCTCTGCAAAAGCACCCGTCGGCTGGGATGGTTTCCTGCGATCTGTGCATCGTAGAGGACGGGCAAGTAGTGTCGCCGTCATCTCTCGATCAGACCAATCCCGATTTGGAGGCGCTGTACTTCCCGCAGGTCCCGCATGATTTTCTGGCCTGCCAGATGAATTACCTTCCTTCCGGGGTATTGGTGCGCCGGGACGCGATTCTTTCCGTCGGCCTCTTTGACGAGTCTCTCCACTACAATGAGGACTTCGAGTGTTTCTTGCGCGTGTTGGCGTGCAGGCCGCTGATTATGGTCATGCGGCCGCTGGTGCGGCACCGCCGGCACGCTCGCAATGCCTCCCGGAACACGCCGAAAATGGCTTTGTCTTACAGCGATGTAGTGCGGCGGATGCGCCGGAATCCGGAGCGCTATCCACCCGGCGCGGGCCGGGCCTGCCGGAGGGAATCACTGGAAATGTTAAGCTGCACGGGACGCGCCTTGGCGGTCCAAGGCCGGCATAGGGAAGCCCGCCAGCTGCTGGCGCGGCGACTGCGGGAGCAGTTCGACTTTCGCCTGTTCGTTTGGTGGAGCTTCACGTGGCTCAGCCCCCGGATGTTGCAAAAGGTGATACATCTCAGATGCGCTGCCGGCGCTTCGTGATCCTCCTGGCTTTTGCCGCCGCGGCCTCGGCGGGCTTGCTGGTTTACTCGCTGACGGTCGCCTGCTACGGGGATGAAGGCTTTCATCTTCTGGCGGCGAGGTTAATCCGCGCCGGGCGGAGGCCTTATGTGGATTTTTTCTATCAACACCCGCCACTCTATCCCTATTTGAATGCTTTTTGGATGGGAATTTTTGGGGATGGCTGGCGCAGCGTTCATGCTCTCTCCAGCCTGCTCGCTTCAGGCGGCATTCTCCTGGCAGCATTTTGCGTCTTTTCAAGACTTACCGATCCCCTGTGGCAGCTTCCTGCTGCGATTGCCGCCGCGCTACTGATGGCGTCGCAGCCGCTCGTCATTCAATTCGGCGGGATCGGGCAACCCTATGGACTTTGTCTTTTCGCCAGCATGGCGGCTTTTTGGCTGGCCGCCTCCGCCGCGGCTCATCCCCGGCGGGCGTGCTTCGCCGCCGGATTCTGTGCCGGCGCGGCGGCGGGTTCATCGTTGCTTGCCGTGCCTGTGGGAGGCGTTCTGTTCGTTTGGCTATTGCGGGACGCCGGCAAGGGAAAAAGAATGGCGAGCGGCGCCTTGTTCCTCGCGGGTGCGATGGTTTGCTTTCTGCCGCTGCTCTATTGGGTCTGGCAGGCGCCGGAGCAGACTTTCTTCGACGTCGTGAAATATCACGCTTTCTACCGCAGCTCGGCGCCCGCGTCCGATCTCCGGCGGGATTTCGAAGTGCTGAAAGGTTGGCTGGATTCGCCGCAGGCCGTATTGCGCGCCCTGCTGGCTGCCGTGAGCTTGCTGTACCTGGGGGGCCGCCCGGATGCGCCGATGCGCCGCGAGGCCTATCTGTGCGCGTGGCTTGCCGGAGCGCTGGCCGTTTGGGTAGCTGTGGCGCATCCGGCTCTGCCGCAGTATTTCATTTTACTTGCGCCCTTCGTGAGCATCCTGGACGCCCTGGGGCTGTACGCCATTGGTTCGCGCCTTTGGGCCCCGGAACACGCCGCCTGGCCCGCCTCCCTCTGCCTGTGCCTGTTGGCCGCGGCGCTCGCAAAGCCGGTTTACGATGGGCGCAGGGGTCAGGGATATCGCTGGAGCGACTGGGAGCGCGTGGCCCAGGAAGTGAATCGGGTCACGCCCGAGTCCGGGCTTCTCTGGGCTCCCGACATCATTTACTTCGCCGCGCGCCGGCTGCCTCCAGCCGGGCTCGAGAATTCCAACAGTCTTGCTTTGCGGCTTCCGCCTGCTTTGTCTTCTCGGCTGCATATCATACCGGAGGCGGAGGCCGACCAATGGGTGGCCAACGGCCGTTTTGATACCGTGTGCGCCTGCGTCGGGATGCGGGTCAGCGCCAATCCGGATCCGCCGCTCGGTCACGGTCTGCCCGGTCCCTATAAAAACCAATTGCAGATTCAGGATTGCTATATCTTTTGGGGCAGCTCGCGAGGCGCCGGGCGGCCCGGCGCCGAGCAGCCTTGGCCCGGAAGCCCGGCGTCGAACAGATTCGATATATACTGGCAACACGCGGGATTCCGAGTGCCGCCTTTACAGGACCAGCCGGAAGCGCGGAGGGCGCGATGAGAAGCGTTCTGTCTCCTGAAGCCGCTATCGTGCAAGTCTCACAGAACGGTCTGGTTTGCTCAGCCTCAGCCGCGGCGCTGGACGCGCTGCGTGCTGCGTTCGATCGCTCGCATTGCATCCGTTTGCGGCAGTTCGTAGCGCCCGGCCTATTGGACCTACTCCAGCGCCACATCGACCGCGCTGAATTTTACGATCGGTTGCATGATGGCATCGGGCTGGAACTGTGCATGGTTGACAACGCCATCGCCCTTGAGCTGCACCTTCTCACTAACCGACCGGACCTGTTCCGAATCGTCGAGCGCATCACCGGCTGTGGGCGCATCGGCAGCTTCGAGGGGCGCGTGTATCGCATGAAGCCGGGCGGCGGCCACTACGACTCCTGGCACGGCGATGTCGGCGACGAGCGGATGATCGGGATGAGCGTGAACCTGAGCACGGAAGTTTTTTCCGGCGGCCTCTTTCAGTTGCGGGAGCTGGCGCCGCAAAGTCCGATCCTTTGCGAGGTGGCCAATACGGGCTTCGGCGATGCTATTTTGTTCCGCATCTCGCGCCAGCTTTGTCATCGTGTGACCCCGATGGAGGGTAGCGCGGCCAAGACCGCATTCGCAGGATGGTTCAAGGCGCAGTTGCCCATGCATCCACTGCTGCGGAAATGCGCTGAGGGAGACTAAGGCGAGCGCGCCCCACCGAGTGAAACGCCTTCCCGCCGAGACGGGATGCTCGCCTCGCAGCACTCAGGTCACGCGGTGCGGCCAGCCGCTGCCCGCTGTTGGGGACGCCATTACTTGGTTAGGTTGCTGGCGCCCGAGCCTTCGGCTTGCAGTCTTTCGTAGAATCTCGCTCGTGGCTCACCGTTTCGAAAGGCAGCCGTTGCCGGGAAGGGAAGTCCTCCCCGAGGCCGGTGGGTCATTGAGTCAATCCCGGTCTTCGTCATGACACTGTTGGATTTGCGGCGTTACGCAGTTAGCAATCGTCTGCGCATCCGATTTGCTCTTCCTTCCGGCGTGGAGTGCTGCATGGACGAGCACGGCATTCTGAAGATTCCTTCGCTCCGGTCAGCACCCGATTTTAACGTCGAAACTCTCCTGCCCTCGGTCGAAAACTTTTCCCTCGACCCTATTCAGGAAGGACGGCGCAGCCGGAACGTTTCTCGAGAGCAACTGGAACTGCTGTGCAGCGGCGGCGGCGCCAAAGAGCAGGAGCACGAGGACTGAATCTACACAAGGCGGCACTCAGGCTCGCCGCGCTGTTCCCGGAGAACGCCTCGCCTCCGGCGAGTATCCCGTAAAGCATCGCGCCGAAGGGGAAGAGGTCGCTCCGGGCGTCGGCGTCTTTACCTTCGAGCTGCTCAGCGCCGTGTACTGGACAATAACCGGGATCGCCCCGGACTGGGTGAGGTCCTTAGTCGGACCTAGGGCCACGCCGGCGGCCCCGCCCGGCGCGGCCTCAGGCATCTTCGCGAGGGCAAAGTCCAGCAGCTTGCCCCTACTCTTTGGTGAGCATTGATGTTGCCGGATTTCCAGTCGCGGTGGAAGGCGCCAATTAGGGGCGACTCGCCGATTGCGCCAGCTCTCGATTCAAGCGAGCCAGGTCCGTAAGGGGAAGCCGGCCGGTATATAAAGCCATGCCCAGA
>DASREK010000276.1:0-7167 GCA_035652135.1 Bryobacterales bacterium | reverse complement strand
AAAACTATCTGCGCATCGCCCAAATCTACCGCCAAAAGCGCGCGTTCGCGCAAGCGCATGCTGCGCTGCAAAAAGCCGCTGCCCTCGCGCCGGCCGACATGGTGGAAGTGCCCTACGACGAAGTCCTGCTGCTCGAAAGCGAAGGAAAGCTCGACCAGGCCGTGGCGGGAATCCAGAAGTTGATTGATTCTTCAGCCAAAAGCAACCCTGCCGATTACTCCCCCCAGGACCGGCGCAACCGCGCTTTCTTCTTCGAAAAACTCGGGCAACTCGAGCGGACCCGCGAAAATTACGCCGCCGCCGAAAAAGCGTTTCGCGCGATGGCCGAAGCCGATCCAGAGAGCGCCCCGCGGGCCAGCATTCAGGTAGTGGAAACGTTCCGGAGCGCCCGCGATTTCAAACGTGCTCTGGCTGAATCGGAGGCGGCGCTGAAGAAGTATCCCCAGGATCGTTCGGTGGCGATCGAGCGCGCCTCGGTGTTGGCGGATAACGGTGAAGCCAAGCAAGGCGCCCAGATTATTCGCGGCTTCCTGAAGAACGGGCCCGATGACCTGGACTTGCTCCTTTCCATGGCCCAGGTGTACGAAAAAGGAAAGCTCTTCAGCGAAGCGAAAGACTGCATCGAAAAAGCGCAAACGTACGCCCAGACGAAAGAGCAAAAGAAGGCTATCTATTTCAGCTACGGAGCTCTTCTCGAGCGCCAGAAGAAATACGACGACGCTGAGAAGCAGTTTCGTCTGGCGCTGGAAATAGACCCGCAGGATGCGGCGACGCTGAATTACCTCGGCTACATGCTGGCTGACCGCAATGTACGTCTCGACGAGGCCTACACCCTGGTTAAAAAGGCCATCGAGCTGGAACCCGACAACGGCGCTTACCTCGACAGCCTAGGCTGGGTTTATTATCGGCAGAACAAGCTTGATCTCGCCGAAGAACTTCTTTTGCGCGCGGTGCAGAAAACAGGCCGGGACGCCACGGTTCACGAGCACCTCGGCGATGTCTACTTCAAAGAGGGCAAGATCCGCCTTGCACAGGAGCAGTGGCAGCGCTCGTTGCGGGAGTGGGATCTGAGCCCGAAGTCCGAGTTTGATTCCGAAGACGTCGCGAAGCTTCGCAAGAAGCTCGACGATGTGAAGGTCCGTCTGGCGCGCGAGCAGAACAACGGAAAACAGCGCTGATTCAGGTCATTGCTTCCGGGACTTCCCCTTGCCCGGAGCAACCCGAACGTGATCCGGTATCGCCGCAGAGGCAGGCCGGGATCAACTTCCTGTCAGATATACCTGAAGGCCCTTGCTCTTACAGCGGGGCCGCTGCCGTGTCCTCGACGCTGAAAGTCAAGCCATCCTGCTCCGTATAGCCGACGTGCAGGGTTTGATTGGGGCCGACTTCGCCGGCCAGGATCGCCGTGGCGGCGGGCGAGAGCACCAGTTGCTGCATGGTGCGGCCTACGGGCCGTGCGCCGTAGGCCGGATCGTAGGATTGCTTGGCAAGATAGGCCAGAGCCTCGGGTGAAACTTCCAGGTGAATGCCGCGGTCCTCGGCCAGCTTGCGCCGGAGCTTGCCGATGTGGGTGTTGACAATCCGCTCAAGCTCAGCCTCGGTGAGCGAGTTGAAGCAGATCACCTGCGAAATGCGGTTATAAAGCTCCGGCCGCAAGCTGCCTTTGACGACTTCCATGATGATATCCTTGCGTTTTTCCGGGTCGTCGGTCATATCCACGGCCTCCCGCACGCCCAGGTTGGACGTAAAGATGATCAGCGTATTGGAGAAATCGCAGAAACGGCCTTTGGCGTCCGTGAGCCGGCCCTCATCGAGAACTCCCAGCAGCAAGTCTAGAATTTCGGGCGCGCCTTTCTCGACTTCGTCGAACAGCACAATGGAATAAGGCGAGCGGCGAACCTGCTCAGTCAAGAAACCGCCCTCGTCAGAACCGACCAGACCCGGCCGGGAGCCGATCAGCCCAGCCACTGACGATTTGTCCTTGTATTCACCCATGTCAATGCGAATTAACGCCGTATCATCGTCAAATAAGGCCTCAGCGAGCGCCTTGGCGAGCTCGGTTTTACCCACGCCGGTGGGGCCCACGAAAAGAAAAGAATTCGGTTTGCGGTCGGGCTGCAAATCCGCCCGCATACGGCGCGCGGCTTCGGCCACCGCGCGCACTGCCTCGTCCTGCCCGAAAACCCGCTCCGCGATACGTTCTTCCATCTTCAAAAGCCGGTCGCGCTCCGATTCCAGCATGCGCTGGATGGGCACGCCCACGCGCTCGCCGACGACTTCAGCGATGTGCTCGACGTGCACTTCGTCTGGGATCATCGCCGCGCCCGCCGAGTTGGCCGCCACTTGTTTTTCCAGATCTTCCCGCTGCTGTTCGAGGTATTTCAGCGAGCCATAGCGGATCTCCGCGGCTTTTGCGACGTTGCCCTCCGCCTCGGCCTTTTGCAGCAGAGCGGTCTGCTCTTCGATGGCTTGCTTGGTTTTTTGCAGATTATCCGAAGCCTCTTTCTGCGCCTTCCATTGACTGACGAGCTTTTCCACTTTGGGCTCAAGCTCCGCGATCTCCTTTTCGAGCTGCGCTACGGCTTTCTTTTCCGCGTGCGTCTTTGCCGTACCTTGCAGGGCTTCCAGTTCGGCTTTTTTGCGAATCAGCAGCCGTTCCTGCTCGTCGATGATGTTGGGCTTGGATTCTTTCTGCATCCGTATGCGCGCCGTGGCTTCGTCGATGATGTCGATGGCCTTGTCGGGCAAAAAGCGGTTGCGTATGTAGCGGCGCGAGAATTTCACCGCCGCCTGGAGCGCATCTTCGGTAAGCCGCACGCCGTGATGAGCCTCGTAGCGGCTCCGGATGCCGCGCAGGATCACCATCATCGCGGCGTCATCCGGCTCCTTCACGGGAACTACTTCGAAGCGCCGGGCCAGTGCGCCGTCTTTTTCAATGCGCTCACGGTACTCGTCGTAGGTGGTAGCTCCCACGCAGCGCAATTCTCCCCGAGCCAGGGCCGGCTTGAGTATGTTGGCGGCGTCCATGCCGCCTTCTGTTCCGCCGGCGCCGACCAGGGTATGCAGTTCGTCCAGAAAGAGAATGATTTCCCCTTTCCGGGCGCGTACCTCGTCCACCACGCTTTTGATCCGTTCCTCGAATTCGCCCCGGTATTTGGCGCCCGCGACCATCGAAGTGAGGTCGAGCGAAACCACGCGGCATTTCTTCAACGAGTCTGGCACGTCGCCGGCGGCGATCCTCTGCGCGAGCCCCTCGGCCACGGCCGTTTTGCCCGTGCCGGGATCGCCCACTACTACGGGATTGTTT
Organism: Bryobacterales bacterium; assembly: GCA_035652135.1. GTDB lineage: Bacteria > Acidobacteriota > Terriglobia > Bryobacterales > JACQDG01 > DASREK01. The sequence continues at coordinate 3,860 of DASREK010000276.1, read as the reverse complement.
TTGGTTTTCCGCAGCAGCGTCTGGATCACGCGCCGGATTTCTTCATCGCGGCCGACGACGGGCATCAGTTCCCCCGCCGCCGCAGCCGCGGTCAGGTCGCGCCCGAACCGCTCCAGAATTTTCGTCCCCCCGGGTTTAGCTGCAGCGGCAACGGGGGAAGGCCTCTCGCCGAGAGTCTCGCCGGTTTCCTCCCGGCTTTGGACGGCTTTTTCGACGGTCTTCTTGGTGAGGCCCGCGCTGCGCAGATTCCCCTTGAGCTGCTCTTCGCTGAATTCCACGGCCGCCAATACGAAATCGATCGGCTCGGCCATTTCGGCCCCGCGTTCGGCCATCTTCTCGAAAGATTTTTCGAGCAGCTCGCGCAGGGCGCGGGAGGCCGTCGGGCGCTTGCCGGGCTGCAATTTCTGCATCCCGTCCACTTTGTTGAGATCCGTGGCGAGCGTATCCAGCAGGGGGGCGCAGGCCACGCCGGCTTTTTCGAGCATAGCGGCCAGAGCGCTCTCGCCGTCCAGCAGGACATAGAGCAAGTGAAAAGGCGTGATCAGCGATTGCTTGCGCTCTTCCGCCAGCAGGCGGGCCCGCTCGAGCGCATCTTCCAGTTCATTCGAAATCTTATCGAGATTAATGGCCATGGCTGCTCTTACTCCGAATGGCTGTTTCTACTCCAAGCGGCGCCGGCGGGGCGGCGCAGGGGCGCCTTCCGGGCCGGGGTCGCGGGGCCGCTCCGGTCGCGGAGGAACGCCGCGGCCGCTTTCCCACGGGGCTGCCGGGGCCTCGCCGGTTCGGTTTGTGTCGTATCGATCGGGACTGCGGGGCGTTTCGCGCGTCGGCGGATAGCCCTGCGGCTGCGGTCCCGGCGCCGCCGGCATGCGAGGCTGCTCAATCAGGTCTTCGGTTGCTACGCGCACGCGCGGCGCTTCGGCTGCGGGCCGCAGAGAAGGCTCAGGCCTGGCGGCGGCCGCAGGAGGCGCGGCCGGTGCGGCCTGATCCACTCGTCCCGCATAAAACCGGTGACGGACAAACAGCAGCGCGGTGCGGATCGGATGATATGCCGGGATGCTCACCCGAAGATCAGTGATCGTCGGAACATCCGGCGCCTCAAAATCAAATTCAAAGTTTCGCTGCTCGACGGATTTGGATGTGCAGGCCACGATTACCGGCTGCCGCTTGAAGCCGGCGCCCTCGTTGATCTTGATCTCGGCGGTGATCTTGGTTCCCGCCTCGAAAGTAGCGTTCTTTTCGCCGACGAGAATCAGGCGGTATTTCTCTCGCCCTTCCAGGCGCAGTTGGGCGAAAAACATCGTCAACTCGTCGGCGAAGCCCTGCACCCGGGCGGGCTTGGCGGCCAGCTTGTAAAGCACCTTTCCGCCCCTGTCGAAAACGAAGTTCATGCCTTCGAGCGCCGGACTGATGCGGAAGTCGATATACTTGCCCTCGAGCGCTCTCTCCAGACGCTCCAGAGCGGAAAACGACTGGAGGGCCGAGCGAACCTCCACGCCCAGATCGTCGTGAATCTCCCATTTGCGGCGCACCTGCAACATTTGCTTCTGTTGCTCGAGCAGAGAAATGAACTCGGTTTCCCCCGTTTCAATCATTTGATCGAAATACTGCCGCACTGGAGGACTCAGATCCAAATAGACGGCAGAGCCGTGGAAAAACCGCCGCAACTGGCTGAAGAACCGCTCCGGCGGCTGCACGGGATCGAGCGCCTCGTAGATGCAGTTTTCAATTGCCGCCACCATACGGCCCACAAAGTCCATCGTTTCCCGGTCCAGGTCGGTTTCAATGCCTCGCTCTGTGAACAGCGTGAGATATTCGCGCATGGCCCGGTAAAGCGCGGCATAGCGTTCCGAGAGGGCCGCGGCTTGCTCCAGGATCTTGCGCCATCCTGCGGTTAGCTCGCTGTAGCTGGCGAGAGAGACGCAAGGTGGAATGAACTGGGCATCCTTTTCATAGCCAGCGCCGTATTCGGGCCGGCGCAGGCGCGCGATTATGATGCTGTAGGGAGCATCCTCGGCGTCCACACGCAGCTTCAAGCCGTAAGCGGGGCGGCGCTCGGTCTTCATCTGCGGATTGAACTCGTCAAGCACGCCGTCGCTAATCTGTTTCTCCTGAGGATCGCAAACGATATAGACGCCCGTTTCCGACACTCCCTCCAGATCGGCCTTCGGAAAACGCCGGTGCAGCGGATGTTCGGGATCCACGTCAATGATACAGCCGGCCGGCGTCAGCCCCCGGCATTGGGAGACGGAAACGGAGACCGCTTCGTCGTCCTGATCCACCGTGATCACCGGATCGTGCCGGACCGCGCCCCGCTCGCTTTCGGGCAGCCGCGGGCCGCCTCCCACCAGGCCGAAACCGCCGGTGCAATAGCGAATGGCCCACAGCACGGCTGAGTCGATATAACGCTCTTGCCGAAGGAAGTGCTCCGGCGTCAGAAGCATTCCATGCTCCCAGTTCACCGAGCTCAGCTTGATATCGTTAGGATCCATCTGTAGTTCCTTCGCCGACGCCCTTGCCGCCGGCTCAAGCAGGAGATCCGGCCTCCGCCGATCCAAAACGCAAGGCCTGTCGAGGCCCGCGCCCCTCCCGCCCGGTAGCGAGATCGGCGAGCGCCAATCCCGACAGAGCAGTCAGTTGCGTTCACCGCCCATACTGTCCTGGCTCGCAAAGGCTGGCGTTTTTCTTTTCCTGGCGCGTGCTAGCCATGCCGGTTTCTCGCTGCCCAAGTGGGAGTTCACGCCCAGCCGGGCGTTCTCGGTCTCCAGGCCCAAACGAGGCGGGCGCTCGGGATGCAGCACGCGCCAATCCACGCTGTAGTTTTGATGACAAGCCGCGCAAAGCCGAAGCACGGCTTCCAGCCTGCGCCGCCCCTCGTCTTTTTGATATTCGTAATAGGTGCTCAGCGTCACGGGGCCGATCACAAAAATCAGTCGCGCTAGATCCTCCATGCGGTCGCCTACGATGCAATCAACGCCCAGGCGGGCGCCCTGCCAGCCCAGCAGGCTGAGGTCGGAGTCCTCCAGGTAGCTGTAGGATCTACGTTTCCGGATCTCGTAGAGCGGCAGATCCAGCAGGAGTTCGAGCGCGAGCTTGACGCCTTCTACGCGCCCGGCGATTCGATGCAAGCTGGGCAGCAAAAGAGCCAGCTTATACCAGGTCTCGGGCGGCCAGTCATCCGCTGTGAGGCCGAATAACGAAATCCAGCGCGAGCAGGCGCCAGGATCGTCGGGCGAAACGTCGAATAACCGGGCCCCCTGCCGGATCCAGAAGGCTGCTTTTTGGATCGGGTCGTCCAGGATTTCCAAAATCTCCTGAGTCCCCGGCTCCGCCTCGCTGCCTTTGTCCCACATGCCGGTGGGGAGATGGTGGAAGAACCCGAGGCCAGCGACGGACAGCGCTATGCTCGCATCGGGTCCCAGCGGGGCGCCTGGCGGCGGAGACTGGCCCACTACCCAATAAGTCGGCCACCCGCGGCCGGCCATGCGCAGCGTAATTCGCGACGGCGAGACGCCGCAACCGGCGAGCACTTCGAGCGCGGAGTCCACCGTGTGGTGAAACCCGTAGGCCGCGTGCGAAAAATCGGGCATAACGGAGCTGGCCGGCGGCGCCTGGGTCATTGCCATTCCAGTTGGAGCGCCAGCTCGACGCCATAGAGCATGCGCTCCCTCAAGTGGCCGGCGAGCTCTTCGGCGAGCACCCGGCGCTCCTCGTCGGGGTCCAGGAATTCGTTGCGATCGAGCACGCAACGCACGCGCTGTACGCGCTGCAACCCCCGGTCCATGCGCTCCAGGCCCATGGAGATGTCGGCGTTGAGTATGCGCCGGTCGAAGGCCCGCACGGCGGCCAGCAGATCCGCA
>DASREK010000275.1:0-23873 GCA_035652135.1 Bryobacterales bacterium | reverse complement strand
AATGTGAACTCGCTCTCTGCGCCATAGGAGGTGTAATCGTAGATTGCCCGCGGCTCCTTTGCAAAGAAAACCGGCTCGAAGTCGAAAGAGGTCAGCAGTTCGTTGAGCGCGGGAACCCGGCTGTGGTCCCGAAACGGGTCTTGCTGGGAATCGAGCAGTGGAGAGCTGGCGAGAAACGCGGCCAGCCCCTGAAGGGCGCGGCGCCTCGTCAGGGATTGACGCCACCGGCTTTCTATCGTTCCCATCACAGCCTCCCGGAGATCTAAAGCAGTTTACCCGATTTTCACGTACACGGAAAAGGCGCGGAAAAACGGCGCTCGCCGGTTGCGAGGCCCAAAAAAATTGGAACCGCACAGCCGGCGAAATGAACCAGAGCACGAAATAGCCGGAGGCCGGGAGCGTCTTTCCCGGCTGTCTCCCAGATTGTTCGTAGCATCGATCTACGCCCTCAGGCGGCGGGGCCGCGTATCATGATCGCTTTTCCGCATTGTGAGAAAGTTGTGACGTAGGCGAACAGCCGCCGGCCTTGAGCGATCCTGCTTTCCCTGTGCCGAAGCGGCCCGGCAACGCCGCCGGGATCGAAGCTGGCGGACTGCGTGGCGATGAAAACTCTCATGCCGCAGCGGGCGCTGGCGTGGCGTTTCACAACTAAGGTGCGCTGCTTTTGCGTGGCGCCGAGACATCGGGGCGAATGTGATGTCTCTCGGTTCGGGCCACGCCCTGCGGGCGGGGCGCCTGGGACCCGGCGCAACCACGAGTCGCACAGCAGGCTTGCATTTTCCCCTTTTCTTCGCCTAGAATAGGATCGCCTACAATAAGAGGCGCTTCCAGGAGGCGACTTTGGCTCTGACTCGACGGCAGCGGCAAGTTCTGGATTACATCGCCGGTTTCATCCAAGCGCACGGATACAGTCCCAGCTTTGAGGAGATCGCGCAGGCTATGCAACTGGCGTCACTAGCCACGGTTCACAAACATCTGACGACGTTGTGTACAAAGGGCTATTTGAAACGGGGAATCAACCAGAGCCGCTCGATTGATCTGGGTCCGCAATACTACAGCGACCAGCGCCGGCAGCGCCAGGAGCGCGCCCTGCGGCCGGCGTTTGCCGCCGAATTGCCTTTGCAGGGGCGAATCGCGGCGGGCAAGCCGATTGAGGCCGCCGAAAATCCCGAGACCCTCTCATTCGGCGATTTTTTGGGCGCTCCCAACGTATACGCGCTCCAGGTTCACGGCGAGTCCATGATTGACGACCATATCATGGACGGCGACTACGTGCTGGTTCAGCGCACGGAGGAAGTTCGCGACGGCGATATTGTCGTCGCCCTGGTGGAGGGCACAGAGACAACCCTCAAGCGCTTTTATCGCGAGCCGAACGGCATGGCGCGCCTTCAGCCGGCGAATTCCGCCATGCAGCCGATCATCGTGCCGCTCGAGGGCGTGCGCATTCAGGGCCGTGTGTTGGCGGTCCATCGCAGATACCGCTAGGTCCCGAGGAAAGCAGGCAAGCTCTTTGTTCGCTCTTTTCCCGCTCTCCGCCGGTTTCGCTCGGCTTTTCGGCCGTTGGATTACTCAGCGTGCGGCGGCCCGGGCGCACGAGGCAAATCCAAAATGTTGATCCACCGCTTGCGCGATCCTTTCCGCAAAAAGCACCTTCCAGTAAGCGCTGGTGATCAGTTCCATGTCCTGGCACGAGGTAAGAACGCCGGGCCGGATCTCCAGGCTGGGACATCCCAGGTACACCGCTCGCACGCAATCTCGGCTGCTGCTGACTGCGGAGACATCCCGGCAAGGCAGCCACATTTCGAGGGCCTGCCGGACCGCCTGGCTCAGGGCTTCCAGCTCCGGCGGCGCCGCCAGTTCGAAGCCGCGATCTTTGGGGTTCAGACTCTTGCTGAAATGCAGCGAGAGCGCCAGGCTCGCGCCGCTGCATAGCTCCTTCCGGCGCTGTGGAGGGGAGTTGGTTCGTGAATCAGTTCGAGTCAGGACTGTGTTCACGCCCCGTTTGTGTAACTCCTCGTCCAGGGCGATGGCGTAGCGCAGCGCGAGCTCCTGTTCGGCGTATCGTGCCCCCTTGTGATAAGCGACCGCGCCCTCATCCAGGACGTTCGGCTTTACCCAGCCAGCGCCGTGGCCTGGATCGATTGCAATCAGCGGAAACCTCTGGGCGCTCGTTGTTTCCCTGAGCATATGGGCAGGCTCCTTACTCGAAGATTCCCTCCGGCGGTCTACGGCCTTTACCCGCCGCCTCAGCAAGTCTCGATCCAACCCGCGAGACGCCCAACCACTCGCTCGATTTCGGCGGGAGTGAGACGGCTTGACATCTCGATCACGAGCTCCGTGAACCAGATGATCTCCATTTCCCGTTCCAAACGGGCAAGTTCCGTGTTCACGACCTTTCGTTCTGCATTCGAAAAAATATACGGGTTCCCCCGCTGTGTGCGAACACGTTCGATCACCTGGAGCAGCCGGTATTCCTGATCAAGACGGTCTTTGATTGTCATACTCTGATCTCCTCGCGTTGTTTTTCCGCTGCCGGGAGGCGGCGCCTGCCGTCCTGGGGCCTTTCCTGCCCTAAACTGGGCCCAGAGCCACGGCCCCGCCGTGCGCCGGAGACCTCGGAGGTGCGATAACATGCCATTTGCCACGCTGCCGCCAGGCATATGCGTAGGCTTACGCGTAAGTAGATCGGCTTTTCTGTGGAAACTATAGAGAGCCCGCTAAAAAAATTGCGCACGGCCCTGGGCTGGAGCCAGTCCGCGCTTGCCCAAGCGCTCGGCTGCTCCTACTCTTCGATCCAGAATTACGAAGGCGGAAAACGCGTGCCTCGCGAGATCATCGAAAGGCTGAAGTCGATTGCCGCCGAGCACGATTTGGCCGACATTGCATTGGAGTTGTCGAGCGAGGCGTGGCAGGTGCGGAGAGTTTTTCAGCCGAGGGAAGTCCGGATCTCCGGGGCCGCGGCGGCAGTTTCCGCGGCCTCTCAGAAGCCCCTCGACGGGTCCCGCAGCAAGGACAGCGGCTCGGATGACAGGGAGGCGTGTCACCAAATCCTGGATCGTATTCTCGATTCCGGCGACCGGGTCGCCATCGCAGCGGTCCTTCAGAATCTGCATGCTCTCGATTTGTTGATTCACTCGAACCAAACGAAGCGGCGTTCAGGAAATCAGAAAACAAGGCCCGCCACGCGTGAGAAATAGCGTTGTTCTATGCTCCGGAGGGGAAACGTCCGGGGAGCAGCCCGCCAACGCTGTTGCGGGGATTTTTGGTGATCCAAGAGACGGCCCCGATGCCGGTTGCGCCTCAGGATTGGCCCCGCTAGAATCAGTAGTTTCGAAATTCGCCTGGAGGATGCATGTCCGTTGAGGAGAAGGTAAAGCAGATCATTGTGGAGCAACTCGGCGTTGACGAGGCGCAGGTTGATGGGGCCGCCTCCTTTGTTGACGACCTGGGCGCCGACTCCCTTGATATTGTGGAACTGGTGATGGCCTTCGAAGAGGCTTTTGAGATCGATATCCCGGACGAAGACGCAGAAAAGATTACCACCGTCAAGGGCGCCATCGACTACATTCAGAGCCACGCCAAAGTGAAGTAGAGTCGCGCCGCGGCGTTCGGCCGCCGGCCGGATTCCGGCGCGTAGTTGCGTTTGATTTTATCCGCGCTCACCGGCGCGCCCGATCCGCTACTATGGCTGAAGGGACTTACCCCCGGCCAGAGAGGAGACCTGTTTGCGAAGGGTTGTTGTCACCGGGGTCGGCCTGATCTCCGCGGTCGGCGTGGGGACGGAGCAGACTTGGAAGGCGATCACGGAAGGCCAGAGCGGCATCGGCCGCATCACCTCGTTCGACGCTTCCGATTTCTCCACCCAGATCGCCGGCGAGGTCAAAGGCTTCGATCCCTTCCAATATATTGAAAAAAAAGAAGTGAAAAAAATGGGGCGCTTCATTCACTTTGCGATCGCCGCCAGCGAATTCGCTCTGAAGGCGTCCGGTCTCAACGTAACCCCGGAGATCGAAGAGAGGGTCGGCGTATACATCGGCAGCGGGATTGGAGGCTTCGACGTGATCGAACGCGAACATGCCAATCTGCTGTCGGGCGGGCCCAAAAAGATTTCCCCTTTCTTTATTCCCGCAACCATTATCAATCTGGCGTCCGGGCAGGTGTCTATCCGCACCGGAGCGAAGGGGCCGAACTCGGCAACCGCCACGGCCTGCACGACCAGCGCCCATGCGGTCGGCGATTCCTTTCGCCTGATTCAATACGGCGAGGCAGACGTCATGATCTGCGGCGGGTCGGAGGCGACCATCACTCCGATGGGGATCGGCGGCTTCGCGGCCATGCGGGCGCTCTCGACGCGCAACGACGATCCGCGAGCCGCTTCCCGGCCCTTCGACGCCGATCGCGACGGCTTTGTTGTGGGCGAGGGCGCTGGCATTCTGATTCTGGAGGAACTGGATTTCGCCAAACGGCGCTCTGCGCCGATCTTGGCCGAACTGGTGGGCTACGGGATGAGCGCCGACGCGCACCACATCACCTCCCCTTCCGAAGACGGGGACGGCGCGTACCGCGTGATGCGCAACGCGATTCGAGACGCTAAAATCCGCTTCGATCAGATCGATTACATCAACGCCCACGGCACCTCCACGCCGGTCGGCGACCGCATCGAAACCATAGCGATCAAGCGCACTTTCGGCGATCACGCCCGCAAGGTGGCGGTCAGTTCCACAAAATCCATGACCGGCCACCTGCTCGGCGGGGCCGGCGGCCTCGAGGCCGGCATCGTGGTGCTGGCGCTGCGGGATCAGGTAATGCCGCCGACCATCAATTTGTGCAACCCCGATCCGGAGTGCGATCTCGACTACGTCCCGAATTTCGCCCGTCAGGCTCGCATCGAATATGCGCTGACCAACTCATTCGGCTTCGGCGGCACCAACGGCGCGCTGGTGTTCAAAAAATTCGAGTAAGCTCCGGACCTGTGGCTGCTGAGCCGCTTGCTCGGCGCCGCAGGCCGCCGGCCCTAAAATGAAAATTATCGTCTGCCTCAAGCAGGTCCCGGCGAAAGACTCGCTGCTGCGCATCGACGACCGGCAGCGCTGGATTCAAGAGGCCGGCCTGAGCTTCGAAATCAACGAGCCGGATGCTTTTGCCCTCGAGGAGGGATTGCGCCTGAAGGAGAAACACGGCGGGGAGGTGATTGTCGTTTCCGCCGGCCCCGCAAGGGCTGCTTCCGCCATTCGCGAAGCCCTGGCCAAGGGCGCCGATCGCGGCATCCACATCGAGGACGAGGCTATCAGCCGCCTGGACAGCTTCGCTGTAGCCGGCGCTGTGGCTGCCGCGCTGCAATCCGAGCCTTTCGATTTGATTCTCACCGGCCTGCAATCGGACGATCTCGGCTATGCGCAGATGGGCGTGGTCCTCGCCGAAATGCTCGGGCTGCCTCACGCTACGATCATCATGGAGGTCGAAAAACAGGATTCCGGCATCAAGGTAAAACGGGAGCTCGAGTCCGGCTGGTTCCAACATGTGGAAATGCCCCTGCCGGCGCTGCTGACGATTCAGTCCGGCATCAACAAGGTGCGATATGCCACGCTGATGGGGATCAAAAAGGCCAAGACAAAGCCGCTCCGCTGCGTCACTCCTGCCGAGTTGGGCGTTCAGCTCGAGCCGCGGCAGGAAATCCAGGCCGTTTACCAGCCAAAAAAGACGAAGCAGACCCAGTTGATCGAAGGCGGCCCGAAGGAAGCGGCGGCCAAGCTGGTGGAGAAGCTCAAATTCGAAGCGCGCGTGTTATGAGCGCATCGAATGTAGTTCATGCAAGAACGTATCCAGGAAAGCTGCGCCGTCCGCTTTCATGGCTGCCGGAAGAATCGGACGCGCGGCCGCCGGGGCTTGCGGCCGATTTGCGCTCCCGGAAAACCTATGGTTGAAACGATGCATTGGATCCTAATCGGCGGGGACTTTGCGTCGACGGCCGAGGCATTTTCATGGCTATTCTGGTAGTCACTGAGCAGTATCGAGGAACCTGGCACAAGATGTCCTGGGAGGCTCTGGCTGCAGGAATCGAGATCGGCCAGGCCCTGGAGAGGCCTGTATGGGCTTTGATCATCGGCGGCAATACCGGCGCGCTGGTCTCCGATCTCGCGGCACAAAAAGTGGAGCGGGTGATTCAGGTGGAGCATCCCCTTCTGGCGGAATACACTCCCGACGGCTATGTGCTGGCGCTGCGGCAGGTGATCAAGCAACTCAACCCATATCTTGCGGTAATGCCGCATACTTACCAGGTCCGGGATTTCGCGCCCAAGCTTGCCGCATCTCTCGGCCGCGGATTCATCTCCGACGCCGTCGGCTTTCGCGCCGAGCAAGGGGCGCCGCTATTTGTGCGCCAGCTCTTTCAAGGCAAGCTCAACGCGGACGTGGCATTCCGCGGCGATCCGCCGTATTTCGCCTCGGTGCAGGCGGGCGCTTTCCGGGCCGATCGCCTCGAACGGGCCGGGTCCCCTGCTCCCGTCGAAAAGCCAGCGGTTGCGCTGGAAGCCGCCCAGATCCGAACTAGGCCGCAGGAGCGCTTCCAGGAGGCCCGGGGAACAGTCGATCTTGCTTCGGCCGAGATCGTTGTTTCAGTGGGACGCGGCATCCAGGGTCCTGAAAATCTACCCTTGGCGGAGGCTCTCGCCAACGCGCTGGGCGCCCAGCTCGGCGCCTCGCGCCCGGTTTGTGACAGTGGATGGCTGCCGCTGGAACGCCAAGTCGGCAGCTCGGGCCAGACAGTAGCCCCCAAGCTGTACATCGCCCTCGGCATCTCAGGCGCCATCCAGCACCTTGTGGGGATGAAAGGTTCGCGGACGATCGTCGCTATCAATAAAGATCCCAGCGCCCCCATTTTCGAAGTGGCCGATTACGGTATTGTCGGCGATCTCTTCCAAATCGTACCGGCTCTGACCGAAGCGCTTCAGGCTGCCAAATGAGCGAAATGGCCGCGCGGCTCGTCTTCGTGCTGGCCTTTGCCGCGAGCCTTTGGGAATTTTTGAGGACCGTCTATCGGCGGTTCCATTACAAAATTCAGCCTACGCCCCGGTTGCCTTTCGACCGCGTTCCGGCCCGGCTCTGGCGGGTTTTCTGCGAAGTTTTTTTGCAATCGCGGGTGATTCGCGACCGGCCCATTCCCGGCTTGCTGCACGCGCTCGTCATGTGGGGCTTTTTTGTTTTTGCCTGGGTGAGCGTCCGCCATCTTTCCCTCGGCTTCCTCGGCCTCGATGCCGCTTCGTCCGAGCGCACCTGGTATGGGGCCTTCGCCGCCGTCTGGGCTTTCGCAGTGCTGGCGGGAATTATCGGGCTTTCGATCCGGCGATTTGTTCTGCGGCCGAAGCTGCTCGGACCGCTTTCACCGAGCTCGGGCCTGATCGCGTTTCTCATCGCCGCTCTGATGGTCACCTATCTGCTCGGCTGGGGCGTGTTCCCGCTGGGCAGCCTGGCTTGGCGGGCCAACTGGTGGGCCCACACGCTCTCCTTCTTTGCGATTCTCGCTGAGATTCCCCACTCGAAGCACCTTCATCTGCTGCTCGGCCCCATCGGGATATTTTTTCGCTCCGAGACAACTAGCAGCATCCGCCCTCTCCGGCCGGACGATGAGGAGGACATTGGGATGGTCCGCTTCACCGATTTGGGCCCGAAAGATTTGCTGGACCTGCACGCCTGCGTCGAGTGCGGCCGCTGCACCCAGTTTTGTCCTGCCAACGTTGCGGGCCAGACCTTGAATCCTAAGGAAGTGATATTAGGAATGCAGCGGGGGCTGCTGGCGGGCGGGTCGGTCATTGCCGGCACGGTGGAAGAAACGCAAGCCGGCAAAGCGTGGGTCACCGAAGAAGATCTGTTCCAGTGTCTTTCGTGCGGCGCTTGCGAGCAGGCCTGCCCGGTGGGCATCGAGCACGTGGGCCTGAAAATTCTCGACCTGCGGCGCGGCCTGGTCAGCGAGGGCCGCACGACGAAGCCGAAAGTCAACGACCTGTTCACCACGATGGAGCGCGCCCCGCACAATCCCTGGGGAGTTTCCCACGAGACCCGCCGGAAATTCATCGAGTCCGAGAGATTTCCAGTTTTCGATGGCAGCCAGGAATGGCTTTTCTGGATGGGGTGCGGCCTGAACTATGACCCGCACGGCCAGCAGGTCGCCCGGGCTATGCGCAAGATCCTCGAAGCGGCTCGCGTTTCCTGGGGCGTGCTAGCCCAGGAAACTTGCTGCGGCGAGCCGGGACGCAGGGCAGGCAACGAATATCTTTACCTTGAGCTTTCCTCCAAGCTCATCGAAGCGTTTGGGCGCCATCAGGTGAAAAATATCGTCACTTGTGATCCCCATTGCGCGCGCATGTTCGACGTCGATTATCGCCAGATCCCCGAATACGAGAGCCTTGCCATCAACATCGCACACCACACGGAGATGCTCGCCCGGCTGCTTCCTTCCTTGCCGCTCAAACCCGCGCGAGAGTCGGTCACATTCCATGACCCCTGCTATCTGGCGCGCGGCCGGGGCATCACGCGGGAACCGCGCTCGATTCTCCGCTCGTGCGGCGTTTCCGTCGCCGAAATGGCCCACCACGGGGAGCGCACGTTCTGCTGCGGAGCCGGCGGCGCCCAGCTTTACATCGCCGAAGACATTCGCGGCCGCGAGGAGCAGCGTGTGAACCACCGGCGGTTCGCTGAAGTGCTCGCCACCGGCGCGCCCGCCGTCGCCGTGGCCTGTCCCTATTGCCCGATTATGTTGAAGGATGCCGCCGCGCATGCCGGCCGGGAGGAGATTGCCGTTCTGGACATCGCGGAAATCGTCGCCGGGCGGCTCAGGGCGTGAGCCGAGGCCAGCGTTCCCTGGGAAGACGGGTACGCTTTCGTTTGCCGTATACAGCCTCGGACCGGATCTCTATAAAGCCGGCGTGTGGTCCGGGAGGGGCGGTCCATACGGCTCCTGCGCCGCCGAGCCGACGCGTGTACCGCTTTGAGAATTGCGAAATCCGGCTTGAGCGGGGTCAGTTGCGTTTTTGGGCTGCCGGGAGCCACTGGGCCAGTTTTGCAGAAGCGATTCGCATCAGCACGGCGTTTGACAGAATTGTCAGTAGAGAAGCGGCCAGAACGGCGTTGTAGATATCGGCTCCCACGAGCCCGGAATCTCGTCCTACGCGCACCAGCACGTATGAAAATTCGCCGATCTGCGTCAAACCTACTCCGACCAGCAGCGCCGTGCGCAGAGGATAGCCGAAAAGCCGGACCACGGCGGTCCAGATGGCGAGCTTTCCGATCACGATCAAGCCGAACATCACGGCGACGAGCCCCGGCGCCGCTACCAGTCTCCGGGGATTGATAAGCGCGCCTATGGTGACGAAGAAAAGCGCGACAAAGGCGTCCCGCACCGGCACCAGCCGGCGCAGCGTCTCATGCGAGTGCTCGGATTCGCTGATCACCAGACCCGCGAGGAAAGCCCCCAAAGCGAGCGAAAGGCCGAGCGCCTGAGTCGCTGCGGCGGTGGCGAAGCCCAGTGAGAGTGATACCAGCACATAAAGCTCGTCATTTTGCATCCGGGCCACTCTGGCCATCAACGGCGGCGCCAGCCTGAAGGCGGCAGCGACGATGGGAACGAGCAGCAGCAGAGACTTGCCGATTTCGAGCGCAAGGATCGCCAGCCGGCCGCCGTGGAAGGAGCGCAGGCTGGGCAGAAGAATCGTGAGCGCCACGACCGCCAAATCCTCGATCAACGTAATGCCGATCATCAGCCGCCCGGGCTGCGCTTGCAGTTCACCGCGATCGGAGAGGAGCCGCGAAAGGACCATGGTGCTGGCTACGGAAATCACTGCCCCGACGGTCACGCCTTGCAGCGCACTCCAGCCGAGGAGCCATCCCGCGCCGGCGCCGAGCGCGATGGAAAGCACGATGCCGGCCGGGCCTCCGAGAATTGCCACCCACTTCACTTGGAGAAGTTCGCGCAGGGAAAACTCCATACCGATGGAGTACATCAGAAGGATCACTCCGATTTCGGCGAGCAGCTCGAGAGCGCGAATATCGGAAACGGCCGGCCCCGGCGTGAACGGCCCGATCAAAACGCCCGCAAGGACGTAACCCAGGATGAGGGGCTGGCGCAGTCGCGAGGCCACAAGACCTCCGAGGACGGCCGCGACAAAGACATACGCCAGATCGCGATAAAAATAGACAGCCTCCCCCATTCCGTCATTCTCGCATCGGGTCGATCGGGCCCGAGGCCGCTGTTACAATCGAATCGTGGCGGCTTCGCATCTGGTCACGTTAATACCGGGGGACGGCATCGGGCCGGAGGTGGCCGAAGCCACAGTCCGCGCGGTGGCAGCGGCGGGCGCCCGGATAGAGTGGGAACGCGTCGAAGCGGGAGCCGGAGCGATGGCGCGGACCGGACGATTTTTGCCCGACGAGGTGCTGCAATCCATCGAGCGGAACCGCGTCGCTCTGAAAGGTCCGTTGAGCACGCCGGTGGGCGGCGGTTTTCCTAGCGCGAACGTAGCGCTCCGAAAAGCCTTCGATCTTTATGTGAACTTCCGTCCCGTCCGGCGGCTTCCGGGCGTTCCTACCCGCTTCTCCGATCTTCCGCTCGATATGATCATTTTTCGCGAAAACACAGAAGATCTGTATGCTGGCCTCGAGCACGAAGTCGTGCCTGGCGTTGTCGAAAGCCTGAAGATCATCACCGAGCGGGCTTCCTTACGGATTTCCAGGTTCGCCTTCGACTTTGCCCGGCGGCATGGGCGCAGGAAGATATCGGTCGTCCACAAGGCCAACATCATGAAGATGAGCGACGGCCTTTTCCTGCGCTGCGCCCGCGCAGCGGCCGCTGAGTTTCCTGAAATCCAGCATGAAGAGATCATTGTTGACAACGCTTGCATGCAGCTTGTAATGCGGCCGGAAACCTTCGACGTGCTGCTGCTCGAGAATCTTTACGGCGACATCATCTCCGATCTGTGTGCGGGCCTGGTCGGCGGGCTGGGTCTCGTTCCCGCCGCGAACCTCGGCGATACCCATGCTATTTTTGAAGCCGTCCATGGCAGCGCTCCGGATATAGCCGGGCGCAATATCGCCAATCCCACCGCATTGATGCAGTCGGCCGTTCTCATGCTGGCTCACCTGGGAGAATTAGAGGCCGCCGCTCGGCTGCAGCAAGCCATTTTGCAAGTCTATTCCGAAGGCCGTTCGCTGACCCGCGACGTTGGCGGCGCCGCTGGCGCGAAAGAATTCACTGGCGCCGTCATCGCCGCCCTGGCGAAGCAGGACGCGTCACAAGTGGCATTGCCCGCGCAGCCCGTGATAGTTTAGCTGCATGGCATACTGGCTGTTCGCATCGGACCCGGAAGACTATCACCTGGGAAAGCTCTTTACGGAGAAACGGACCGTCTGGGACGGCGTGCACGGCGCCGTCGCGCGTAAGAATCTTTCCCGCGTCAAAAAAGGTGACCGCATCCTGGGCTACCATAGCGCGCCGCTGAAGTCCGTTTATGCGGAACTGAAATCGCTGACTGACGGCTACGAAAAGCAAACCAAGGAAGGGCCGGCCTGGGTCGTGGACGTCGCCCCGGTCCGCCGCTTCAAGGCGCCGGTTCCGCTTTCCGATCTCAAAGCGAATCCCAAGCTAGCGGGCATGACTTTCCTGAAGATTCAGCGCGTATCGGTTTCACCGGTCACGGAGCTTGAATACAACGAAATCCTGCGCATGGGCGGCGTCAAGCCCGAGTGAAACCGGCTTTCGGGACTGGTGTTTTCCGGCGCGCGTTGAGCTGCGATTCCGTTCCCCTGCGCAAGATTTGACGCCTCGAACCAGCCGGCCAGGCCTGCGGCCGGCGCCAAAATAACAGGTTTGAAGAGTGCGTTGTTGCGCTCATAACACTGAGCGCGCGGCGCAACAGCAACCAGGGAACGCGCTCTGCCGTCAAATCCATCAGAAAAAAACTGCGGCGCTCTTTTGGGGACCGAATTTCGAGCGCGAACGGTGTTGCTGGATCACCCCTAGAGGTGGAGGTGTTCAATGTACGGGTTGGAAAGTCTTAGCCCAGCATTCATTGAGCACTGGGCCATCGAATTGCTGCGGCAGAAGGGCCGGCAGATCGACAACCAGCTCTCGACTGACGGCGGATTACAGTTCAAAATCGACGGCGAGTGGCGCACGCGCGACGAGCTCGTGGCTATGGCTCGGCAATACCCGGAGTGGCGGCATCTGGCTCGCAAACACGAGGAATACCTCAGAGAGGCGTTGGTCTAAACCTACTGCTTTGCAGCCAAGCGACGCACGGCGGGGTATGCGTTCGACGGGATTCGAATGATCTTCCGCTGACGGCCCCTGCGGTTTTCTTGGATCAGGCGCTCTTTTCCCCTCCCGAAGGGAGGTTGCCCGCTTCCGGACAAAGGATGGCTGTTTTCCTTTGTTTGACCCCCAAACGGCGGCTGACGTTTATGAGAGTTGCAGATCCTGGCGGATCGAAAGCGCCAGGTCGCCCACCTGGGATACACGCCACGGACGAATGTCGCTGGATTCAAGCAGCTTCCAGGTGTCCTCCGGCAAAATGTCGGGCACCACGGCCGTAAGCGCGGCGGGAATCTGCGACCTGAGGCGATCAAAGACGAAACAGAGGCGGCCGGCGTCGTTGAGATCGCGGCGAAGCGAGAGCGCCTGGATGTAGTGCGTTTTCCCATTCGGCTTATAAGCGTAATCGATGCGAAAGGAAAACCGGGGGCTGACGGCTGCCCCTACAGAAACATCCGCCTGGAGCCGCTCCGCTAGGCCGTGGAGCCGCAGAGCGTCGCGCAGCTTTGCCAGCACCCAGCGCCTTGTATCGGGCTGGGGGCCTGCTGCGCGCAGCTCGGACCGCCGGGGAGTCGCCAGATACGTGTCGACCAGGCGTTCCATTTCCTTGCCAGCTGCGCCGCCGAGAAACGATTTCTCCTCGGAAATTTGCAATCCCTGAGATAGGTTCTCGAGTAGATCCTCAACGTAGGCATCGAAGCCTTCGCCCAGAAGCCGGCGGTTTTCGAAGTCTTCCTTCAGCAACAGCAGGAATCGAAGGTCGGCGAGAGGATTCGCGCGCAGCCGGACGAAATCGGGCGTGAACCGGGCGTCGAGCAAGCGGCGATGTTCGTCGTAGACAAGCGCGGCGATATTGTAGAACTCATCCGACAAGCGGTTCGGGGCGTAGCGCAGGAGGCGGAACCTGTACAGCACCCCGCCGCCGGGAAGCGCCGGCGGGTTTTGGGAAGCTTGAGGATTGGGCTGTGCGCAGTGGTCCATTCTCTTCCTCTGGAATGCGGTCACCGCCAATTCGGGAACGGGTCTCGAAGCGCTCTCTTGGCGGACCTCACCAGATCGGGAACCCTGGCGCGCCGGCAATAGAGTTGTTCGAGAAGGCTTTCCAAAGCGGGCATGTCTGAGTCATACCATTCGGGTGGAATGCGCTTGAAAGCGTCATCCAGAACGTCCAGGCTGAACTCGGTAATCCAGCCGAGCCAAGGCTCGAAGGAGTCGTAACCGGTCACCCGCTCGTAAACCCAGGGCCGCGGGTAAATGCCGATTTGCGGAGCGTCGCGAAAGGTCCAGTGGTGCGCGGTAAAGGCGAAGCCATGATCGATCATCACGGCCACAAACCCGCGCTCGTCTTTTCGCGAGCCGGGGTTCTCTTCGGAGGCGCCCGGGGGTGCCTGGCCGCAGCGCCAGCGGGCAATCTGGTCCCGGAAGAAAATCGCCTGGCGCCCGTCGGCGTTGGAAACCCATTTATCGAATGCTACCATCCCAAGGAAACAATCGGCATTCACCACCTGCCGCAGCAGAGCATCCGGCACGTAATCATATACCGGGACGCGGGCAGGATCCCCCGGATAGCGCGAGCCGAATTGCAATCCCGGCGAGCAGGGCACGCGGGCGCCGCCTGCCTCCATGCAGAGCGCCGGAGTAGCGGCAATCAAAGCCTCGCTCACCTCGACGATTTCGCCGGGCGGGGTGGGCAGCTTCAAGTGACGCAGGAGCACTTCCGCCAGCAGTTCGTTGGCAAGGATGCGCCGGTGCTGGGGGTTATTTTGAAACTTAACGATGTAATAGTGGCCGTCGGAGGCCAGCAGAAGCTGGGCCTGCGCTCCACCGCGCATGCGCGCGAAGTGCTGAACAGCCGTGACCGGCACGTTCGAATCTGCCGCGGGGCTTTCACTGTCCAGTCCATCGTACAATGGCAGCGAAACAGACGCCAGCAGGCCGCGCTCATGCGCGTGCGGCTGCGCGCCCGTTGAAAATCCGTTTTGATGGAGATAACTATGGCGGAGTCCAGTTTCCCTTCCTTACCACCGTTCGGCCCCCGGAGCACCGAAGACATCGCTCTTGACCTGATGAAGTTCATCGCCGTAACCAGCGGCTATGGCCGGATGCAAACGGGAGCCGGTTTTTCCGGCAAACCAGCGGCTCGGAGCAATGAAGAGTACGCCGAAAGCCTCTTGCAGTTATACGCTAAATGCCGCGAAACGGTTGAAAAGAAGAGAACCGCTTGATCCCCCGCAGGCACGGGCGCCGGAGGAGACTCCATACGGCGCCCGCAGTGCTTCGCCGGCAGGTGTTAACGCCTGCCGCCCTTTTTCTTCGCGGAAGCGCCCTTCCCGGAACTTTTTCGACCACGCGCCACAGCCTTTTTAGGCGCTGCCCTTCGACTCGCGGTTCTCTTTGCGGCTTTCCTGGGAGAGGCTTTCCTGGACGCAGTTTTCCGTGCAGTTTTCTTCGGAGCAGCTTTCTTGGCGGCCTTGAGGGCGGGCTTTTTCCTTGCGGCTGTCTTGGCTTTTCTGGCCGGCTTTTTCGCGGGCTCGCCGGCCTTTTCGCCTTTCGGGGGAACGGCCGGAGCGGGCGGCTCCGCCGGCGGGGCGGCGGCTCCCGGTTCTTCCATGTCCGGTTCTACTTCAGACTCTTCTTCCGCCTCGTGCTCAAAACC
Organism: Bryobacterales bacterium; assembly: GCA_035652135.1. Lineage (GTDB taxonomy): Bacteria > Acidobacteriota > Terriglobia > Bryobacterales > JACQDG01 > DASREK01. Next base: position 8,916 of record DASREK010000275.1, on the reverse strand, counting down.
GGCTTCATCGTCCAACTCCGGGCACTCTTCAATCTCTTCGTCGTTCAGACCAAAGTTTTCCGGGTCACGAAAAGCCATATACGCGCCTCCTGACCGGGCGCTTTCCAGCGCCGGCTACCGTTGAATGAATTTAACCGCCGTACACACCGTGGCATCGATCTCTGCCTGATGCCAAGCGTGGGAACTATAGAATAGCGCTTTTTCGGATCCTGGCAAGCAAGAACTGAAAAATTTATCCGTTCTTTTCCCTAATTCGCGGCGGTCGCCGCAACGAGAGTTCGAGTGCGTTCCGTTCGACCGCCCGGCAAGGCGGCTCGGCGTGTCTGCGATACTTTAGTTACACTCCTCCGGGTCACTCGTCCGGCCGAGGCTACAGGGGTTGGGGAGACCGTGTGGACGTTTAAAGTTTGTCCGGCGATCAGCCGGACGCCTTTCAGATGATTCCAAGCCTGCAACTGGGCGACGCTTACGTGATAGCGTTGTGCGATCGAACCCAAGGAATCGCCGGGTTTCACTCGATACTGAGCCGGATGGCCGGTTCTGGAGGCCCCGCCCGTCCCTTTCAAGCCGGCTCGCCGGACCACCGGAGCCGGCGGCACGGGAATCGTCAAGCGTTCTCCGGCCCGCAACGGACCATCTCCTAACTGATTCACCTGGATGATGTCCTGGACTTTTACGCGGTACAGGCTGGCGATCTGGGATAAGGTTTCGCCTTCCAGGACGCGGTGCCGCCGCCAGCTACTCCGGCGCTCCTCAGGCACCGCCGCGATTTCGCGTTCAAAGTCCTCAGCGGTGTCCTTCGGGATACGAAGCGAGTAAGGCCCGTCCGGCGTCGATTCTCCTAACAAGGCCGGATTGAGCCTCTTGATCTCGGAGACCGAGGTGTCCGCCGCATCCGCGATGAGGCTCAAACCAATGCGCGAGTCCGTCTGCACCGTGTCGTAAGCGATGGGATCTTCGGGTACGATGTCGTCCAGGTGAAACGCTTCCGCGTTCTTGTCCAACAGAAGCATGGCCAGGATGACCGGTACGTAATTCGACGTCTCCCGCGGGAGCGCGCCGCGCTTTACCAGTTCCCAATAATCCGCATAGCCGGTTTTCTCGACGGCCCGCTGCACTCCGCCGGGGCCGCAGTTGTAAGCGGCCATCGCCAGGTACCAGTTTCCAAACTGGGTGTGCAGATCCGCCAAATGGCGGGCGGCGGCATGGGTGGCTTTTTCCGGATCTAGCCTTTCGTCGAGCTGTTTGGTTTGACTGAGTCCATACTCCCGCCCCCGGCCCGACACGAACTGCCACATGCCGGTGGCCTTCTTGGGGGAGCGCGCTTGAGGACGGAACCCCGACTCTGCTTGAACCACGTAAATCAGATCTTGCGGCACGCCCTCCTCGGCCAGAATGCGCGAGATCATTGGCCGGTAACTTCCAGCCCGGCGCAGGCTCTCCCGCAGCGTACTCTGGCCCCTGCCCAGGAAGTAGTTCACGTAGCGCAAAACACGATCGTTGATTACCAGAGGCAGATCCGATTTCGTGGCCAGCAGCACGCGCAAGCGGTCGGGCGGCAGACTGGAATCCTCTTCCAGATTGAGGCGCAGCACCTCATCCAGAACCAATGGCTCGGATTGCTGCGAAACCAAATCTTCCGTCTGTTGCCAGGATTTCACCTCCTGCACGCGGAACTGCTCGAGCAGCCGGCTCGAATCGCGGTTCCAACTGCGCTCGAGTTCGCCGCGTATCTTCCTCAACGTCCTGCGCTCCTGATCCTGATCGATCAGGGTCAGCGCCGGATCGCGATCCGCAGATTTCGCCACCATCGGGAGCACAGGCGGGGGGTCGAGCAAAGGCGCGGGGTTTATTCCCCGGGGGGCTGGCGTCCAGGTGCGTGGCAGGGCTGACATTAACTCGGCTTGGCGCACCACTATACTGTTGCAAGAACTCAGCAGGACCGTCGCGGACAGACAAGCCGCGGCCCAAATCAAACGGATTTTCGCCATCCCAGTGCTAGACAATTTCTCGCCAACGCGAAGAGAATACGGGTTTTCATCAACCGCGAGGCAAGACGGGCATCCTATCAGATCCGGGCGAAGCTGTCCAGAAAAAAGTGCGGCCGTCATTGGTGCGAGACTGGAGCAATTGGTAAACCAAAGTAGCAGAACAACATGAAAATGTTAGGCTTTTCACGCTCGAAGGGTCGCTTGGAAGAGAACGCTTTTTTCTCAGGCTATGTAAGCTTAACCCTAGACCGTGTAAGATGACTCTCTTAGCTTTCCATTGGCGCCGGAACTGGCCGTCCGCTCTTTGCCGCCAGCGTATGTCTATGTGTGGCGTACCCTCCCCGAATTCCGGGCCAGCCCCGATGGGGCTCCCTGCCGGCTTCTCTGTATGCTAAGCAGGGGGCGGGGTCGCGCCGGGCAGGCCGGAAAATTCCTGGCTGGCGCCGTGCTGCTGGCGCCGCTTCTAATCTACTGGCTGCTACCTACTCGCGATGTGTATTGGGACGGTGTGGCTTTTGCCATCCAGATCGAGAAGGCGGGCGCAGATATGGGGCCTCTCGTTCATCCGAATCACCTGCTCTACGAAGTATTCGGACATTGGCTGTTCGCCGCCAGCCAATCGGCCGGCGCGTCCCTCCGGGCGTTGTTCCTGCTCCAATTCTGCAATGGCTTCGCCGCCTTTCTGTGTGCCGTGTTGCTCTATGCGATTCTGCGCAAAACCGGGACCGGCGCGTTTCATGCCGCGTGCTGGGCTCTGGTATTTGCGTTTTCCGGCACGTGGTGGAAATTCGCAACGGATGCGGACGCGTACATCATCGCCATCCTGTTTCTGCTGGCGGCTTATGCCTTGATGCTCGGCGGCAAGCCGCGGCCGGCAGCCGTGGCTCTCGCGCATACCGGAGGAATGCTCTTTCACGAACTTGCCGTATTTTTCTTCCCGGCCGCGATTTGGAAGCTCTATCGCCAAAGCAGCGGGTCGCGGGCTCAAAAAATACGCGTAGCCGGCGAGTATTTCGCCCTGGCCGCTCTCTTGACGACGGCCGTTTACCGGTACATGTTCCGGAGAGCGCGCCTGCCGGACAAGAGGTTTTGGAGCTGGGTAACTGCCTATTCGCCGGACGCTCAGTTCTCCTTCAACCCGCTCCGCAACTTGGCCCTGACGCTCGCAGGCACAGCGCGCCTGTTTTTCACGGGCAGAGCTGACCTCGTCACGACTCGGCCGATCGAAATAGCTGGTCTCATCCTGCTCGCGGCGATTGGCGCGCTCCTGCTGATTCGATTTCGCTCCCCAAGGGCAGCGATCCACCGGTTCGGCTCAGATCCCAGACGCGGGAGGGATCTGATCCCCCTGGTGATATGGGCTGGCTCCTACGTTCTGTTTCTTTTCTTCTGGATGCCTCAGAACACGTTTTACCGGCTCTTTTACTTGCCGCCGGTTGTGCTCCTGCTCGGGGCAGCCGCTCCCCAGCGCGAGGCTCCGAGACCGCAGCTCGCCCTGGCGGCTGCATTTGTGTTCCTGTGGAACTTCACGTTTTCCATTTATCCGCGCTCGCGGATCGAGAGCAACCCGGTGCTCACATTTGCCCTGAAACAGAAATCCGCGTGGCGGCCCGGCGACGGTGTCGCTTTTCTACGGTTCGTGCCCGACCTCTGGACGATCTGCTACTTCAATCCCCAAGCGTCCTGGATTGGCTTACTGGAAGCCGGCCCCGCGGAATTGGACGGCTGGCGGGAGCGCCTGGGACACGGCGGGGGCCGGCTCTGGTTGGACGAAACGGCATTTGCAGCGCTCAACGGGACCGCAGCAGGTAGGAGCTGGATTGCGCAAAATATCGATTTCTCCGGATCGATCGATTCCCGGCTCGGGAAGAGCCGCTTTCGCTTTTACCGGGTGGCGGCGCGCTGACGGCGCAAATCAAAGATAAAAATGGAGTAGCCTATGCGCGCGACGGGTTCGATCCTCTGCAATCGCCGGAACCGGCCATCCGTAGCGGCGAACAGGTGCTGCGCGCTAATTGCGGCCACGCAATCGAGCCGCTGCTCTTCCTGCTCATCGCGAACCGGACCAAGCGGGCGGTAGGAGATGCCGTAATAAGCCGGATCAGCCTCGCCGAAATAGCTGAGACATAAAGGTGTGGCGCCATGAGCGCTCGCCCATTCCTTCAAGTGGAACAAGTCCTGGCCCCAGTCGAGATTGGAGTCGATCAGATAACGCGCACCATGAGCCGGTCCGCCCGCTGCGGCATTGAAGAATGCAAGATAATGCGGATAAATTCCGGCGGATTCCACGGCCAGCAGCGCAGCCAGGGCTAGGGCCGCCGTCCGCACGGGCCGTCCCGGCCTGCCAGCTTCGCCTTGCGGGAACAAAGCCGCCCCGATCAGCATGTACAAAAACGGATAGATCGGGAGTATATGTCGCAAGCCGATATCTATGGGACTGCCCAGGCTGGCGATGAAGTAGACCGCGGGAGGAATGCCCAGCCAAAACAGGGGCAAAGACGGGTTTCGCCGGCTTGCCGCACGGGGCGCTCCCGAGATCTCCATGGCAACGGCAAGCATGGTCAACGCGAGCAGAGCCAGGGTCGCCAGGGGCGTCTTCAAGAGGAAGGCGATTGGGAAGTACAGCCAGGATCCCTGGCGGAGGACCCTTCCCATGAGATAGCTGGTGTGGCCTCCATGGGCGTGCCGGTAAAGCAACTGCATGCCCCGGAACCAGTAATACGCCGGGATCGGAATATGCTCGGCTGCGCGCACAAGGCGGCTGGAAGCGATCGGGGCGCGCTCCAGCCGAGCCGACAGCAATGGGTCGGCCGCCACGGAGCGGGTGTCGAACATATATAGAGCGAACACGGCCAGCCACGGCACAACCATGAGAGCGCAGGCCACTAGCCGGATGGGTGGCCTGCCGGCTGGCTTAGCCGGCGGGCGCCAGCCGGCAGCCATGGCCGCCAATAGGAAAATGGGATATAGGAGCAGGGAACTGAACTTGGTCCCCAGAGCGAGTCCCAACAGCATCCCGGTTCGGAGCAGGTCTTTCGGCAGCGAGGTCTCAAGATAGCCGAACCAACTCAGGCAGGCGGCCAAGAAAAACAGAGTTACCGGAACGTCGGAGGTCACATAGCGGCCGTGGGCCAAAAAATTCGGATCCGCCGCGAATAAAAACGTGCTGAATAGAGCAGCCGCCGCTCCGAATCGTTTTCGGGTCCAAACGGATAAGAGAAGACCGAGGACGGCTGTTAGCAAGATGGTCACAGACCTTCCGGCCAGGAGTATGGTTCCAGCGGGCGCCATGTTGTGATACAGGAACGCGCGTCCCAATGCAAACTCGTCTGCATTGCGCCAGGCGCCGGGTAAATGAGGGAATTGCAGCCTGAGAGCAAGCAACGGGGCGGCGCAAAGCAGCTTGGAAAGTGGAGGATGCTCAGGGTTGAGCCGAAAATCGTGAGCCGTCCAATAGCTGTAGCCCGCCACGAGATGGGCGGCTTCATCATTCGTCTGAGTTTCCCCGCGCACGGATAAAACCTGAAGCGCCATCATTGCGCCGAGTAGGAGCCCGACACAGGGCCAGTAGCACCGATCCACAAAATTCGGATTACTCTTCAACATGGGATCGCGGGAAACGGGATCTCCGTGGCGGCCCCACCGCGGGGCCACCGGCTAGGCGCGACTGCCCCGTCCTGCGGCTTGCGGAAGAGCTCGGACGCGGAGCGGTATACTGGGCGGTTTCGAGGCAGCCGGTTTTTCGTGTAGAGAGGCGACTCAAAGGCGATGGCATATTGGCTGGGCATTGACACCGGAACGGGCGGAACCCGCGCTCTCCTGCTGGATGGGCGTGGACGCGTGGCCGCAGGTTTCACCGCGCCGCACGAAGAGGTACAAATGCCGCACCCGCTCTGGGCCGAGCAGCGTCCGCAAGACTGGTGGCAGGCAGCGCAGGCGGCCATTCGAGGAGTCTTGCGCCAAGCGGGTATCTCCGGCAATGAGATTGCGGGAATCGGCCTCTCCGGTCAAATGCACGGTTTGGTTCTGCTGGATGCCCAAAACCAAGTCATCCGCCCGGCGATTATCTGGTGCGACCAGCGCTGCCAGCGGCAGGTCGATTGGATTCACGGCCGCGTGGGCCGAGACCGGGTTGTCGCCTTGACGGCCAACCCGATGCTGACCGGCTTCACAGCTCCGAAGCTGCTGTGGGTGCGGGAGCAAGATCCGCGTTCGTTCGAGCGAGCGCGGAAGGTACTGCTGCCTAAGGACTACATCCGTTTCTGCCTCACCGGCGAGTTTGCCTGCGACGCGAGCGATGCCTCCGGCACTGGGTTGTTCGATGTGATGAACCGGGTTTGGTCCACAGCCATGATCGATGAACTCGATCTCGATCGCGACCTTCTGCCGCCAACCTTCGAGTCGCCCGCACTCACCGGAAAAGTTGCGCCGCTCGCGGCCGGAATCACCGGCCTCTGCGCCGGCACGCCCGTGTTCGCCGGGGCGGGGGATCAAGCGGCGAGCGCCGTGGGCAACGGAATCGTCGAACCGGGCATTGTCTCTTGCACGATCGGGACATCCGGCGTGATATTCGCACACATGGATAAAATCGAATTCGACCCCGAGGGCCGTGTTCATACATTCTGCCACGCTGTTCCCGGCAAGTGGCACGTGATGGGGGTTACGCAGGGGGCTGGACTGAGCCTGCAATGGTTCCGAAATCACCTCGGCACTGACTTCCTGAACCGGGCGGAGGATGCGTACGATTTGCTGATCGATGAGGCCGCACAAGCCCCGCTTGGATCCGCCGGCCTTTTCTGGCTGCCGTATCTCATGGGTGAGCGCACCCCCCACCTCGACCCTACTGCGCGCGGGGGATGGATCGGCTTGACCGCCCAACATACTCGCAAACACCTGATCCGATCCTTGCTGGAGGGGGTCTCGTATAGCTTGCAAGATTGTATGAAACTGATTGAAAGATTGGGAATTGAAATCCAATTTGTGCGCGCCTCGGGGGGCGGAGCGCGAAGCCGGTTCTGGCGGCAGATGCTGGCGGATGTTTTCGACAAACCCATCGCCACGCTCGAAACGCAGGAGGGCTCGGCTTACGGGGCCGCCCTGATCGCGATGGCAGGCGCAGGGGAGTTTTCCGGTGTGGCAGAGGCTTGCCGTTGTGTCGTCAAAGAGGCTAGCCGGGTGCTCCCTCAGCCGCTGGCGACCGCAGCCTATGCGGAGCGTTACTTGGTTTTCCGCAGCCTGTATCCCGCACTGCGCGATCGGTTTCAGGCAATCGCCTCACTGGCGTAAAATCCAAATAGAAGCAGCAAGACCCTCCTCAGCGTGGATCAGTAGGAACTGGACGAGAGAGGACTGACGACTCGGGCGCCAGCTTCGGGCAGCGACCGGCTGACTGCGCGCCCTTCGAAAAGCGGGTTGAAACCTTCTCAGCGGTCCAATTCCGTCCCCCCACTGCCGCGAAAAATCCGGCAGTATTAACGGGGCCCGAGTAGTCTGGATTTTCTACCGGAGACGAAAGAGGTTCAGATCTTCGAGGCTTCCGGCAGCGGCTGTGTTTTGTATCCCGGCGGCAGGGTCGACGCCCCCGATCTCCTCCCGGCTTTTCCATCCCGATCAGCGCGCTTTCTGAATAGCGGCGTCGGCTGGGCCCCGTCTGTGAAACAAACCCAGAGGGTTTTGAACTTACCGGTCCATCGGCAGCCGACGCCCCGCCGCTCGCGCGGCCCCAGGGGTCGCTTCGCGCGGATATCCCGCTTCCACACGCAACCCGTTAGTCACCGACACAACGCCGGGCAACTGAACCGCCTCGACCTCCGCGATTTGACGGTCCCAAATATTATCGACTGCTCCCAGCAAGGTCACCTGCCCGCGGCTTACAAGGATGTAAATAGGCGGGCGATGGCGGAAGGCATAATGGTTCAGCGCCGAGTCTCCGTAGATTGCCTCATAGAGCGCGAAGCGCAGCCATTCATCGGCCGGCGAAGAAGCGAGAACCTGAATTTCATCGGCTACCGACCGAACGCCTTCGATGTTTCTCACGACCTTCTCGACTTGACGTTTCAGCTCGGGGCGGGTCACCCTGCCCATCAGCGTCACCGTGCCGGCATCCAGGCGGTAGACAATATAGTCAAACGGGGCGCCGTGAGTAAGAAGTTCGATCGCGCTGTTTACTTGCCAGTGAATGCGGTCTTCGAGAGCCGCTGTGTCCGGCGCCCGGGCCGCCGGGATTCGGCCGTATCGGCCGGCGCAGCCGCTCACCGCCGAAAGCAGGACACCGAGGCAAATCCATCCGATTCCGTCGAATATTCTCTGTCGCGCCCTGGAAAGGCAGCTCATAAGCAATCTCCCCGGCTATCATCGCGTCCAGCCAAGGGGGTTGTCTGTGCGCTTCGTTCCATTCACGGCATGCGCGATCAGTCACAACGAGGCCCGTTCGCAGCTTTGCGCCGCCTCGAGGCGTGCGACCCGGCTTTCTTCATTCACAAGATGCTCTGCTGAGTCCAAGCAGTGCGAGCATTTCGCCAGGCAGGCCGTACAAAGCGGGTGGCCGGGCGTACACTGGTGCTGTGGACATCATCCCGGTCACGGCGGGCAGAGTGGCTGCGGTACGCACCCTGTTCGAGGAATACTGGAGGTCGTTCGGCTTCACGCCGTGCTTTCAGAATTTCGCCGCAGAGCTGGCCAGCCTCCCCGGCGTCTACAGCCCGCCGGATGGGAGGCTTGCCCTGGCTCTGGCAAGTGAAGATCCCGCCGGGTGCATCGCCCTACGCCGTTTCGACGGCCGGCGGTGCGAAGCCAAGCGCCTTTATGTGCGGCCGAATCTTCGAGGGCGAGGCATCGGGCGCGCGCTGCTCGAATGGGCGATCGCAGAAGCGCGGAAGATCGGTTATGAGGAGCTGCTTGGGGACACGCTGCCGCTGATGGATGC
>DASREK010000274.1:0-4734 GCA_035652135.1 Bryobacterales bacterium | reverse complement strand
CGGCCGCTCCGCGCATCCCGGATTCCGGTGATGTAAATTTTCGAGCCAGCGATCCGGCCGCGCTCTTTTCCGGCGGGAAAATAGAAGAAGCCGTGAGCCTCGCTGTGGGGCATGACCACCGGCGCGACGAATTCGAGCGCGGCAAGGTCTTTTTCGTCCTTAGGCCGCCTCGATCCTCGCCCGATTCCTGGTATGGGAGATGGACGCGGGTTCACCTCCGGGCGGCGGATGGGGCCGCTACGCTGGGCGTCTTCGGCTGAGACCGAGTCGAACCTCTGGCGATCAGCGGTAATCCATTGCACGCGCATCCGGTCGAGCTGCAAGGGAGTGTCGGAATCGTTCTGAATCACCAGCAGTACAGGCAGGATCCCAAGCTTCGCCGGGTTCAATTTTCCAAAGGCATCCTTCACCTTGGGACCGCTTTCGTAAGGGTCCGCGGCTACTGTCACGTTGCTGCTCGTCTGGTGGGCCGGATACTCGTCTGCTTTTTGGGGCTCAAACCGCGTCTTTTCCGCGGCGGCCGGGGAAACCAGAGGAATCATCCCCGCCGTAAGGACGGCTAGAGTAATGGCTTTGCCCAGCACCTTCATGGGACTATATATCTGAGTTGCCGGTAGAAGCAAGCTTTCCTCCATGCTGTTTGTTTACAATCTGGCGCTGGCGCTGGCTTCGATCGTGCTCGTACCCTTCTATCTCCTTCGCGGCCGGAGAGGCGGCAAGTACCGCGGCACGCTTCGTCAGCGCCTGGGCTGGTTCGGGTCCTCTTTAAGGGAGACCGACGGACGCGCCATTTGGTTGCACGCGGTTTCGGTAGGCGAGGTGCTTTCGTGCCAGGAGCTGGTCGCCGGATTGCGGCGACGCCTGCCCTACGCCCGGATCCTGATTTCCACCACGACGAAGACGGGGCAGGCCATGGCGCGCGAAAAACTCGGCGGAATCGCCGACGACTTCTTTTATGCGCCGGTCGATGTCCCCTTTGCCATTCGCAACACGCTGCGGCGGGTGAGGCCCCGCCTTCTGATCATTGCCGAAACCGAGATATGGCCGAACCTGTTTCATCAGGCGAAGCGCTTCGGGGCGAGTCTCCTGTTAGTGAACGCCCGCATTTCGGATCGCTCGGCGCCGCGCTACCGCAAGCTGCGATTCTTTTTCCGCCGTGTGCTGCGCCAGCCGGACGCCATACTGGCCCAATCTCCGCTCGACCGGCAGCGCCTGATCGAGGCTGGCGCCCCGCTGGAAACAGTAGAAGTGGGAGGAAATCTCAAGTTCGATTTTCGCTCCGCCGGTGTGAAGATTGCTGCCGAACTCGAGTCTCTGCTGGAGCGCAGCGGCGCCGGCCCGGTAATTTTGGCGGGCAGCACGCGGGAGGGGGAGGAGGAACAGGTCGTAGAGGGCTTCCGGCAGGCGGCTCAAAAACACCGGAACGCGCTGCTCATCGTGGCGCCGCGCCACCCGGAGCGCTTCGATGCCGTCGCCGAGGCGCTCTCGAAGTCGGGCTTTGGGTTTCTCCGGCGATCGCGCCTTCCACAGGGAGCGGCGCTGAGCTTGCCGGGCATTCTGCTCCTGGATAGTTTGGGCGAACTGGCGTCGCTCTACCAGGTTGCGGACGCGGTGTTCGTCGGCGGATCTCTCGTCCCCTGGGGAGGCCACAATGTCCTCGAGCCCGCCTTCGCCGGGCGTCCGATCGTGACCGGCCCTCATATGCAGAATTTCCGCGCCATCGCCGGTGCGCTTCTGGCCGCAGAGGCGATGATCCAGGTGAACGACGCCCAGGAGTTGGGAACTGCCCTGCTGCGACTAATCGATCGTCCCAGCGAGGCGTCGGCGCTCGGGACGCGGGCGCGCCGCTTGGCCGAATCTCATCGAGGCGCGGCCGAACGTGCGGCCGAGCGCGCTGTGGAGCTGTATCACTCTGCCATTCCCAACGATCCTCCCGGATGGCTGGGAAGAGCGCTCCTGGGCGCGCCGGCAGTGGTGTTCGGCGCCGCTGCCACGCTCCGGCTGCGGGCTTATAAGAAGGGCTGGAAGCCGCGCCGGCGACTGGATACGTTCACTGTTAGCATCGGCAACCTGACGGCGGGCGGCACTGGCAAAACGCCGGTTACGCAATGGCTGATCGAACAGATCGAAACGCGGGGGCTCCGCTGTGCCGTGCTTACCCGCGGCTACAGGCGATCGTCACCGGAAGCCATGATGGTTCTCGGTCCGGACGAGCCCGCCCTGGCGAGCCGGACAGGCGATGAGGCGCAGATAATCCGGAAGCGCTTCGCCATCCCCATGGGCATTGGAGCGGACCGCTACCGGACCGGAAAGGAAATCGAACGCCGGTTCCATCCCGAGGTGTTTCTGCTGGACGACGGGTTCCAGCATGTGCAGCTCGAGCGCGACCTGGACATCGTCCTGATCGACGTCATGGCTCCTTTCGGCCGCGGCGCGCTGCTCCCGCTCGGGCGGCTGCGCGAGCCGCCCGAGTCGCTGGCACGCGCCGGCGTGCTGCTGCTCACGCGCGCCGAGCCCTGGGAGCGCTGGGAAGGCTTGCGCCAGCAGTTGCGGCGATACAATCCGCATGCGCCGATTTCTTTCGTCCGAATCGAGCCAGCTGCCTGGGTGGACGCCGCGAGCGGGGAAGAAAGGCCGCTTTCTCATCTCGATTCGATGCCGGTGCTTGCGTTTTGCGGCGTGGCGAACCCGGATTCTTTCTGGCGCGCAGTGGCGCAGACGGGCGCGCGGCCGGCGGCCAGGGTCTGTTATCGCGATCATCACCGGTACTCGGCCGCCGATGTGCGGCGCCTGAGCGCCCGCGCCCGGCAGGCTGGCGCGGCTGCTTTGGTGACCACCGAGAAAGACGTGATAAACCTCGCGCCGGGACGGAATTCGTGGCCGGCGCCGCTCTATTGGCTGAAGATCCGGGTAAGCGTGGAGGACGCCGGACGATTGCTCGACGAGATTCTCAATCGCGCTCTGCCGGCGCGTGAGAGGGCTGCGCGATGAAATTCCTGGTGCGAGCCGCCAACTGGGTCGGTGACGCCGTGATGTCGATCCCGGCGCTGCGCACCATCCGCGAGCGCTATCCGCGCGATGAAATCGCCGTCCTGGCGCGCCCGTGGGTAGCGGAGATTTACCAGCGCGAAGATTTCGCCGACCGCGTGATCCTGTATGAAAATTCCGGACGCCACGCCGGCGCTGCCGGGCGCCTGCGGCTTGGCGCCGAACTGCGCGCGCAGCGTTTCGATTGCGCTATCTTGTTTCAGAATGCCTTCGATGCGGCGCTATTGGCATGGCTGGCCCGCATCCCCAAGCGCATCGGCTACTCGCGCGACGGCCGAGGCTTTCTGTTAACGGATCCGATCGCGCCCCCCGTCGCCGGGGCCATTCCACGGCATGAGCGGTATTACTATCTGGAACTGTTGCGCCGGGCGGGATTGATCAAGGATCTGCCTGAATGCCCCGAGATCCGGCTGCGCGGGGATGCGGCCGCCGGCCGGCGGTTGTTTTCGAGTCTCGGGCTGTGCCCGGAACGAATCCTGGGCGTAAGTCCTGGCGCGGCTTTTGGCTCGGCGAAACGGTGGCTTCCAGAACGGTTTGCCGCCGTTGCGGCTCGGCTCTCCGCCGAGTGGGGGGCCGGTGTGGCCGTATTTGGAACAGCCTCGGAGTTCGAGTTGTGCCAAAGAGTCGCTGAGCAAATCGGACCGGAGGCGAGGAATTTCGCCGGGCGCACCAGTTTGACGGAATTCATCGACCTTGCCGCGGCCTGCCTGGCGTTTGTGACCAATGACAGCGGCGCCATGCATATCGCTGCGGCGGTGGGCGTCCCGACCGTCGCTGTATTCGGCGCAACCGATCCCGAGGCGACCGGCCCGGCGTCTTTCCTGGCTCGCGTCGTGCGGACGCCGGTCGATTGCAGCCCCTGCCTTCTGCGCGAGTGCCCCATTGACCATCGCTGCATGACGCGCGTGGAAGCAGCCACTGTAGAGCAGGAGGCAAGCAGACTGGTCGAAACGGTCCTCAAGGCGCAGGCGGGAAATCAGGCTTTCAGAAATGGACACGCGAACCAAAATCATTGACGTTGATGAAGCCGCCGCCCGGGCCTCCGGTTTTCGGTCCAACCGCCGCGACGTAATTCTCGCCGCCGGGAGCTTTGATGTCCTGCAAGTTCCGCACGCCCGCTTTCTGACTGGGTTGAAATCGGACGGAGCCGTGCTGGTCGTAGCGGTATATGATGATGCGAGTCTCTGCCGCATGAGAAAGCAATCCAAGCCTGTGCTGAACGAGCGGGCGCGCGCTCAACTGGTGGCCGCCCTGCGAGCAGTGGATCAGGTTGTCATTTGGCCCGGCGATTCTCTGGACGGGCTGATCGCTCGCCTGCGGCCTAAGGGCGTCGAATTTGTCCCGGACGGGCGCAATATAATCGGGGAGATACTAGATCGCCACAAATAGGATGGACTCCGGCCTCTACTCGAACATTCTGGTGGTTCGCCTGGGTTCCATGGGCGACATCCTGCACATGCTGCCGGCCGTGGCGACCTTGAAGCGGGGCTTCCCGCGAGCTCGAATCACCTGGGTGGTGGAAGCCCATTGGTCTGTGCTGCTGCGCGGCAATCCCCACATCGATTGCGTGTTCCCGCTCGAGATGAATCTCTGGCGGCGGCAGTGGCGAAAGCCGGAGAGCTGGAACCGGCTGCGTCTTGCCTGCCGCGAGTTGAGAGCGGCCCGATTCGACCTGGCGATGGACTT
>DASREK010000273.1:0-3563 GCA_035652135.1 Bryobacterales bacterium | reverse complement strand
CGATACGGCTGTGTTTGTGAACAAGAACGTAGGGAATGGCAAGACGATCAGCGTGACCGGTATTTCGATTTCCGGCGCCGACGCCGGCAACTACTTGCTTTCCAACACCACGGCCACAACCACGGCCAATATCACGCCGCGCCCGCTAACGATTACGGCTGCGGGCGTGAACAAGCTTTATGACGGAACCACAACCGCTACGGTAACCCTGTCGGATAACCGCGTGGCGGGGGATGTTTTCACAGATACGTACGCATCCGCCAATTTTATCCCTGATGGAAGCGTGGGGAACGGCAAGACAGTAAACGTAGCCGGCATCTCCATCTCCGGCTCCGATGCAGGCAACTATACGTTCAACACCACGGCTACAACGACTGCCAGCATTCTGGCGCGCAACACCGCGATTTCGATCTCGCTCTCGACCAACCCGATCGGGGAGGGATCGAGTACGATGGTGACGGTCACGGTGAGCGACATCTCCGGAGGAACTCTATTCACACCATCCGGCTCCGTGACTCTTGCATCTTCGTATCCGACGCTGGATAGTTTCGGCGCCTGCGTATTGGCGCAAGGCGCAAATCCTGTTGGAGTGGCCACCTGCTCGGTACTGATGACCCCGCTGGATGACATTCCGGCGCCGAGTCCAGCCAATTATTCCGGCTCAACTCTACATACGATCACGGCCCTTTATGCAGGCGATAGCACGCATTTTGGCGCAGGACCGGCTACAACGGGCCTGACCGTGAACAACATAGCCCCAGCCGTCAGCACTCCCGCCGGCCCGACCAACCCACTGCCGGTTACAGCTGCCACCGCAAACATCAGCGCCAATTTTACCGATGCGGGCGTGGCCGACACCCATACCTGTTTGATCTCCTGGGATGACAACAGCAGCAGCGTGGGGACCGTGAACGAAACTAACGGCAGCGGCTCCTGCTCCGGTTCGCACACGTACACAGCGGCGGGGGTGTATACGGTCACCGTCAAAGTTACTGACGACGACGGCGGAACCGGGACCAGCCAGTTCCAGTTTGTGGTCGTGTACGATCCGAGCGCCGGGTTCGTGACCGGCGGCGGGTGGATACAATCTCCGATCTACAGTGCGCTGCCCTACATGCAGGTCAGCGGCAAAGCTAACTTCGGGTTTGTGTCCAAATACCAGAAGGGCCAGTCCACGCCGGACGGCAATACCGAGTTCCAGTTCCAGGCGGGAAACTTCAATTTCCATAGCACCTCGTACCAGTGGCTGGTTATTTCCGGCGCCAAGGCGCAATACAAGGGAAACGGCATCGTCAACGGCTCCGGCAACTACGGCTTTCTGCTGACCGCCACTGATGGCTCAATGAGCGGTGGAGGCGGAGTCGATAAGTTCCGCATCAAGGTCTGGGATGTTGCGACGGGGAACATCGTTTACGATAACTCCTACGGGTCGTCCGACGACATCGATTCGGCAAACCCGATGGCCATCGGCGGGGGCAGCATCGTGATTCACAAATAAGGCAAGGTTTCCTTGCTGCGGGATGGGGCGGTCTTCCAAGGCGCCGCTGAATCTCGCTTTCTCGAGCGAGCCCCGCCCGGCGGCGGACGCCAGAGTCTGACGCGCTTCCGCCACTGCCCGAGCTGTTTCCCGCGCAGCGCTCGACCCCGGAAGCCGAAAGGGCTATCCAGTCTCATCGATGGCGCATGCGCGGGAGCAGGCGGAGCAACCGGCGGCCTGCCTGTTCTGCTATAGTCGAAAAGTCAGGCTCAACTCTCTTCCGCAGGGCCTCCATGAAACCGATCACCCGCGCGGCCGTGCTTGGAGCAGGTACCATGGGGTCGCGAATTGCGGCCCATCTGGCGAACGCGGGGATTCCTACCGACCTGTTAGACCTTCCCGGGCCGCCCGAGGATGTCAACCGGCTCGCCCGTACCGGTCTCGCCGCAGCCCTCGAACAGGAGCCGCCCGCGCTGTTTTTGGCGGGTTATCGAGATCGCATCGCGATTGGGAATTTTGACAACGATCTGGCGCGGCTGGAGCGCTGCGACTGGATTATCGAGGCGGTTGCGGAGGATCTGGACATCAAGCGGCGGCTGCTGGCGCGGGTCGAGCCGGTGCGCAGAGGGGACGGCGTAGTTTCCTCGAATACCAGCGGCATTCCTGTGGCTGCGATCGCCCGGAACTTCAGCGAGCCCTTTCAGCAGCATTGGCTGGGCGCTCATTTCTTTAATCCTCCGCGTTACATGCACCTGGTGGAACTAATTCGCGGTCCCCGAACGCTGCCCGCAGTGTTTGACTGGATTTCCGAAATCTGCGACTGGCGGCTGGGGAAAGGCGTGGTCGAGTCCAAGGATACGCCGGGCTTTATCGCCAACCGGATAGCTGCCTTTTCCTCGGCTGCCGCACTCCGGCTGATGCAGGAATACGATTTCAGCATCGAGGAAGTGGACGCGCTTACTGGCTCCGCCATCGGTAATCCCAAGACTGCAACCTTCCGCACATTGGATCTGGTGGGGCTCGACCTGGCGGCGCACGTGATTCGCGACCTATATAACAACTTGCCCGCCGATCCGCGCCGGGACTGGTTTCGCATTCCGCATTTCGTCGAACAGATGCTCGCCAAGAACTGGCTGGGCGAGAAGACGGGGCAGGGATTCTACCGAACGCAAATGAAAGAGGGCCGGCGCGAGATTTGGGCCATTGATTGGAAAACGCTCGAGTATCATCCCCGCCAGAAGCCCCGGTTCGCTTCCGTGGAAATAGGGAGAAATATCGAGGATGTGCGCCAGCGGCTGCCTCTGCTGCTGGCCTCCGGCGATAAGGCGGCGCAATTCCTATGGAGCCTTTTGAGCGAAGTTTTTCTGTATGCGGCCTCGCTTGTGGGCGAAATTTGCGAAAGCGTCGTGGAGATCGATCGGGCGATGCGCTGGGGTTACGGGCGCGAAGTCGGCCCGTTCGAGGCGTGGGACGCTTTGGGAGTGGAAAGCGTAGCCGCACGGCTGAAGCGCGAAAAGAAGGACGTGCCTGAGAGTGTGGGGCGCATGCTGGCGGGAGGCGCTCGATCGTTTTACCAATTTTTGGATGGGGCGGCGCCAGTCCGCGCGTACTTTCATTTTCGTGAGAGCCGTTACAAGCCGGTCCCTCTCCGTCCCGGCATTCTCCTCCTGGAGGACCTCAAGCGGGCGCAGCGGGAGATCAAGTGCAATGCGGGGGCATCCCTGATCGATCTGGGGGATGGCGTGCTGTGCGCCGAGTTCCATTCCAAGATGAACACCATCGGCGAGGACCAGGTGTCGATCCTCATGGCGGGCCTCAAGGAGACCGCCGCCAACTTTGAAGCGCTGGTGGTGGCCAATCAAGGAGGAAATTTCTCGGCAGGGGCTAACCTGGTGCTCGTGCTCATGGCCGCCCAGGGCGGAGAGTGGGACGAGCTTGATGCCGCCGTGCGCCGGTTCCAGCAGATGAATCTGGCCTTGAAATATGCGCCTAAGCCGGTCGTGGCTGCGCCTTTTGGATTAACCCTGGGCGGCGGTTGTGAGATTGCCCTGCACTGCGCGCGCAATCAAGCGGCTGCTGAGCTATA
>DASREK010000272.1:0-30010 GCA_035652135.1 Bryobacterales bacterium | reverse complement strand
AGAGCTTTCTGTTCGGGAGGCAGCGCGCCTTCCCACTTCTGCGCCGAAAGCTGTTCGGCCGCGGGACCCATGGCCGCAGACGCCTGCTCCATATTCTTCACGAACGCCTGAAACTCGCCGCTGGCATTGGCAAGCTGCCTTCTTTTCATGCGCTCCGCCAAAGTATTGGTCTGATCGCGCAATTTGGATTGGACCCCGGCCAGCGTTTTGGCGGCATCGGCCGCCTTTTGTTTATCCAGGCTCTTGTCGCGAGCCAGGTTCCAGGTGGCAGCCACGATCTCCTTCTCGCGCCGGGAAATTTGGGAACTCTCGTCCTCGCCGCCGGCTCCGCCTCCGCCGCCCATCTGCTGGGCTTGATAATACTCCCGCTCGAAGGGCTGTACCTCAATGAAGTACATATCCGTCTTGGTCTCGACCTTCGCGTCCCGGGCGGCGGCGTAATAGCTGATAACGTCCCCGGGTACGAGCGAAAAGCTCTCCAGCGCAAAGAGGTAGTCCGCCGTCGCCTGTTTTCCGCCTGCGGCCCGCAGATTAACGATCTTTTCCGGACCTCCGTTGACTGAATAATGCAGGTCGAAGCTTTTCAGGCCGAAATCATCCTCGGCCTCGAACTGCGCCGGCACTTCCTCAATGGAAGTGGCCTGGGCATCGCGGGCAGGCTTTACGACCTTGATGGTGGGAGGCTGGTCGGGGACCGCTTCGATGAAAAAGTCGTCGCTGAGCCGCACCACTTCGCCGTTGTACAGTGCGGCGACAAAGTAACGGCCGTCCTTTTGCACCGCCAGCCGGCCGCGGCTCCAGTTCGCGTCGCTGCGGAGGGGAATGCTCGCTTGTCCATCCACCTGCAAAGCGCCGGAGGTCAGCGGCCGGTCGGTCTCGACCTCGACGTCCACCTCGGTTCCGGCCACGGCGCGAACATCGCCGCCCGGCTCTTGCGTAGAGTCGGCCAATCCCGTCCACGATGGGTAGTGGTAAGTCAGCCGCAACTTCTTCACGCTGGGCATCTCAACCACTTTCACGTCGTATTCGGGGCTTTTTACGCTCCCAGCGACGACGTAGTAGCGCAGCGATTCATCCACGCCGGCGAGCTGAAATTCGAAGCCCGAATCGTCCGGGCGGCGCTGCATGGGCGCCTCTTCCCATTTGGCGCTCGACGCGTATTTGGCGAACAGGTGGGCGGTGGGCGAATAAAATCCGATAGTGCGCGCGCTGATCAACAGATCGGCCCGGCGGCGGATCGTCGTCGAGCCGGGCTCGACTGCGAGCTGATACAGATTCGACATCGTGGGCCTCAGCCAGCCGCCCCACAAGCGGGCTGTACCGTACCGGAGATAGCCGGGGCCGGCGACCCCGAGCCAAATCAGGACGGCCAGGGCGGTCACAGCGATGCCTGAAAAAGTCAGAATGGGACCGGAAGAAGCGATTTGCTCCGGCGGAGCCTGGGCGGTGAGGCGCAGCGTATCTTCCGCCAGAAGACCCAGCATAGGGTTTTGCCGGTCGGCCGGCTTCTGATCGACGAAGGTCTCGATGCGCTCTCCGAAGGCCGGATGGCGGTTGGCAATTCGCTTTACCCAGGAGGTCCTGCTGTTGCGGCGACGCAACTCAAGCAGCGGCCGGACCAGCGCCAGGGCAATGAGCGCGCCCGTCGCCAGATACAGGACGGTCCGCCCGCTCACGACACTCCAGGGGGCGAACGCAAAGCGGTTGGCAAAAAGAACGCAAAGAATGGTCAGAATCAGGGCGCCGGCCGCCGCGATACCCAAGCCCCGGGTGGCGACAGTAGCCTGCCATCTTTTCTTGACTTGCTGAAGGTACTCTTCGAGAGCGGCAAAGGAATTCATCAGGATCCCACCTCGTCTCGCAGACCCAAGTGCAGATTGCCCAGTAGCGATTCTATCACCGCCGCAGCCAATACCACTATCAGAATCATGCGCCAGACATCGCGGGGAGCGGGAGTGGACGGCGCGGTGGCAGCCGACGCGGCGGCGTTGTCGGCGCGCCCTGTGGATTTCCACAGCGCCAGAACATCGGAAGCGATGGGACGCAAGTCGCTCTCCCGCCCGTCCGGGTTCACCGCGATGAGCTCCACCTTTCCAGTTCGCCGGATCTCATAAAACCCAGTACGGGTGAGCGGGAATTCGCGGCTCGATACGGCCGCTGCCAGTCCCAAAGCACGCCGTCCGGAAGGATCGATCACCTCGACGGCGGAACGCGGATCGCGCCGCTTCTCCAGTTCCAGCATCGAATCGATCGTGGCCTGGGAGGCCGTCTCTTCTAAATCGGAAAGCGACCGGGCTGACTGAAAAACAAACGGCACAAACAGCGGATGCACCGGCAAGTCATTCCATAGGTTGTCAATGGACGAACCGAATACCAGCAGCCGTCCCAGACCTATGGTTTCTTCCGCAATCAGAGGCGACCCGTCGGCAAGACGCGCAAGCACGGAGGAAGCCGGCGGCTCCCATCGCAAATACCGGAAAAACTTCACCCCAGAAAAGCTCTTGCTGTCCCGCAGAGCGGCATGGGTCCCATCCATCTGGCTCACTTGCTGGAAGCGCTCCCGCTCACGCGCGGTGTAGCGAGCCTCGATCACCCGCCGCGCCGCGTTGTCGGGGGCAATCGGCATCTGGCCTTCCAGGGCGATGGCCGGTCCCAGAAAAAGCAGCGCTGATCCACCAGTTTGCAGGTAAGATTTCATGCGTTGCTCGATGTTAGCCGGCAACCGGGGCACATCGCAGATCACAACGAAGGCAAAACGATCAAGCTGTAAATTTCCAGCCTCCACAGGCGTGGCGGGCTGCACGGTGAACATCGACTGGCCGGAAGCTTCGAGCGCAGTCTTGTAGTACAGCAACTCACGGGTCTTTCCTGGGTTGTGCAGAAATAAGATGGGCGACGGTTCTGCGCGCTGGAAGGGGAGCAGCCGCACGTCGTCGGCGGGCAACGGATCGGCCGAATCAATATGCACCTCCCCGCGACTCTCGCCGTAGGGCACCTCAAAACCCGCAAACTCGACTGTGGCCCGCCCGGATTCCGGAACCAGCACTGTTTTGGACGCGACCTGGCGGCCGTTTACATTAAGCCACACGCGGCGCGACGCAGCTGGCGTTTCGAAGCCGGCGATGGTGGCCTCAATGCGCGGCCGGCCGTCGCCGAAGACATGCGTTTCACCTTTAATGCTCTCAACGCACCAGTTCGGGTGCGGGCCGCTGCCCGCCACGCTGTGAGCTTCGAGGGTCGCGCCCGTCGGCAAGCTGAGGTCGGCGAAGCGACCCGGCATGGCCGATTGCTGGAAATCAGAAATCACGTGGACCTCGACCGCGAACGCGTTGTTCTCCGAGAGGGTCCGCAATGATTGGCCGAGTTCACCATAGGAGTTTCGCGATGCAGTCGGCTTCAAGCTGGCTAAAGCGCTGCGCAGCACGGCGCGGTCGTCGGTCGGGTCGTTCATCACCCGCACGCCCGGACCGAAGGCGACAATCTGCGCGTGGTCGCCGGGCCGCACCTGGTTGATGAGCGACTGAGCTTCACTCTGGGCGCGGCTCCAGCGATCGCCGTACGCCATACTCAACGAAGTGTCGATGGCCACGATGCGGTGTCGCGGGCGCTCGGAGGCGGCGCTCGCGCTGCGGTGAAATACGGGCCGAGCAAACAGCAGGGCCAGCAGCAGGATCAAGCTCAGGCGAGCGGCCAGCAGCGCCAGGTATTTCAAATGCCTGCGGCGCACGGCCCGCTGGGTGTTATGAGCGAAAAACATCAACGAACTGAACGGGATGCGGGTCGGATTCTGGCGTTCGAGCAGGTGCAGCCAGACGGGAAAGACCATGGCCGCCAAGCCGGCGATCAAAAACCAGGGAGACAGAAAGGACATAGAATGTCAGCCCTTTTAAGTATACGCTTCTCGGCCACTCGTAATCGCCGCAACCCTTTGGTGGGAACTGGCTGCCCGCCGGGAGCGCCCCGCAGCCTCGGCCCACGCTTCCCGGAGGAGGGACTACGCGTTTCTGCACAGGCCCAGGCCACCATCTCTCTATATTAGACCGCCCTCCGGGTAGCCAGTGAGAAAGAAAATTGTAAGTTTTTTGCAAGTGTTGGGGAATAGGACTGTTGGCCGCGTGAGCGGCGGTTAGAGCACAGCCGGATCGCTGCCAGCCGGAAAACCCTACATTCGCTTGTACCGGAACTGCAAAAACTCCTTTAGCGCGAGGTCGAGCGGCTTTGACGTGTCCAGCAGCAGGTAGTCGGCCCCGGCGCCCTGGGCCTCCCGGCGAAGGTTGTCAATGTGGGATTGAATCAGCTTTCGGTATTCGCCCCGCGCATATTCGGGAGCCACCTCCATACGCTCACCGGTTTCCATGTCTTCAAGCAGGGCGGAGTCCCGCAGCGGAGGGGAAAGCTCAGCCGGATCGAGGATATGAAACAACATCATGTCGTTGCCGTGATAGCAGAGCGGGCGCACAGCTTTGATGATGCGCTCGGGTTGCTCGTAAAAGTCCGAGATCACCGCCACCAGGCCGCGTTTCGTTAAAAATTGTTGGAAGTGCTCGAAAGGCTGCTGGATGTTGGTGCGCGTGGCCGGCTCGGCATGCTCGATCGCGTGCAGCACGCCATGCAACTGTCCGGGGCGCGTGGAAGGCGGGATGTAGCGGCGGACCTTTTCATCAAACAGAATCAGGCTGACGGCATCGTGCTGGTGCAGCGCCAGGTAGGCCAGGGACGCGGCCAGAAACCGGGCGTACTCGATCTTGCTCACGCCCGTCGAACGATAGCCCATGGAGTTGCTGGCATCAAACAATAGGACCAGCGCGGTGTTGGTTTCGCCGAGATAGCGCTTCAGGTACGTGCGGTCTGTCCGCGCATACACATTCCAATCCACAAACCGGGGGTCGTCGCCTTGCACGTACGGCCGGTACTCGGCGAATTCCTGGCTGAAGCCGAAGGTGGGAGAGCGGTGCAGCCCCGCGACAAAGCCCTCGACCACCGTTTTGGCGACCAGCTCGATGGTCGAGAGGCGAGCCAAAATTTTCGGGTCGAGGAGACGTTGTGCGTCCGGCATAATTCCTCTCGTTTTGTCCCTGTGCTTTTCCGGCGAAAACCTCGAGAAGACCGGCCACGGGTCAGTCTCTGGGAGCGGGGAAAGCGTCGAGGAGCTGGCGCAGAATCTCGTCGACCGTGATGCCGTCGGACTCCGCATGAAAGTTCGTCAGTACGCGGTGCCGTAGAACCGGCAAGACCAGGGCGCGTAAATCGTCGTAACCCACGTGATAATTGCCGCGGCTGAGCGCCCGGGCTTTAGCGGAGAGAACCAGAAATTGTGTGGCCCGCACGCTGGCGCCATAGTTGACATACTTCTTGATGACTTCCGGCGCGCTTGCTTCCCGCGGGCGCGTCGCCCGCATCAGTTCGACCGCATAGCGGGTTACGTTTTCCGCAATGGGAACCATCTTGACCAGCCTCTGGAAGGCGATGATCTCTTCGGCGTTGGTGCAAGCCTCCACGCTGGCCATTTCACCGGAGGTGTTGCGGCCGACGACTTCCATTTCATCTTTAACATTCAAATAATCGAGAATGATGTTGAAAAGAAATCGATCTAGCTGCGCCTCAGGCAGAGGATAGGTGCCTTCGAGCTCGATGGGATTCTGCGTCGCCAGAACGAAAAACGGAGGCTCGAGCCGGTAGGTTTGCCCGCGCACCGTACAGCTTAGTTCCTGCATTGCTTCCAGCAAAGCAGCTTGGGTTTTGGGAGGCGTGCGGTTAATTTCGTCCGCCAGCATGACGTTAGTAAAGATGGGACCGGCGACAAAAGTCCATTTGCGATGGCCGGTTGTGACGTCTTCTTCGATGATGTCAGTTCCGGTGACGTCGGTAGGCATCAGGTCGGGCGTGAACTGAATGCGCTTGAATTTCAGCCCGAGCGCCGATGCCAGGGTGCGGACCAGCAGCGTTTTCGCCGTCCCCGGCATACCCGTGATGAGGCAATGCCCGCCCACCCAAAGAGTCAGCAACAGGTGGTCGATGACCTCTTCCTGGCCGACGATAATCCGGTGCACCTGCTCCCGGATGCGCGTTTGCACGTCGCGAAACCGATTTACAAGCTCTCTATAATCGGTCGTTTCTATCGTGGAAAGCGATGTAGTGGTTGACATGGGATGCGGTATATCTAACGGTTGATCTCCAAAAGCAATTTCTGGGCTGGGCGGTATCCGGGGGCCGCCTCGAGAGAAGCCAGCAGATGTTCGCGGGTCTTCTCGCGGTTCTTGAGCTGGTAGTAAGCTTCCGCCAAATGAAAGTGGGCGGCTGCGGGGTCCACAGGCTTGACTGCCAGCAAGGACTCAAACTCGCGCACCGCCAAGCGGGGTTGCTTCTCCGCCAGAAGCAGTTGGCCGAGTTTCGAATGCAACTCTTCATCGCCGGGCCGGATCCATAGCAGCTGCTCGAGCACGTGGATGGCCTGCTGCCGGTTGCCGAGCTCGTCGTCGAGCGAAGCGAGCTGCTTCAAAGCCCGCGGACTGCGCCCGCCGGCCAAACGGTAGCGCTCCAGCTCCTGGGCGGCGCCGGCTTTATCCCCGGAGGCAAGATGCGCCTCGGCGAGGATTTCGTAAGGGTTCCCGGCCTCTACAAAATCGGGATACAGATCGCGCGCGCGCCGGGCGGGTTCCATGACTTCCGAATATTTCTTCGCCTTGGCCAAGCTGACAACGGTTTCCATCAGCTTGCGCCACTCATCGAAAGAGGCTACCACCTTTTCCGTGCGTGGGCGCAGGAACTCGGCAAACTGCTTGTCGAAATCGGCTGGCGAGAGCCCGAGCACCTGCTGCACCACCTGTTCCGTCGTCCGGCCATGCTCGTAGGCGTCCAGCATGGCGAGCAACTTGGGGAACCCCTGTTTTTCCGCGATCATCTCGCAGATAGCCCCGGCCTGGAAGTAGGAAACGATAACCTGAGAAGGATACCGCGGCCGAATGAAGCCCCGATCGAGTTCGGCAATCGGCAGCAGCCTTTTGTCCTTGATAGCGCGGATGATCTCCGGGGTTATGCGGTCGCCCCACCCCTCGCCGCCGTGGGCCTCCTCATACATGGAAAGTCCCTCACTCAACCAGCGTGGGGCCGTGTGATGGGTTTTTTCGAGGACAAAGACGTGGCACAGCTCGTGCCACAGAGTGCTGCCCCAATGGAATTCGCCGGGAGGCCGGCCGGAAGGGCTGTCCATAGCCACGACATAACCGAAGGTCACGCCGAGCGCTCCCAGGCCGGGCATGCCCATGGTCCGGACGGCGAAATCCTCGTGGTCGGGATAGACCTCCACGTGAATCGGCTGCGTGGGCGTGAAAGCGTATTTCACGCGATATGTGTCAATCGCCTTTTGCACGAGTTCTTCAAAATAAGGCCGCAGCACCTCGGCCTCTTTCTCGTGCAGCTTCAAAATTACTTTGGGATTCTTGAACGTCCGGAAATGTTTGTCGACGCTGTCCATGAGCCGCAGAGAGTTGACGGTCATGGCGTTGTAGGGATCACCCTTGTACGCTAATTCCAGGTGCTGGCGTGCTTCAGTCTCGTCGCCGAGCCGCCACAGGTTTACGGCCAGTGCGGCATGGGCGCTCCAAAGATCCGGGTCGAGCGCCAGGGCGCGGCGATAAAGATCGACCGCCTCCTTGTATCGCCGGGTGATCTCAAAAAAGTGCGCTGGCGTGGCATAAACATCCCCGTAGGACGGATTGTAAGCGAGGGCCTTGGCCGTCCACTCGCTCTCCGGTTTCCCCGCGAGAAGGTCGATGGCGGCTTTCAGCGCGTAGGCTTCGAGAGGGCAACCTTTAGTGGCCAGCGCGCGGTCCAGATGCTGGTTGGCTCGCGCCGCATCGTTTTCCTCGAGGGCGAGCGACGCCAGCAGGGTATGGGCCTCCGTCAAACCGGGACGCAGCTTCAGGGCCTGGTTGGCCTCTTCCACGGCGGCGTTTTCAAATCCCTCGGCCGCGACCAGCGCGAGGCCCAGATGCGCGTCTGCGTTTTGCGGATCGAGTTGCAACGCCTCTTTGAAGAGGGTCGAGGCCTCCTGCTTGTTATACGTTTCCAGGAACAGGCGTCCCCAGGCCACACGGACCGCGGCATCCTTGGGGTGCGCGGCCACTGCCGCGCGGAAAAGCTCGTTAGCCCGCTTCTTGTCTCCGAGTTTCCATGTAGCTTCCGCCTGCACAGCGGGATCGGCGTTCGTGCGCAGAGCGGTGAGGTAACAGCGGCGCGCCTCCTCCTTGCGGCCGTGATCCGCCGGATCCTGGCACGCGTCCAGGGGCGCGGCTTTGGCCGCCAGGGACGAGCCAGCCAATAAAACGAGAGCCAAAAGGAATCGATACATGGTGCTACCTGCCAGCGAACGAATCACCGTTCCCCGCTGCATCCGGACACTCGCTTTTGCTCTGGAAACGCGAGTACATCCTATTTTCCGGTTCCCGCTTCGATGGCGTCCTGCACCCTGGCCAACTGGAGCAGCAAGGCTTCCAATTGCTTCTTATACTCGGCATCGGGGAGCGACGACTTGCGGTACTTGAGCGCGTCAATCTGCTGCTCGATGGATTCCCGCTCCGCCAGCAGCTTGCGCTTGGCCGGGTCGCTCGCCGCCGCGGCGCTGGCGCCGAGCCGGGCCAGGACGAAGCTGTTAGCCATCTTGCCTTCCATGCGCGCGTGCTCGGTGGCCAGACGCTTCTGGTCCGTGTAAAAGCGCTTCACTTTTTCATCCGCGTAGTGGAAGGCCTCCTGCGCCGAAATGGTTTCGTTCTTGTCGGTGTCGGCCGCCGGATCGCGCAGGGCCTCGACCCAGTAGCGAGCGAAAACGACGGCGTTGCGCTCCGTGCCGCTGCGCGTCGCAGTAATGACGACGCGGTTGTTGCCGGCCAGTTTATCGGCGCACGCGCCGCTCGCGCTGGTGGCCACCACAAGCAACTGGCGTCCGGCTTTTACGCGGTTCATCAGCGCGCCGAGATCCTCACCGGTGAGATCGGGCCCGGGGATGTTGAATTTGTAGGCGGTCCCGTCAAATGTGCCGTGGCCGACAAGAAAAACACCCAGAGCGTCGGCCGGCTGCACACGCGCAGAAAGTTTTTGGAATGCGCTCTCGATGCCTTCCCGCGTGGCCGCTTTGCCGGAGAGCGCGATGACGTGATCGGGATCGCCCGCCATGCCGCGGCAGATCTTTTCGAGGTCGCTGACGTAGCTGGCGAAGCGCTGCTCGTAATCCGGCTCCCCGCCTAATCCGCCGACTATCAGAAAATAGGTGGAGCCGGTCTGCGCCCGCAGGGCCGCGGGGCAGAAGACCAGAAGCGAAACGAGCAGCCAGGAGCCGAGTGTTCCGAAAAGTTCGGGGAACGAGCGGGGCGCCGGCCGGGCTTCCGGCGCGGAGCCGCCGCCGAAGCCGGATTCCTCACGCAGCGCCGCGCCGTCCTTTAGCAGCGCCGGGAAACGCCGGTGGAATCCCGCATTCGTCCGGCGCTCTGTTGAAAGTGCCATTTTCAAACCGCGCCCCACTTTCTGCGTAAAAGCCATTCAGCCGCCAGCAATCCGAGAGCCAGGAAAAAAACGGCCGGCATATCCCAGAGATCCCGAGCCTCACGGGCGGTAATGCCGGCTTCCGAGTAAGTAATTTCGCTCGGCAGCTTGCTCACGTCGTTCAGGTCCCAGTATTTACCGCCGGTCTGCTGCGCGATTTTTTGCAGCAGCTCCCGATTCTGTTCGGGGTGGAAGTTTTCAGCCACTCCGTCTTCGCGATGGAACACCAGGGATTCACGCCCGAGGATTTCGCTCTCGCGGTGAGCTGTGACTTCCACACGGTACGATCCCGGTTTCTCCGCAGCCAGATCAGCCTCGTACACGCCTTCCTGATCCGGAGACGGGTGGAACTCAAGGGTGGAGGGCTTCCCGTCCTCGCCGGTTACGGTAGCCACTACGGTGGCGTTGTCAGCCGGCTCATAGGTCTGGGTGCGAGCTTCGGCCCGCAGATGAACGCGATCCTCATCCGAATAGATAACCCGGTCGGAAGTCAGCATCACCGGACCCGGCGTGTTGCTTACCATGCTGCGCAGCAATTGCTGCCAGAATGTTACATGGCTGGTGTCGGTGTGTTCCAGCCGCATGCGCCAGCGCCAGCTCCCGCCGGTGGCGAATACCAGGACGCGGCCCCGGCCGTAGTTCTGCATGACCAGCATGGGAATGGTTTTCGCGCCGGGCAACTGGGCGTCGATCAGGGAAACAGCGCCGGGCTTCAGCTCGCCGGTGGTCTGATAATCGGCAAGGTCGGGCAGCTTGTTCCAGCGAGCCTCGTTTTTCTCCGGATCTTCATCCAAACGGCAAATCAGCGATTCGCGGCCTTGCTGCGTCAATTCGACCTTGACTGGCCGGCGGTGGAAGGTATTGCCGCCGGGAGTGATTCGCACCGGCAGAATTTCAGCCAGCAAAGACGTCGCCCAGCCTCCGTCGCTGAAGGAATGGCGGCCGCCCAGAAACAGCACCGAACCGCCGCGGCGGTTCACGAACTCCTTAATGAGATCCTGCTGGGCGGGCGTGAAGAAATTGGCCTCAATGGTGCCGATGATCAGGGCCTGGTAGCCGAATAGTTCGGCGGCGGTGGCCGGGAACCCGTCGGCCAGCATTTTGTCATCATCCACATTCTGCCGGTAAAACCGATTGGCCGAGGTGCGCAGCAGCGTTACGAGCTGGATGCTCTGGTCGTCTTCGGCGGCGCGGCGGATGAACTTGAATTCCCAGCGAGGCTCACCTTCGACATAGAGGATGCGCCGCTTGCCGGGAACAACCTGCAACACGCGCGTCAGATAATTATTGCCCGTGACTTCCTCGCCGGGCAGCGGATCAATGGCGAAAGTCAGCTTGCGCGCTCCCGGATCGCCGGAATTGAAAAGAATTTCCTCGGTTTGCAGGGTCTGCGCGGAGTTTAACGTAATATCCCGGGCAGCCAGGATGTTGCTGCCCTCGCGAACCGACAGTCGCGCCTTCTGGCCGCTCAGCCCGTGCTGCCGGATGCTGACGCGGGCGATCAATCGCGACCCGGGCAGCGCTCGCGAACTTACCGCAACGTCGGTCATCTCGGCGTCATACGGGATTTCGGTGCGGCCGACGCCGACCGTATGGATCGGGATACGCCTCTGCCGTATTTCGGCCATTAAGTTGCGGTCAATGCCGTTGGCATTGTCTGCGCCGTCGGAAAAAACAACCACGCCTCCCAGCGGAAGACTGCTGGTCTCGCGCAACACGCCGGCCAGGGCCTCGCCCAAGCGGGTGGCGTTTCCATTGGCGGCGAGTTGGGTTGGATTCTCGACTCTCTCCAGGCCGGAAGAAAAATCATAGAGGCGGACCTGAAAACGGCCGCCAAGGTCGCGTAACAGGCCGCCGGAAAGGGCCGCCTGCACTTTGTCCAACCGCGACTGCGTGCTCTCCTTCAACGCCATACTCCGCGAGGTGTCCACCAGCACGGCAATCACGTTTTGCTGCGGGCGCAGGGTGGCGACGCGAATGGCCGGATGCCAAAGGATGACCAGAAGCAGCGCCATCAACGCCGATTCCAGGGCCCAAATCACGCCCCGCCGAGTCCTGGCAAACCTCTGCCCGTGTACGCGCACATGCCAGGCCAGAGCCGCTGCGGCCACCGCAATGAGCGCTGCCAGCAGCCACAGAGGCCATCCGCTCAGGAAGAGGAACTCTCCCTTTTGAAAAACCGTGCGCGGATACTTGAAAAGAAATTCAAACATGAAAGGTGCCGGCCGTCAGTTCAGAAACCGACCCGTCAGCCTCCGGAAAGCTGAGAGCTGATCGCTGAGCTAGTGCGTCATTGCGTAAGTGACGTAGTTGATCCCGAAACGATAGGCGAGCGCCGTCCATTGCTCCGGGTATCCGGGAAAATCGGCCCATTCCCAGGCGTCTCCCAAGTCCATGTCAAAATTGATCACCACCATCAGGCGGCCCTTGTCATCGTAAATTCCACGCCAGTGCGGTTCGACTCCATCTCTTTCGAAAGTGCGGCCGCTGCGCAGGTATTGGATGCCCGGGATTTGCACCTTCTGATCCAAATCATAGAGAACGTGAAAGACCGGGTCGGAGAGTTCTATTTCCACGATGGGGCGGTCCGGGAACACCTTTTTGATCCCTTCCACAAAATGGGCCCATTCGTAGGTGCCATGAAAGTCATCCACCACCAGGAAACCGCCGCGCATCAGGTATTCGCGCAGGCGCGCCCCTTCGGCCTCGTTCAATCCCCACTGGCCGACCTCGACCGCATAAATCCACGGATAATCGAAGAGCGCGTTATCAAGCGGCGGGATGTATTGCTCGCGGGACCGCGCATGAATGTTGGTCAGCCGGCGGACGCCTTGCAAAAAATAACGGTCCGCGGCCGGGGAGTCCGTCATCCAAGCCTGCCCCCACCGGCGCGCCCCGGGGCCATTTCGGTATGCAAGGCGGGCGAAATAGAACTCAGTTTCCTCGTCGGGGTTCGGTGTCGGGGGATTCTCGTCGTGCTCGGCCATCATTTGCCGCCACTGCCGCCACTGGGGAAGGGCCGGGGCCCCAAACAGAAGCAACGCACAACTCGCCCCCAGCCACCGGCGGTACAGGCGTAGGTTCATGGCAGCCTCGCGACGGACCTCACGGAAAAGAATACCATAAGGGAGTAGGCCGCGATTTTGTAGGATTTTATCCCTGGCGCCGCGCCTTCTGGAAGTACAGACCTTCCGGCCGTTTGCCGCGCAAACCGAGGACCGCGCCGGCTTCGGCGCTGTGCTAGGCGCGGCGAACAAAAGGCGCTAGACTCAAACCGTGCACTGCTGCCCGGCATTCGACCAACTTGTGGAACGGGACATGGCCTGCGTCTCGCCGAAGCATTTGCTATCCCGCGGTCGAATCATCAACGACATCGATAGCGATTACTTTCTCGCCTTTGGAGAGCGCCCGCTCAGCTACGTGGGCATCAATTACTGTCCCTTCTGCGGGCGAGTGGTCTCGCGCGAGCTGTGGAACCGGGAAAAGAAGAAGTAATCGCGAGCGCGCCGGCGGATCCGGGCGATAGCAGAGGCCGCACAGTAAAAGAGAATCCCGCACGCATGCTGCGAGGCCCGCCGCTGAAGCCGAAAAAGCCGGCAGATTTCCGGCGTCCTCTCGCCTCCGTGTATACTACACGCCGGAGTGAATCACCATGAAACTGCTGCTTGCCGCAAGTCTGGCCGTTGCTTTTGTGGGGCCGGCAAAACCGCAGCTTTTTCCGCCGAACGAGGCCGGCGTAACGATGGGACATATCCACCTGAACGTGCGCGACGTGGAAGCGCACCGGAAACTATGGGTCGAGCAGTTCGGGGCGGTTCCGATCGAGCGGGGCCGGCTGCAAGGCGTAAAAATACCCGGAATGTTGATTCTCTTCCGGCGGCGAGAGCCGGCGGGCGGCAGCGAAGGAACGGTGCTCGATCACTTCGGCCTTAGAGTGCGCAATCTGCCGGATGTGCTACAGCGCTGGCGAGCCGCGGGGCTCCTCGTGCAGCGGGAATTCAAGGGAACGGAGGGCTTTCCCAACGCCTACGTGATGGCTCCGGACGGCGTAAAACTTGAGTTGCAGCAGGACGTTTCGCTGAGCACCCCCGCCGTAAGCCACCATCTGCACTACTATGTGGCCGACTACGGATCCATCCGGGACTGGTACACAAAAACATTTTCATTGCGCCCCAGCCATCGCGGGGCGCATGAATCCGCCGATGTGCCGGGGATGAACCTCAGTTTCCAACCCGCCAAGGCGCCCCCCGGCATGGGCACAAAGGGCCGGGCGCTCGATCACATCGGTTTCGAGGTGAAGAACCTCGAGGCGTTCTGCCAGAAGCTGGAGGCAGGCGGCGTGAAATTCGATGTGCCGTACCGAAAAGTCCCGGACGTCGGAATGGGGATCGCATTCCTGACGGACCCTTTAGGAGTTTCGATCGAGCTGACTGAAGGCCTGGAAAGCTTCTAGCGCGAACTCCGCCAAGGCAAGCCTTCTCTCGGAAGCCCGGCCGTCCGAATTGCGGCCTAGCCCGCGTAACCCAGGACCATTTCCTTCAAACGAACCGCGCAGATGCGGCTGCCCTCCTCTTTGTTGCCATCAGGCCCTGCCCAGTGCGTTTCGAGGCTGATGGCCCCGTGATAGCCGTCGCGAGCCAGCGCGGCGATCTGGCGCTTCCAGTCCACCTGGCCTTCGCCGAATGGCCCCCAAAGCACGCGATCGCGCTCGCGGTTGAGCACGCCATCCTTGGCATGGACATGAAGGATGCGCCCGGGCGGGAGCAGGGAGTAGCCGTCGGGGTAGGGAATCTCGCCGGCCATATAGGAGTTGCCGGGGTCCCAGACCAGCCCGAAATGCTTGTCCTGGAGGGCGTGCAGCACCGGCGCCGCCTCCGCGGCTGTCGCGATATTGCAGGCGTGCTCGTTTTCCAGGCCGATCCATCGCCCCTGCCGGGACGCTTTTTGGATGGCTTCGGCCAGCGACTCGACGATATGGTGGAATAGCCGCTGGGGCTCCATCGTGCGCCAGAAACTGAACACGCGTACGATCGGGGCGCCGAGCTCGACGGCGATCTGGATCGACCGCTCGAGAATGCGCGGCTGATCAGCGAACTGGTGCGCCGAGTGAAAGGCGTCTTGCTCGAAGCGGTGATCGACCGGGCCGCCCTCAGGATGGGTGCACTTGAAAACCGGAGAGGCGACCGAAAGAATCCGAACGCCGGCTTTATCCGCGATTCTTCGGATCCGCGCGACTTCGCCAGGCTCGAGGTCGGCGACGTTTTTGTTCCACACCGAGCGCACCTCAACGGCTTCGTACCCGAGTTCGACCGCAGTCGACGCGGCGCGCTCAAAATCCTGGCAGAATTCATCGGTGATGAAGGCAAGCGTGAAGCGCGGCATGCTTAAGATTGTAGCGGGAAAGCCCGGCGAGAGCAGCAGCCAGACGCTCACTGGCTGGAGGACTCCGCCGGGTCCTGAAGCTTTTTCAATTTTTCGAGCAAGGTGGTGCGTTTCAGGCGCAGGATTTGAGCGGCCTGGCTTTTGTTTCCCTTGGTCCGCTCGAGAACCCGCAGGATCAGGTCTTTTTCAAACTGGCGGACCAAACTCTTGAAATCGCCTTCTGGGGCGGCGGCGGGAAAGTCGCTTTGCAGCAGCGGCCGCGCGGGAGGAAAATCGGAGACATCGACTTCCTCCCGATCCTGGCTGCGAATCACTGCGATTTCGACGGCGTTTTCCAGCTCGCGAACGTTGCCCGGCCAAGGCCGCCGCATTAGCTCCGCTTCGGCTTCCGGGCGCAGGCGCTTAGGCGGCAGCTTGTCCCGGCGGGCAAATTTTTCCAGAAAGTGAGACACGAACAACGGTATATCTTCGCGCCGCTGCCGGAGAGGAGGCAGGTGAATGGGAAACACGTTGATGCGATAAAAGAGATCCTCGCGAAAGCGCCCTTCCTGCACCAGGGCCCAGAGGTCCACATTGGTCGCCGCGACAACGCGGACGTCCAGCTTAATAGCCTCGACGCCGCCTACGCGATGGATCTCGCGCTCTTGCAGCACGCGCAGCAGTTTGGGTTGCAGCTCGAGCGGCAGGTCGCCGATTTCGTCCAGAAAAATCGTGCTGCGGTTGGCCTGCTCAAAGCGCCCCATCCGAGCCTGATGAGCATCGGTGAACGCTCCCTTGACGTGACCGAAGAATTCGTCTTCCAGCAAAGACGCCGGTATGCCGCCGCAGTTCACGGAGACCATGGGCGACTTTCTGCGGCCGGAAAGAAAATGGATCGCCCGGGAAACGCGCTCTTTCCCGGTGCCGGTCTCCCCGGTTATGAGAACACTGGTGTCCTTGGGAGCCACCAGCCGGATCTGCTCGATTACTCTCTGGATGGCAGGGCTTCGGCCGAGAATGAAATCGGGAGGCAAATCGGGCCGGGCTACGGCCTTCTGTTGCTCCGGCTCGAGCAAAGCCGCGTCATAGGCGGCAAAGGCGAGCGAAAGCGTCGCCAGCAGTTCGCTGGGTTGCACCGGCTTCGATAAAAACGACGCGCCCGCCTGCTTGAGCGATTCAGTTCCCGAATCCTGCCCTTGCTGGTCGCTCACGATTACCACCGCTGGGGGCGCCGGTTGGCCCTGCGCGCACTCCACTAACGGCAGCAGAGCGGAGCCGGCAGCCTGCCGCTCCTCCCCCAGGTCGGCGAGTACCAAATGGGGCGCGACAATGACAATTTTTTGACAGGCCTCCGGGATCGCTCGGGCTCGGATGATGCGAAACCCTTTGACCTCCAGCAGGCGGCGGAGATACTCCAGATGGGCGCTATCAGGCCCTACAAGTAGAACGCGATGCTGTCCTCCGGTGCGGTTCCAAGTCGTAGTGGACATGGTGTAGCGCCGGCCAGTACGCATCTGGACGGCGCTGGCCAATGTGCACGGAGCTTGCCAAAAAAATGACGCCCAGTCATCTTGACGCAAACCAATGCATTGCAAGCCCGCCAGCCGCGGCGGCAAAAACATTTTGGGCGCTTCTGTTTCCGTTTTGAAACTGCATTGGGAGGACTTTCGACGTGATTTGTCGAAGAATTCTGCGTTTATGGGTCTGAACCAAAATGGAACCGCCTTTCCCGTTTTGGGACGAGCGGCGCCCGGAACGGGTGCGGAAACTACAAAAGGTCTAGTACAGCCACGCTACATCGCGACGCGGGAGGCATAGTCTTTCTGTCACTTTCCGTCAAGATTTTGACGGTGCTCAGCGGATAACGGCGGTCCACTGTTGAAAACAAATAGCCTCAGGGAAGCGGAGAAATGGAGACTGCTTTGCACAGGCTCGCCCCGCACGGAAGCAGCGCGATCTCCGCGAGATCCCGCAGCGGCGTTCCGCGGCTCCTCAACACAAAACGGAAATCGGAGGAAGGAACCGACGATGTCATGCGCAGCGCCTGTTATGAAACCGGCCACAATCAAAGCCGGCATTCCGCGAGCTGCCCGCTGCGGCTTGCTGGAGCGCGAAGAGCGTGATGAGATTGTAATGAGCCACCTGCCCTTGGTGCGCGCGATCGCGTGCCGCGTGCGGGAGAATCTGCCCGTTCAGGTGGAGCTTGACGACTTGGTGCATGCGGGAATCCTGGGGCTGTTCGATGCGGTTCAGAAGTATGATCCCCGCAAGCGCGTGATGTTTCATCTCTATGCCAAACACCGCATACGAGGCGCGATTCTTGACAGCCTGCGGCAGTTGGACTGGGCTTCCCGCGATCTGCGGAAGCGCTTCAAGCACATCGAAGCCATAACGCAAAAGTTAAGCTGCCAGTTGGGGCGAACTCCCACCGAGAGTGAAATGGCCCGTGAACTGGGCGTCTCACTTCCCCGCTGGCGGAAGCTCTCACTGGAGCTGCACGCCGCGGGATTGGGGGCCAGTCAAAGTTATCCGAACGGGCCGGGCAATGAGTCCTGGGAGCGTTTCTCGCCTGCCGAGACGCCGCAAAGCGAGGAAGAACCGCCGGACCGTACCTGTGCGCGCGAGCAGTTGCGGCAAGTGCTGGCGGCAGCCATCCGCGGCTTGCCCGCGCGTTATCAGCGCGTGGTGATGCTGTATTACGCGCACGGCAGCACGATGAAACAAATCGGCAACGAGCTGGGCGTGAACGAGAGTAGGATATCGCAAATACATAAGGCCGCCCTTGAAAAGCTTCAAGCCGCCTTGCACAGCCGCGGCATCCACACCACGGATATGTTGGTGGAGTAAGCGTGCTTGGGCCCGGCCGGGCCGGCCCGCGCCGCGGCGTTCGGCCGGCGCCGCATCGGACGGGGAAACGGCCGGGCAGGCCTCAGCCGCTCAGCATCCGCAGCAGGGTGGATTCGTCGATCACCTCCACGCCGAGATCGCGCGCCTTTTCGAGTTTTGATCCGGGATCGGCCCCGGCGACCACATAGCGGGTCTTCTTGCTGACGGAACTGGTTACTTTGCCGCCTGCCGCCTCGATCCGTTCGGTCGCCTCCTCGCGGCTCATGGAACGCAAGGCGCCGGTGATGACGAAGGTCATGCCCTCCAGCGGGCCTCCCCGGCGGGCGGGCTCCTGCTCGAAACGCAGGCCGGCGCGCCGCAGGCGCTCTACCAGTTCGCGGTTGCGGGGCTCGGCAAAAAAGCTGTGAATGGCTTCGGCCACGCGCGGTCCCACCTCTTCGGCGCGCTGTAGTTCCTCTACGGGCGCATTCATGAGCTTGTCCAGGCTTCCGAAATGGCGCGCCAGGATTTGGGCCGTCCGCTCGCCCACCATAGGGATACCCAGGGCGTTGATCACGCGGTCGAGCGACGCCTGGCGCGACGAGTCGATGTTGCGTAGTAGCTTGGACGCGGATTTTTCCCCCATCCGTTCCAAAGACAGCAGTTGCTCCTTGGTCAGGCTGTAAATATCGGAGATGCTGTGGACGAGGCCGCGATCGACGAGCTGGTTCACCAGGGCCTCGCCCATCCCATCAATGTTCATGACGCGACGGGCGGCGAAATGCAACAGTGACTCCTTGAGCCGCGCCGGACAGTCCGTGTTAACGCACCGCCAGGCCACTTCGCCGGGCTCGCGGACCACGCGGGTGCCGCAAACCGGGCAATGTGTGGGCATGACGAACGGCCGCCGTTCCTTGCCCGGCTCTTCCACCCGCACCACGTGCGGTATAACGTCCCCGCTGCGCTCAACCAGCACGCGATCCCCGATCTGGATCCCGAGACGGCCGATCTCATCCTCGTTGTGGAGGGAAGCGCGGCTTACTATGACCCCGCCGATATTGACCGGCTCGAACAAGGCTCCCGGCGTGAGGACGCCGGTGCGGCCCACGCTGACACCGATATCAAGCACCGTGGTCACGGCCTGGTGGGCGGCGTATTTATAAGCGATCGCCCAGCGCGGAGCCTTCGCCGTCCAGCCGAGGCGTTTTTGCAGCGCAATCTCGTTGACCTTGATGACCACTCCGTCGGTTTCATAAGGGAGGGTGGAACGCTTTGTTTCCCATTCGTTGATAAACTCCTTGACCTCAGCAAGTCCGCGGCAAAGCCGCCGATGCTGGTTGACCTTGAACCCCAGACGGGAGAGCGTCTCCAAATCCTCCCACTGCCGTTCTCCGGCCGGACGGCCGTCCAGCAGGTACTGATAGGCGAAGAAAAGCAACCGGCGCGAAGCGGTGATGGATGGATCCAAAACGCGGAGGGAACCAGCGGCGGCATTGCGGGGATTGGCAAAAAGGGCCAGATTCTGTTCCTGGCGCTCCCGGTTTATGCGCTCAAATTCGCTTCGGGTGAGGATTACCTCGCCGCGCGGCTCCACCAGGCCGGCCGGCGCTGCCGCTGGCAGGTGGAGCGGTATGGACCGAATGGTGCGGGCGTTTTCCGTCACGTCCTCTCCGACAGCGCCATCGCCGCGGGTAATGGCCCGCGACAGCTTCCGATCTGTATAGTGGAGGGCGAGCGAAAGGCCGTCCAGCTTGAGCTCGGTGACGTACTCGATTTTCTCCAAGCCGGACAGCTCCCGCACGCGCCGGTCGAAGTCGGAAAGTTCCCCTTCGTTATATGCGTTGTCGAGGCTCAGCATGGGCGAGGAGTGCCGGACCCGCACAAAACCTTCACGAGGCTTGCCGCCGACGCGCTGGGTGGGGGAATCGGGCGTGATCAACTCGGGATGTTCGGCCTCGAGCTTGCGCAAGCGGGCCATCATGGCGTCATATTCCGCGTCGCTGATTTCTGGCTGATCGAGCACATAGTAAAGGTACTCGTGGCGCTCCAGTTCACGCCGCAAGGACGCGATCTCTTCTTCCACACCGGCTTGTTTCGCGCTCATGGCCGTTATTATAGGAACTTCAGGCTGTGCGATACCGGCGGGCGGTTCTCATTTACAATCCGGCGGCCCGGCATGTGAAGGCAGGCGTCATTGAGAGCGCAGCCGCGGCATTGCAGGGGCATGTGGCCTGTTTGGAAACGATACCTACGGCCGGGCCTGGTTCCGGTGTTCACATCGCGCGGCAGGCTTGCGCTAGCGCGGCCGACCTGATCGTGGCCTGCGGGGGTGATGGGACCATTAACGAAATCATCAATGGCATGGCAGGCGCAGCGGCGCCGCTCGCGGTGGTTCCGGCGGGTACAGCGAATGTGTTCGCCCTGGAAACCGGGCTTCCTTTGGACCCGAATGCAGCGGCTGGTTTGCTGCCCGATCTTGTGCCGCGGCGGATTGGGCTCGGCCTGCTGCGGAGGGATGGTCCGCCGCCCTGCTTGCGATACTTTCTCCTGATGAGCGGCGTCGGATTGGACGCGCATATCGTCTACAGGTTGAACCCTCGGTGGAAAAAACGCTTCGGCGAATTCGCCTATTGGGCCGCCGGCCTGTCTGAGTTTGGCCGCCGCAGGGATTCGTTTGAAGTCTCGCTGGAGGGACGCCCCTACGAGTGCACGTTCGCTCTGGCGTCCCGCTCCCGCCTGTATGGCGGCGGACTGCAAATCGCCCGCCGCTCGCATCTGCTGGACGCAAGTCTGGACATTGTTCTGTTCCATACCCGCTCCCGCTGGCGCTACGCCCGCCATCTGGTGGAGGTCCTCACCGGCAGGCTCGATCGTTCGAAGGCTGTCACTTTCGCCGAGGCGAGACGGATGGAGGCGCGCATCCTCGAGCGAGCCGGCGTTCGCATCGAAGTAGATGGGGAGTACGCCGGGCGGCTGCCGGCCAGCATCGAAGTTGTGGAGGATGCGCTCACGCTGCTGCTGCCGGCCGCTTACATTCGCCGGGGCCAAGGCTGATGGTAAATGGACAACCTCACACATTCCCTAACCGGTCTGCTGCTAGCCAGAGCCGGGATGCGGCGGGCGGCGCCTCGGGGGACTCTTTTGTTGCTGCTGGCGGCCAACGCTCCGGATGTCGATGTCCTCGCGTGGTGGCGGGGACCGTTGGCCTATTTGCGGTTCCATCGCAGCCTGACGCATGCCGCTGCCATGGCTCCCGTGATGGCCGTTCTGGCGGCTGCCGCTGTTTGGTTCCTGGCGGGTCCGGCCAGGCGGGAGTTCCGGTGGGGCAGCGCTTGCCTGGCCGCGCTGGCAGGGGTGGGCTCCCATATTCTTATGGATTTCACCAATACATATGGAATCCGTCCGTGGCTGCCGTTCAGCGGGAAATGGTATAGCTGGGACATTTCGTTCATCGTGGACCTGTGGGTGTGGGCGGCCCTGCTGCTGGCGGCGGGCTTGCCGGCGCTCGGACGCCTTATCAATGCGGAAATCGGGGCGCGGCCGGAAACCGGAAAAGCAGCCGCCGTCGCCGGATTGCTGTTCATCGTGGCCTGGTGGGGAGCGCGCGATCTCCTGCACAAGCAGGCTGTCGCCACGCTCTCGCAGCACCTGTATGGTTTCGACCCGGCAGCGACTTCCCAACCCGGCGATCGAGCGCAGGGGCCATCCCCGCCATTGCGCGTGGCCGCTTTTCCGACCGCAGCAAATCCTTTTGCCTGGCGCGGACTGATCGAAACGGAAAGCTTTTAC
This sequence comes from Bryobacterales bacterium, assembly GCA_035652135.1. Lineage (GTDB taxonomy): Bacteria > Acidobacteriota > Terriglobia > Bryobacterales > JACQDG01 > DASREK01. The sequence goes on along the minus strand of DASREK010000272.1, from coordinate 8,497 downwards.
CAGGTGATAAATGTCGATGTGCGGCGGCCGCTCGACCCGTCGGCGGGAAAAATCCTTTACAAGCCTTCGTTAACCGCTCCCCTGGAGGCGGCTTTGCAAGCCCGCACCGCCCGGGAATTCAGCGCCTTTGCGCGTTACCAGTACGCCGCCGTAGACCGGATGGAAGGCGGAGGCTACCGGGTTACTCTGACCGATTTACGCTTTCAAGGCGAGCGCCGCGATGCCTTCCTTTGCACGATCGATCTGGATGAGAATCTGAAGGTCACGCGCGAAAGCTTTTCGTTTTAGAAGAGTCTGGCGCCGCCAGCCCCCCTGTGAGAACGCAGCCGGGAAGCCCGGCAGGCGCCGGCCGGAATCAAAGTTCCTTTCTGGCCAGGTGCTCCGAAAACCAGTAAAAGAGCCCCAGAATGCAGACCGTCACAGCAATAGCGATTGCGGCGTGCTGCCGGATAAAGATCCACGTCTGGTTGCCAAAATGATACGCGAGCAGGGCGATGCCGAAGTACCGGACCACGCGGGCGAATGCGATGGCGATGACGAACCGCGCGAAGTGAACCCGGAAAACGCCGGACGCAATGACGAACAGCTTCATTGGCAGGGGCAGGGGAACCATGGCCGGCAGCACCAGCGTCAGCGCTTCATATTTCTCTATCTGCCGCCGCACCCGCTCAATGCGCTGCGGCGAAGCCCGCCGGGCGAGAGCCACTTCGCCCGCCAGCCGCGATATGTAGTACAAAAATATACAGCCGAGGAGAGACCCCGCCGTGGCCAGAGCGGCGTAGAGCAACGCCCGCCCCGGCTGCCGGACGACCTGCGCGAACAGCAGCACGTCCACCCCCTCGGCGATGGGGATCAGCCCCGAGTCTGCCAGAGCCAAAAGAAAAACGCCTGGGGCGCCGAAAGGGAGAATATATTGGGAAGCCCAGCGGGCGATGGTTTTCACAAGAAGGAGGCGCCAGCCATCGTTAACAATTGTCAGCAGACGCCGGCGTTCCTGTTCCGCTTCCAGCGAAGACTCTTCCCCGGCCCAGCGCGCCGGTCCCGCCGGGAGGAGAAGGACTGATGATTCGGTTGAAAGCTATTGCCCCAGCAACTGTTTGGCGATCGTCGCCAGTTGCATGTTGCTGGTCCCTTCGTAAATGGTTCCGATCTTCGCGTCGCGGTAGAGCTTCTCGACCGGATAGTCCTTTGTAAACCCTACGCCCCCGTGAATCTCGATGGCCCGCGATGCCGTGCGCTCGGCGACCAGCGAGGCGAAATACTTGGCCATGGCCGCTTCGGCAACAAAACGGGCTCCGGAATCCTTCAACCGGGCGGCGTTGTAAACCAACAGCCGGGCCGCCTCGATATCGGTAGCCATACGCGCGAGCTCGAATTGCACGGCTTGAAATTCCGCGATAGGCTTCCCGAACTGCTTTCGCTGCTTCGCGTACGCCATCGCATGCTCAAGCGCGCCTTCCGCCAGGCCGAGCATCTGCGCGCCGATGGCGATGCGCCCCTCGTTCAGCGTTTCGATGGCCACCTTATAGCCCTTTCCCACTTCGCCGAGCACATTCTCGCGCGGCACGCGGCAGCTCTCAAGAATCAGCTCGCAGGTGGAAGAGGCCCGGATGCCCAGCTTATCCTCTTTTTTGCCGACGCGAAATCCAGGAAACTCCCGTTCGATCAGGAACGCGGTGATTCCCCTGTATCCCGCGTCCGGATTGGCGTTGGCGAACAGCAGAAAAATACCTGCCTCAGCGGCATTGGTGATCCAGAGTTTTTGTCCGGTGATCAGGAAGTGATCGCCACGGTCTTCGGCGCGGGTTGCCAGAGCGAAAGCGTCGCTGCCCGAGCCGGCCTCGGAAAGCGCGTAAGAACCCACGGTGTCGGCGGCCAGCCGGGGCAGGTATTTTCGCTTCTGCCCGTCGGCACCCCAGCGGAGGATGGCGTTGTTGACGATCGTGTTCTGAACGTCCACAATCACGCCGGCCGAGGGGTCCACTGTGGAGAGCGCTTCGACCGCCAGCACGGCCTGGAAGAACGATCCGCCTTGCCCTCCGTATTCTTCCGGAATTTCAATGCCCATCAAGCCCAACTGGAAGAACTGGTCGATGATCTCGCGGCGGAACTTCGCCTGCTCGTCCATCTCCCGCGTGTAAGGGCGGATCTTCTCCACCGCGAACCGCCGGACGGTGTCACGAAAGAGGCGTTCTTCCTCGCTGAGCTCGGTCAGGGGCGCGGTTCCGCACTCTGCAATCTGCAATTGCTGACCTCCTTCGGCGCCTCTTCCTTCGGTTCCTCGGGGGGCTGGTAGTAGAGAATGCGGCCGCACGCTTCGCAGGTGAGCACTTCCTGGTTGGTCCGCACGCGTTGCCGGTAGTGCAGGCGGAGAATGACGTTGCAGGCCGTGCAGCGGCCCTCGCGGGCCGCCGCCACCCCTACCCCGCCGCGCAGCTTGCGGATGCGTTCATAGATGAGAAGGTTCTTGGGCGTGACGCCGGCAGCCAACTCCGCGCGCCGCTTCTCGGCGAGCGCCAGCTCCGCCCGGTCGGCGTCGGTTCGCTGCTCGGCGGCCTTTTTCTCCTTTTCCACTTCTTGCGCTTCCTGCTTGAGGGCCGCCTCGGCCTTTTTTACGTTTTGATCGAGGATCTCAGCTTCGGCCATCCGGTCCAGAATCAGGTCCTCGATTTTGCGGATCTCCTGCTGGGCGAACTCGATTTCGTGCTGGAAAGCGCGGTACTGCTCGTTGGTCTTTGCCTCGCTCATCTGATCGCGGAGGCGCGAGATCTTGCTCTCAAAAACCTTGATGTCATCGTCCAGGCGTTTTCGATCTTTCACGTTCGCCGACAGCAGAGCCCGGTCAGCTTCCAAACGGCGGCGGTGACTCTCCAGCTTGCCTTCAATCTCGGAGATGTGCGCCGGCAGGTAGCTGATTTCGCGGGTAAGTTCGGCGATGCGGTGATCGAGGTCCTGAATTTCTCGAAGCCGTTCGAGGTCAGGGTGCACGACGTGATTTTAGCACAGCGCGACTTTTTCCGAGAATCGCGTCGCTTGCTGTGCTGAGTTCTTCCACGTGCATGGCGCGGCAAGCGCCGTAAAGAACCAGTATGCCCAGAGGAATCGTCAGCGAGAGGTCGGCGAGCCGGGCCAAGGCGCGCGTTCCCAGCCAGTGCCGCATGCTGAAAGTGCTCGCCGCGCACACCGCTCCCATGGCTCCGGAGGCGACGAGAATCCGGCTGAAACTCCGGGCCAGGCGCCGACCCTCCAGGCGGTGAATCTTGCGGCGCAAAAAAACAATCAGCACGAGAAAATTGATCGTGGCCACCAGCGAGGTGGAAAACGCCAGGCCTGCGTGGCCCCAATTGAGCACGCGGATGAAAGCCCAGTTCAGGCCATAGTTGGTGGCGATGGAGGCCAGGCTCGCCATCATCGGCACGCGGACTTCGTTCAACGCGTAAAAGGCCGGCGTAAGAACCTTGATCGCCGAATAGCCGATGAGGCCCAGAGAATAGCAGGTGAGGGCGAGGGCCGTTTGGTGCGTGTCGTTGGCAGTAAACCGGCCGCGCTGAAAGATGAGACCGATCATGGGCTCCGACAGCAGCGCCAGGCCAACGGCGGAGGGCAGCGAAAGCAGAAACACCAGGCCGAGGGAAGCCGAAAGCGTGCTGCGAAACTCGGGGATGTTGTTCTCGGCGGCGCTGCGCGCGATGGCGGGCAAGGTCGCCGAAGCAATGGCCACCCCGAACAGCCCGATCGGCAATTGCATGAATCGGAACGCATAACCCAGCCAGGAAACCGGCCCGTTGGCGACGTGCCCGCTGGCGTCCAAGATTTCCGAAGCGAAATTGCTGTTGATCACGACGTTGACCTGGACGGCCGCCGTGCCGATGACCGCCGGCCCCATCAGGCGAAAAATCTGGCGTACGCCGGGATCGCGCAAACTTAGGGCGAAGTGATACCGGAGACCGATGCGGCGAAGGCTCGGCCATTGCACCAGATATTGCAGGCTGCCGCCGATCAAGGTTCCAATGGCCATTCCGGCAATGGGGCTGAAGCCCAGCCGCGGCCCGAGAACAAATCCCGCGAACAGGCCAAAAGCGATCGATCCCAGGTTGAAAAAGGCGGAAGCCAAAGCCGGGATGGCGAAAATGCCCTTGGCGTTTAATACGCCCATCGCCTTCGAGGAGAGAGCGATGAACAGCAGGAAAGGCATCATGATCCGCGTGAGGGTGACCGTGAGTTCCTTTTTTCCCGGGATCTCTGCGAAACCAGGGAACATCAGATCGACCCCCTGCGGGGCGAAGATGATGCCGATCACGCAGGCCAGCATCAGCGCCGGAGTCAAGATCGTAGCGACGCGGTTCGACAGCTCGAAGGCTTCTTCATCGCCCTTGTTCGTCATGTATTGCGAAAACACAGTGACGAAAGCAGCCGAAAGCGCGCCCTCGGCAAGCAGATCCCGCAGGAGGTTCGGAATGCGAAAGGCGGCCAAAAAGGCGTCGTAAACGAACCCCGCGCCAAAAAACCGGGCAAAAACGAGGTCGCGGAGCACGCCTGTGATGCGGCTGAGAAAAACCGCGCCGCTCACCACTCCGGCTGAGCGAACAATGCGGGCATGCCTGCTCTCAGCCTTTCCCCGGACGGCCTCTACCGCCGGCAGTGGCAGTTCGGAATCCATAGACTTTCACTCTAGCAGGTCGCGCCGGGCTCTCCGGAAGAGGATGCAAGCCGCACGGGCGCGGCAAAAGAAGGGTCTAAGCAGCCCCCGGCGGCTCTCCCGCCGGGGCCCGGAAGGCGGGGCCGGCCGCTTCCAGTCACTTCAGATACTTTTGATACCATGCCAGACTGCGCTGGATCGAATCGACGATGTGCCCAGGCTCGCGCAAGCCGTGGCCCTCTCGCGGGTACAGCAGCATTTCGGTTTCAACGTGATTTTCCTTCAGGGCGATGTAATACTGCTCGGAATCGTTCACTGGCACATCATTATCGAGCGCGCCGTGAATGAACAGCACCGGCGTCCTAACCCGCGTGACATAAGCGAGGGGCGAGTGTTCCCAGAGGATTCTGTAATTATCTCCCTCCCAGGGATAACCGCCGTATTCCACGCGATAATAATCATGATAATAAGAGTTGAAGTTATAGCTGATGAAATTCGTGATGCCGGCCGTGGGAATGGCGGCCTTGAAGCGGTTGGTGCGGGTGATGCCCCAATTGGTAAGCTGGCCGCCGTAGCTGGCGCCCTCGATCCCCAGCCGGTCGGCATCGACGTACGCTTTGTGCGCAATTGCATAGTCGGCGCCGGCATTGACGTCCTCCCATTCGGTCCCGTCGTTGTTCTGGTAGGTTCCTTCAGAGAATTTTTCTCCGTAGCCTGTGCTCCCGCGATAATTGATCATCATGCTCGAGTAGCCTTGGGCGGCATACGCCTGGGCTTTGAAGTTGAAGGCCGGCCCCTGCATGGCATGCGGGCCGCCATGGATGGTCAGGATGAGAGGATACTTGGCCCTGGCTCCGGCTGCGGAAGCGGGCAACGCCGGCGTAATCCAGGCCTGCACCGCGGCGCCGTCCACGCTGCGGTAGTTCACCTCTTCCGGCAGGCTCCATTCCACTTCCGACAGCCATGTCTCATTCAGGCGAGTGAGCGGCTGCGCCGCCTGATTCTCGCCCGCTTGTGAGAAGACTTCGCCCGGCGAAGACGGCGAGCGGAAGGCAAAAACCACCTGGCCCTCGTCCGATGTGGAGTAAGAGACGACCGTTCCGGCGCCGCGTGTGATCTGCCGCGCGGATCCCGAGCTATGCGCCGGAACTGCGTAGATATGCGTGTTTCCATGATCCTGAGCCATGAAGTAGATCGAATCTCCGCCGACCGACCAGCGGGGGCGGAAGCACCGGCGGTCGAGACGCAGAGTGCCTGGAACCTCCTGGCCCATGCCGCCGGAAGCGGGAATCGTCCACACGTGGGTGTCTTCCATCGTGGTTTCCGAACAGGTGATTTCGCGTTTCGTGCCGAGATACGCGACCCACTTGCCATCGGGCGACCAGGCGGCCTGATACTCCTGGCTCTTGGTGTTCGTAAGGCGGCGCTCTTTGCCGCTGGCGACATCCACGGCGAAGATGTCGTAGTTGAATTCGAGCTCCTCAAGCGGGCCACGGTTCGACTCAAAGAGAATTTCTTTGCCATCAGGCGACCAGTCGATGGTGTGCTCGTAATAGGGTCCCTCGGTCAGCTTGCGCGAGCGCTTTGCGGCGATATCGAGAATGTGAATGTGAATGCGGCGGTTGTCGTCGAGGCCGGCGATGAATTTATAGAGGTAGCGAGTAATGTGAATCGGGTCAGACGATGCCCGCCGATCCGGCGGGTCGGCTGCGACATAGGCCAGTTGGCGGCCGTCTGGGGACCAGGCGAACCGGTGGCCCGTGCTGGGCAGCACATGGTTCGTGTTATCCGCCGGTGTCAAAAGCTGCTTCTTGCCATTGACCGTCGCCATCCAGATAGAGGTGTGGCCGCCTTTGGTGGAAAGAAAGCCGAAGGCGGAGCTATCGCGTTTCCACCGGATGCCGCTGTCACTGGCGGCAGGATCGCTGATCAGCCGGGAGCCGCCGTCGCGCGTGGAAAGGAGAAAGACCTGGCCGTAGCTGCCGAGCTTGCGATCGTTCTTTTCGACAACATAGGCCACCCAGCGGCCATCGGGCGATACCTCGGCTTCGACCGCTTCCTGAATCCGGTAATAATCTTCAGGCTGGACAGGCCGCTTGGCGGCCAGGGCACAAACGGCCAAGGGCACAACGAAAAAGAGACGTCGGACAAGTGTCATGGCAGCGCTCCCGATTAGCACAGAATCGACTCATCCTACGCCAGGGGTAAATTAGGGGCAAGCCCGAGCATCTCAGCGCGAAGCTTCGGCTGGAAGCTGCTCCCGCACAGAGGGAAGGCGCCGCATTTTGCGGCCTGGTCCGGCGCGCGACAAAATTTTGGATTTCGACGACTTGGCGGCGAGAATTCGCGGTTTGGCGCACGGAAACTGCAACGTCTCCGGCAGAAAGCGCGGCGCATCAACGGCGGCGCGAGGCACCCTTCACAGCGGAAACACGCCGCATTTCTGTACTTTTTCTGACAGCCAAGGAATCCGCTAAGCGGGCGTCAAGGCGTGGGGCCATGGACCGCGGCGCTGTCGCGATATCGAAGGGTCAGGCTCTCAAACTGCCGCTGGCGAAAAATGCCGCTGCGGTGGAGCAGGTAACGGAACAACAGCCACAAAATCGAACAACCATAGACCGAACTTTGCCAGAAGGAAGCGGACGATGCTTCCGGAAAGTAGCGCGTGGGCACGGGAACCTCCGCGAACCGCATTTTCAACTCAACCATCTGCGCCAGAATTTCCTGATCGAAGATAAACTTGTCGGAATTCATGTCGAAGTTCACCAACTCGAGCGCCGTACGGCGGAAGGCCCGATAGCCAGTGTGATACTCGGAAAGATGCAGTCCGAAAACCAGGTTCTCGAGCCACGTGAGGAATCGATTGGATACATACTTCCACCAGGGCATGCCCTGTTGGATCGGGCTTGCTCCCAGCAGCCGCGATCCCAGAGCGACATCGGCCTTACCCTCCTGAATCGGCCGGATCACCTCGGGCAGCAGCTTCGGATCATACTGATAATCGGGGTGAACCATGACCACGATATCCGCTCCGGCTTTCAGCGCCTCGCGATAGCACGTCTTCTGGTTGGCGCCGTAGCCGTAATTGCGGTTGTGGACAAACAGCTCGAGGCCAAGCTCACGGGCGATGGCGGCCGTCTCGTCCGAGCTGGCGTCATCCACCAGGATTACCAGGTCTATTAGATCGCGCGGCAGTTCCGCATAGGTCAGGTGCAGTGTCTTTGCGGCGTTATAAGCCGGCATGACTACCACAACTTTTGGCGGGCGGGGGCTTGGCTTTCCGGCGGCTGTTTCCTGAGCACCTGGCATCTGCGTGGCGGTTTCCACGCCCTAGCTTAAGCCTGGGGCAGGGAAGCTGGCAATAGAACCACCGGTTACCAACCGGCGGCGGGCTTCGATTGATCGGGTCTGGAGGACCGAGAAGATCTGTGTTGCGCCCGGCGGGCCGTACAAGTCAGAATCAGGTATCATTCGCATGGCCGCCCATCGGAGATGGCTTGCGCCCCTCGTTTATCTCGCTATCCTGGCGTGGGTCAACATTTATATCTGCCGCGAATTGTTCTTCACCGAGTACGCCGGACACATGAACTCGATGCACGGCTTCTGGATGGCAATGGCCCGTCTGGCTCCCGCGGGCCACTGGATCAAGCCGACCTGGTGGCCTTTTTGGTACGGGGGTATGCCTTTCGAGTACACGTATGCCCCGCTGGCGCCCGATTTGACGGCCGCGTATGCCAAAATCGCGGGCTGCTCCGTTGCCCGCGCATTCCACGCGATATCGGGGTTTTTTTACTGCCTCACTCCGTTTGCGCTGTTCCTGACAGCGTGGCGGATGACGAGCTCAGCCGGATACGCGTT
>DASREK010000271.1:0-5840 GCA_035652135.1 Bryobacterales bacterium | reverse complement strand
TTCCATTATACCGTGCCGGAACCGCTCTTTTTGCCGCCCGTCGTCATTTACGGCGGCTTTGCAAGCGGCTTCGCGTTGGGAGAGGCCGGCGGGCGTACGGCGGAAAACTGCCATAATGTCGGTTCTGCGCCGCATTCCTCGATGAGCATTTACGCCGCTATTGATATCGGCAGCAATTCCATTCGGCTGGCCGTCGCCGATACCGAGTCCGGCCGCTTCTACAAGCTGTTGGCCGCCGAGAGACAGGTGACCCGCATCGGCGAAGGCGTGTTCACCAGCGGCAGGGTTGCCGAGAAGGCGATAGAGGAGACTTGCGCCGTGCTAGCGAGGTTTGCGGCGACATGTCAGAAATGGCAGCCGGTCGCGATCCGTGCCGTGGCGACCAGCGCAATCCGCGATGCGAGCAATCAGGCCGAGTTCCTCGCCCGCGCATCCAAGGCCGCCGGGGTGCAGATCCAGGTCATCTCCGGCAGGGAAGAAGCCCGGTTGATTCACTTGGGCGTCCTCGCCCGCTGGCCCAAGCCGGATCCTGAGATGCTGGTGCTCGATATCGGCGGCGGCAGCGCCGAGGTCATCTGGAGTCAGAGCGGCGAGATCCGATACAGCAAATCTCTGCCTCTGGGCGCGGTCCGGTTGACGGAAAGCTTTCTCCAGCATGATCCGCCGGCAGAAGAGGAACTTGCCGAGCTCCACGAATACATACAGCAGCAATTTGCCGGGACGTTGCGCCGGCTCGGGCGCTGCGCGAAAGCGCGCGCTATCGGAACCTCGGCCACGGCCGCGGCCGCCGTCTGCGCCGTGAACCGGATTCGCAGTTCCGACCGGGAGGAAGCCGCGGGACGCCGGGCGCGATACCGGGAAATTCAGGCGCTGTATCGCCGGCTGATCCGCATGGACTGCCGGGACCGGCAGCGCATTCCCGGCATAGGCCCGCGGCGGGCGGAAATCATCATCCCCGGTGTGGCTGTTTTGCAATCTTTCGTGGAGCATTTCACCGGCGGCGCAATTTACTATTCCCCGGCGGGCTTGCGTGACGGCCTCATCGCCGATCTGGCGGCGCGCCGCGTTACCTCGGAAGCGGCCTCATTGGACAGGCAACAGCGCCGCACGGTGATGGAAATGGCGCGCCGTTACGGGGTTTCCCTGCCGCACGCCCGTCAGGTTGCGACCCTGGCGCGGTCGCTGTTCCTCAATCTGGCCTCGGCCCACCGGCTGCCCCTTTCTTATGCCCGCCTGCTCGAGGCCGCCGCCTATTTGCACGACGTCGGCCATTACGTCAGCTCGATCCGGCACCATAAGCACTCCTACTATCTGGTGGCGAATTCGGACATGCCCGGCTTCACGGACCGGGAACAGCTTATTGTGGCGAACATCTGCCGCTATCACCGTAAGGCGCTTCCCAGCGACGAACACGACCATTTCCGGACGCTGAAGCCCGACGAGCGGCGCGCCGTCGCGCTCCTTGTGCCGCTCCTGCGAGTCGCCGATGGCCTTGATCGCGGCCATCGCCAGCTTGTGACGTCAGTAGAGGCGGAGGCGCAGGAAGGACGGATCTGTGTCTTCGTAAAGTGGCGGCCCGGCATCGAGCTGGATCTCTGGGCGGCCCGGCGTGCGGCGCCGTCTTTCGGTCAGGTTTATCGTTCGGAACTGGTCATTAGTTCACAGCGCTGAATTTCAGGTAAGGGCACTACCGATCAGTGGTGCTCTGAGGAAATTTACATCTTGCTCCGGCGCCTTGTCTTGCTCCATAATCTAAATACCGCATAGTTATTGGAGAGCCGCAGGAGCTGCAATTGCCAGTTGCCAGTGAACGGGCGTCTTTAGTGAGGGCGCTTTCGGCTGTGGCCGTGACGGAGCGGCGGAAGAAGACGCGCCGGTTCCTAGAAGGGCTTTCGACCAGCGAGCTGCGCTATATCGCGAGCTACCTGGGCGCTTGCTTACTGGAATCGGCCCTGTACTCCGATCAGGTTTCCCGCCGCCAAATTGCCTCCGATATTGCTCAATACGAGTGCCGCCGGTGCGGGTCAGGCTGCGGGTTTTCCGGCGACGTCGAGCATCAGATGATTCTGCTGCTCGAGTACCTCAGCGCCTGCCGGCGCTCGGTAGCGGTCAACGTGGTAGCGGGATCGGCCTGATCCACCCCCGAAATTTGAATCGGTTCCCAGATATTGATTGCCGGCGCGCTTCACCGGGCTGGACGAACTGCCGCAAGGCGCTCGGGCAAGGCCCGAATTCCTCCATGCCCCAGCGAATAAAGGCTGTTTTTCGGTTTTCTTCCGGTGGCTCTGCTATTAAAATTAACTTTTGACCGGAAGCGAAGCCTTGCGAAGTGGAGGGGCTGGGATCGAAAAAGCTATCTGAAGGCGCAAGGGTGACCACAGGGCGTCCTTGCGGGCTCGATGTAAACACTCGCCTCGCTGGGTGGAAGGGGTAGAAGCGCGGGAGAACTGGGGCGGCGTGCGTCGCGATCCGGAGCCGGCCCGTTTCAAGGGGGCTGCATCGCTTTCCAGGCCCTCGTCAGGTAACAGTCCAGGCGGAGAAGCGGAACAAATGGCCGTAACGAAAATCAAGGGCCGCTACGAAATCAGGCAAATCCTGGGCCAAGGCGGGATGGGCGTGGTTTACAAGGCGTTTGATTCCTTGATCAAGCGGGAAGTGGCCCTGAAAACCATCCGGGATATTCCCGACCGCACGGCTCTCGATCTGTTTTACAAAGAATGCGATGTGCTGGCTTCCATGAGCCATCCGAACATCGTCGAGATCTTTGACATCGGGGAATTCGAAGAGGATGGGGCCAACAAGCCGTACTTTGTGATGCCCCTGCTGCCCGGGGTGACGCTGGATCACCTGATCCGCACCGAAAGCCATCGGCTCACCGTAGAGCGCTCGGTCGATATCATGTGCCAAACCTGCCGCGGCCTTCAGGCCGCCCACGACCGCGGCCTCGTGCACCGGGATCTGAAGCCGAGCAACATCTTCGTGATGGAAGACGACTCGGTGAAGATCATCGATTTCGGCGTGGCGCACATGGTGGATGCGCGCTCCACCATGGGGCACAAAGGGACTCTCCTGTATATGGCGCCCGAGCAGATCGAGATGAAGCCGCCGTCGGCGCTTTCCGATATTTTTTCGCTTGGCGTCGTGTTTTACGAGACCTTTACCCGTCGGCGTCCTTTCGAGCGGTCGACGACCGGCGAGATTGCGCAGGCGATTCTCCAGCAGATTCCGCCGCCGGTTTCCGATTTGAACCCCGCCGTAAGCCAGGCCTTGAGCCGGGTGATCCACAAGGCCATGGCGAAGCAGCCGTGGCACCGGTTCTCGAGCGCCCGCGAACTGGCGGAGACACTGCAAAAGGCGCAGCGCAACGAGCCGATCGAGTTTTTCGATCCGGCGCGCATCCAGCCGCGGATCCAGCGCGCCACGAGGGCCTTCGAGCAAGCCGATTATCAGTTTGCCATGGAGATTCTCAGCGAGCTCGAAGCGGAAGGGCATGTCGACCCGACCATCGCGCTTTTGCGGCGGCAAATCGATCAGGCGACGCGGCAGAAGACCATCATGCAGTTGCTCGACAGCGCCCGGACGCGCTTCGAGGAGGAGGAGTACCCGCTGGCGTTGCAGAAGATCCAGGAGGTCCTTCAGCTTGACCCGAACAACGCCGCCGCTTTGTCGCTGAAAAGCAACGTCGAGAGCAAGCGAAGCGAGACGAAAATCGACGATTGGTTCCGGCTCGCCAGGCAGCATATCGAAAATCATGCTTTCAGCCACGCCCGGCAGGCGCTGCAAAACGTGCTCCAGCTCAAGCCCAGGGAGAGCCGCGCCCTGCAATTGCTTGCGGAGGTGGATCGCAAAGAGCAGGAATACGTGCGGGTGCGGCAGGAAAAACAAGAGCTTTACCAGGCCTCGCTCGAGGCCTGGCAGAACGGCGAAGTCAGCGCCGCGCTCACCAAGCTGGAGAGGCTGCTGGAGCTGGACCGGCGAGCTCCCGATACTTCCGCTCCGGAACGCGGCGCCGCTTACCAGAATTTCTACAACCAGGTCCGCTCGGAACACGACGCCATCAAAAATTCCTACGCCGAGGCGCGGCGGCTTCTGGAAGACGGGAACTTCGCGCAGTCGCTGGCCATTTGCAATGAGTACCTCGCCAAACATCCCGGTAACGCCCTGTTTCAGGCCCTGAAATTTGATGTCGAGGAGCGCCAGCGGCAAGGTCTTTCAGCCACCATCGCCCAGATCGACGCCAAAGTCGAGGCGGAGCCCGACCTCGAGCGGAAGGTCAACATTTTGAAAGAGGCCCTCGACCAATACCCCGGGGAGGCGCATTTCGAGCGTGCGCTCCGGCTGATGCGCGACAAGCGGGACCTGGTGAATTCGATCGTCGCCAAGGCCCGCAATCATGAGGAGCGCAATCAGTTCACCGAGGCCCTGGGGCAATGGGAAATTCTGAAAACGATTTACGCCCAGTATCCCGGCCTGAATTTTGAGATCGAGCGCGTCATTAAGCGGCGCGAGCAGCAATCGCGGGCCGAGGCGAAGGTCCGGTGGGTGGAGCAGATTGACCGGCACTTGGAGTCGGCCGATTACAGCCGGGCCATGGAATTGCTGAAAGAGGCCCTGCTCGAGTTTCCTGACGACGCCGAGCTCACCGAGTTGCAGAAGCTCGCGGGTCAAGGCATCGAGCGGGCGGCCGAAGCCCAAGCGCTGCTGGGGAAGGGACAGGAACTCTGCAACCAGGGCAAAATCGATGAAGGCATTGAGTGCCTGCGCCGGGCCCGCCAACTGGACGATCGAAGCCCCGTCATCCGGGCCGTCCTGCTCGACACTTTGCTCGAGCAGGCGCGAGCCGTCCTCGACAAGGACTGGCGCTCCGCAGAACAACTGACGCAGCAGGCGCTCGAACTGGATCCGGCTCACGCTCTGGCCAAGAGCCTGCGCACGCTCGCCTGGGACAAAAAACGTGAGGAATTTGTAGATCAGTGCGTCGCGCAGGCCCGGCAGTTGCAGGCCAGCGGCGATATCGCGTCGGCGCTGGTGAAAGTGCAGGAAGGCCTTTCGACCTACCCGCGTGAGACGCGGCTGACGCTGCTATACGGCACGCTGAGCAAGGCTCTGCCCGAAGGGGAGCGGCCTACGGGCTCCCACCAGGCCGGGCCGAGTCAAAAACCTCCGGCCTCTCCACCTCGCTTCGCCAATGATGTCGAGGTCACCGCGAGCGAGGCTGGGGAGCGTCCGTTACACAACTATGCGGAGCAATATGCGGAAACGATGCTCGACCCTTCCGCAAGGCCGGCCGCTCCCGAGCGGGCGAGGTTGAGCCTCACCCCCGCCCCGGAGCCACTGGCAACAGAAGCGCCCGCAGCGGGACAGAATTGGGCCGCGCCGGCCGAACCTGCCGAACCCCGACCGGCGCCGCCTGATCTGGAGCGAAAGAAGAGTGTTCCCGAGGCTCCGAAGCGCCCTGCCACGCCCAAACCGGCCGCGAAGGCTGCTGCCAAGGCGGCGAAAAACATCCCTGCGCCGCCGTCGAGCGCTAAATCGAAAATATGGATTCCGATTGCGGCTGCGTCCGTACTTGTCTTGGCGGTAGTGGGCGTGGTGGCCGGCCTGCGCTCCCGGAAGGCGGGTGTCGTCGCCGGAACCATCCCGGTCGAGATTCGCACCACGCCGCCCGGGGCGGCAATCCGTATCAATAACGAAGCTCGCGGCTCGTCGAACCTGAAAATTGAGCTTCCGGAAGGGTCTTACGAAGTCGAGGCGCAACTTGACGGATATCAGCCTTCTGTGGCGACGATTCATCCCGCAGCGGGAGCGCCGGCAACCCTCGATCTTGCTTTGCAGCCGCT
>DASREK010000270.1:0-4233 GCA_035652135.1 Bryobacterales bacterium | reverse complement strand
ACTTCCGGAACCACGCGGCCCCAGACTCCGGCCACGCCGGAGCGCCGCCCCGTCACTCCAGGCGACGAGGAGGAGCTTCGCCGCGCGGTCCAGCAGTTCACCAGCGCTTATCTGGCCGTTGAAGAGAACTTCGCGGACCCGGTCGTGCCCGAACAAGCTTTTTACGGCGGGGCTATCCCAGGGCTGTTGCGCTCTCTGGACCCGTTTTCGTCGTTTTTTGACCCCGAGCAGTTCCAGTCCTTGCGTGAGATGCAGCAGTCTGTGCAGAAGGGTTTCGGCAGTGTTGTTTCCATCGCTCCGGGACGCGTGATCGTGTTGCAGACACTGCCCGGCACGCCCTCCGCCAGAGCCGGCCTCTCTGCCGGGGATGAAATCGTGGAAGTCAACGGATACCGGCTGGACCGGCTGGAGCTCGAGCAGCTCGTCGAGCTGTTGCAGCAGTCCCGCCAGCGGCCCGCGCAGCTTGTGGTTCGGCGCCCCGGCATCGCGACGCTGATGACCTTCCAATTGACCCCCGCGGAACTGGCGTCTCCGAGCGTCTCACGCTCCTTCTTCCTGCAACCGGGCGTCGGGTATATCAAAATCGAGAGCTTTGAGGAGGCCACCGGCGGCGAACTGCGAAAAGCGCTCGACAAGCTCGGAGGGGAAAAACTGCGCGGCTTGGTGTTGGACCTCCGCGACAACCCGGGTGGCATTGTGCCGGCCGCCCTGGAAACAGCTTCCTTGTTTTTGCAGCCGGGTCAACTGATTCTCACCGTCCGCGGGCGAGCCGGGGAGCCGGAGGAAATCAAGGTTCCTGACGGCGTCAAGCCGTTCCAGTTCCCGCTGGCTGTGATCGTTAACGGCAAAACGGCCTCGGCTTCCGAGATTGTGGCCGGCGCTTTACAGGACCACGACCGGGCCACGATCGTGGGCGAGCCGACGTTCGGCAAAGGCTTGGTGCAGCGCGTCCTGGAGCTCTCCGAGGGTACGGGCCTCGCCTTGACTACAGCTCTCTACTTCACCCCGAGCGGGCGCTCGATCCAGCGCCCGCTCGAGCAGCTCAAAAACCCGAATGGCGGACTCGGGGACTCCGCCGCTGTCTTCCATACCACCGAGGGCAGGGAAGTTAAGGGAGGCGGAGGCATTACGCCGGATGTGCTGGTAGCGCCGGAAGGCTTGAATCCGTTTCGCGCCACCCTGGAGGCGACCTCGTCGTTTTTGAATTTTGCCCAGCAATATACGGCGCAGCATCGAAATGTCTCCGCTGCTTTCGAGGTTACTCCCGACCTGCTCGATGAATTCCAGAGCTTCCTTTCCGAGCGCCGGATTCGGCCTCCGTTAAGCGAGTGGAGCGCGAACCGCGAGTACATCGAGCTGCGGCTCAAAGAGGAGATTTTCAATCTCGCGCTGGGAGTGGAAAAGGGCGACGAAATTGCCGCCCGGCGCGACGTGCAGATCCAAAGGGCTTTGCAGGCTCTGAAATTGCCCTAAGCGGCCGGCTATCTCTTAGGGTGTGTGGTATTCTTTCTCCTAAATAAGACAAGCGAATCAACATCGAGACGCCGGAGGAAAAGCTATGACCGACTACAAACATCCGGAAGTCCTGGTTTCGACTGACTGGGTGGAGCAGAATCTCGATAATCCCAAGGTGCGCATCGCGGAAGTGGATGTCGACACGAAAGCCTACGAGGAGGGGCATGTCCCAGGCGCAATCGGCTGGGCCTGGAACACGCAGCTCTGCGACACCGTGCGGCGTGACATCATTCCCAAAGCTGACTTTGAAAAGCTCATGGGCAGCTCCGGAATCGCTAACGACACGACCGTCATCCTGTACGGAGATAACAACAACTGGTTTGCGGCCTGGGCGTTCTGGCAAATGAAAATCTACGGCCACCGTGACGTGCGGCTGATGAACGGCGGGCGAAAGAAGTGGCTGGCGGAGGGCCGGGAGCTCACCAAAGATGCTCCCAAGATCGCCCCGGTTACCTATAAAGCCCAGGATCCGGATTTTTCCATCCGCGCCTACCTGCCGCAAGTGCAGCAAAGCATCGCCGGCGACGGCGTGGACCTGGTGGACGTTCGCAGCCCTCAGGAATTTACCGGGGAAATTCTGGCGCCGCCCGGTTTGCCGGAAACCTGCCAGCGCGGCGGTCATATCCCCGGAGCGCGGAATATCCCCTGGTCACAAGCCTGCAACGAGGATGGCACGTTCAAGAGCGCTGACGAGCTGAAAGCTCTTTACGAGCGAGCCGGCATCACCGGCCAGCGGCCCACGATTGCCTACTGCCGTATCGGCGAGCGCTCTAGCCACACCTGGTTCGTCCTGACGTATCTGCTCGGTTATCCCAATGTGACCAACTACGACGGCTCATGGACCGAATGGGGCAACCTGGTTGGCGCGCCCGTAGAAAAGGGGGCGAGCCCTGCGCGCTGAACTGTGCGCCCCGCAGCCATGAGAGTGGAAGAACATCAGACCAGAACATTAGAAATCGACGGGTGGCCGGTCCGGCTGACCAGCTACCGGCTCGGGGATGAATTCCACTGCACCGCGGACAATGTGGACCCCGGAGCGTGGCTCGCGCGGACCAAGGGGTCTACCAGAGAAGAGGCTGAGAACCTTGCTATCGAACGCGCGCGCAAGCTGCTGGCGCGAACGCGAAAGACGGGGATCTCCTGACCGACAACCCAGATACTATGTTCCTCGCGGGGACGCGCTCGAATTTGGGCGCCTGGACGATGTGGCTGTGCAGGAACCCGCGGCCTATCCTCGGAGGTTGTGACCTATGAGGCATTGGATTGAAGCCCACCGGCGCTTTCTTCTGCTTCCAGCGGCTCTGCTGCTGGCTTGCTCTGCGGCGCGTTCCGCCGAAATCCGGACCATCGCCGGCACTGGCAAACCCGGCTACTCCGGAGATGGCGGTCCAGGCGTCTCCGGGGAGGTCAACAACCCGTATGGGTTGACCATTGGCCCGGACGGAGCTCTTTATTTCTGCGAGGTGGACAACAATGTCGTCCGCCGACTCGATCTGAAAACGAACCGGCTTTCGACAGTGGCTGGCAACGGCCGTAAGGGATATTCGGGCGACGGCGGGCCGGCACTGGCAGCCTCTCTGAATCAGCCGTATGAGGTCCGTTTCGACCGTGCAGGTAACATGCTTTTCGCCGAAATGCAAAATCACGTTATCCGGCGGGTGGACGCGAAGACGCATACCATCAGCACGCTCGCCGGCACGGGCGCACCCGGTTTTTCCGGTGACGGCGGACCGGCCAGCCAGGCGCAATTGCGCCAGCCGCACAGCATTGCCATCGATTCCGCAGGTTTGCTCTATATCGCGGATATTGGAAATCACCGTATCCGGCGGGTGAACCTGCAAACAGGCGTGATCGAAACCTTCGCCGGAACCGGGGAGCGCAAGCCGACTCCCGACGGCGCGTCCCTCGACGGAGTTCCGTTGAACGGCCCTCGGGCCATGGCCTTTGACCGGAATGGAGATATGTTCCTGGTCTTACGGGAAGGCAATGCCGTCTATCGCATCGACATGCGTCGGCGGGTGATTCACCATCTGGCCGGCACGGGCGCGCAAGGCTATAGCGGCGACGGGGGGCCGGCCCGAGACGCGCTGCTTTCCGGTCCGAAGGCCATCTCGATCGCTCCCGGCGGCGCCATATTCATCGCCGACACCGAGAGCCATACGATCCGGCGGATCGACTTGCAGAAGGGAACGATAGAAACTGTCGTGGGAACCGGCCAGCGCGGCGATGGTCCGGATGGGCCGCCGCGCTCCTGCCGTCTTGCCCGGCCCCATGGCGTCTTTGTGGACCCGAGCGGCGTGATCTACATCGCGGACAGCGAGAACCACCGAATCCGAGTCCTCAAGTAGCCGGGAACTGCCATTCCCTTGGGCCGGGGTCACTTCCGCCCAGCGGAGACTTTTCCAGCCTCTACATGTAGCCGGCTTTGCTCACCGCCGCCAGTTCCAGTTGCTCGACAATCGAGCGATAGCCGGCGAGCATCACGGAAGCGTCCGAGCCGCAAACCAGGAACCGCGCGCCCCGTTCGGCGGCCAGCTTGAGCGATTTGGCATTCGCCATGTGAATGCCAGGGGCGATTCCCGCCTTATTGCACGCTTCGACCATGCGGTCAAACGCCTTCCAAAAGACAGGATGGTCGAATTGGCCGGGAATTCCCAGGGAAATAGAAAGATCGAACGGGCCGATCATGAGCGCATCCACCCCGGGCAGAGCGGCGAT
>DASREK010000269.1:0-3563 GCA_035652135.1 Bryobacterales bacterium | reverse complement strand
TACAGCGCGATCGAAGAGGCCAAGGCGGACGTCACCGGCCTGTTCCTGCTGCAATATTTATTCGACAAAGGCTATTTGCCGGGCGATCGCGCGCAGAACGAGCGGCGGCTCTACACGACTTTCCTGGCCTCGTCCTTCCGCACGCTGCGCTTCGGATTGCAGGACGCCCACGCCAAAGGCATAGCGATGCAGTTCAATTATCTGACCGACAAGGGCGCGTTCGTCGCTGGTCCGGCGGGAACCTTCGCCGTGAATTTTTCAAGGATCAAGCCGGCCGTGCGGGATTTGGCCCACGACCTGTTGACCATCGAAGCCACCGGCGACTACGAAGGGGCGAAGAAAATGCTCGACCAACTCGGTGTGGTGCGGCCCGGCGCTGCGGCGGCAATGAACCGGCTCAAGAGCCTCCCCACCGATATTGAGCCGCTTTTTGCGACCGCCACAGCCCTCCTGCGCACCACGCCGGCCAAAGCCGTCCGAAAGAAGCGTTGAGCATCGGCAAACCGGGCTTCCGTTCCGGCTCAACCGCCCGTGCTCGCGCCAAGAGCGGCGCCGCTGGCGCTCAACCCGAAACACCCGGCGCCGGGAGACACTGAAATTTCGAAGCCGGCGCACCCGGGCCAGCCGCAGAAAGGCCGCTCTCACATTTTTACCACCCCGCGGAATTCTGCTTTAAGTTTTCGTTTTGCGGACGATAAGGGACACATGGGCGCGCAAGGAAGCCTGATCCCGCATCCGATCTTCGGAAAGCCCAACCGTACTCCGGCGGGTCTTGGAACGGCCCAACGCGGGAGGCCAGTCGAGAATATGCAAGCCCTCCGGCCCAGCGCGTCCTTATCGGCCTTCTCCGTGATGTTGGGCCTTTTGGAGACCTTGAGAAATTTGATCCTCTCCGGCCATGAACCCGCCTCATATCTCGCCGCTATTCAAGAAGACGGGCGGCCGATCCTGGTTCGCGCGGCTGATCCCGCCTCTGAGCTTCCGCGATTACGCAACCAATACGGTTTGGTTGAACTGGCCTTCTCGGTCTCTGCGCGGGCTTCCGGAAGCGGAGTGCTGCTGCAAGTCACGGATCTCGGCGGCCAAACCGGCTATATTTTGGATCAGTTCTGCCGCCGCGCCGCTAACGGATCCTATGAGCCGCTGCCTCACTGCTGGCGCGCACTGAGTTTATCCAGAGCGTCTTCAGCATACCAAAGCACATCCGGTTTGATTCCAAACCGCGGATTTCTCAGGTCGATCCTGCTGAACCACTTGATCTCCTGATGCTCTTTTTCGCATAGCACCGGCTCTCTGCCGACCCACCGCGCGTAATAAATGTTGACCACGTGGCTGTGCGTCTCGGTGATGCGATGGATATTCACGTGCGCCGGCGTGTAGAGGGCCCGGGCGGAGGAATCGTTGATCGGAGCTTTTTGGCCGGCGATCTCCACTTCCACTCCGGCTTCCTCTTGAATCTCGCGGAAGAGCGCCTGGTCGGGGTCCTCGCCCGGATCGATGTGGCCCCCAATGGGAAGCCATTTCTGAAGGTTTCGGTGGAAAACGAGGAGTACACAATCGTCCTTCACGATGAAGCAGGCGACGGTGAAATCGATTGCGTAGTTGATGTGCGCCAACCGCGTCCCCCGGCGCTTCAGGTCTTGTCTTTTAGCAGAGCCGCGATCTTCACAGGATCGTTCGGGACGACGATCGGCTGATTGCCAAAGGTTGACTTCAGGCGGCGGCCGTCCGGGCCTTCGAGCTGCCCGGTGTGATAGCGGTAGATGTAATCAGGGTCCTTGAGCAAATGTCCGGTCAATACTGCCACCACGTCGGCATCCCGGCGCATTGCGCCCGTGGCAGCCATTTTTTTTATGCCGGCCAGGGTGGCTGCGGAAGCCGGCTCGCAGCCAATGCCGCAGCGGCCGATCTGCGCTTTCGCATCGGCAATTTCCTGTTCCGTTACTTTTTCCACGACGCCGCCTGTCGTTTGCACTTCATAAAGGGCCTTGGGCCAGGAAACAGGTGCGCCGATCTTGATCGCCGTGGCTAGAGTTTCAGGATGCTCGACAGGGCGAATTTCCCCTTGGCCGCCGCGCTGGAACAGGTCATAAAACGGACTCGCTCCTTCGGCTTGCACCACGGCTAGCCGGGGCAACCGGGCAATCAGCCCGACTGCCTGAAGCTCTCGCAAGGCCTTACCGAATGCCGATGTATTTCCCAGATTTCCTCCCGGCAGAACGATCCAGTCCGGCGGTTTCCAGTTCCGCTGCTCGAGCATCTCGATGACAATGCTTTTTTGGCCCTCAATACGGAACGGATTCACTGAGTTCAGAAGATAAATACCTTCTTTCTCAGCCAGATCGCGCACTAAACGCAAGATTTGATCGAAGTTGGCCTCTACCTGAAACGTCAAAGCTCCGTACTCGAGGGCCTGCGCCAGTTTGCCGTAGGCGATGTTCCCGCGGGGAATAAAAATCACCGCCTTCAGCCCTCCGGCGGCTGCGTAAGCAGCCATCGAAGCCGACGTATTCCCCGTGGAAACACAGGCCACAATCTCCATGCCGAGGCGCAGAGCCTGCGCCACGCCCGCAGTCATGCCGTTGTCTTTAAACGATCCCGAGGGGTTGTAGCCCTGATGCTTGAAAGCGAGGCCGTCGAGGCCGGCGTAACGGGCTGCCGCAGGCGCGTCGAGAAGCGGGGTATTGCCTTCGCGGAGCGTCACAACGCGGCTATAATCGTCCAGGAACGGCAACATTTCGCGATACCGCCAGACGCCGCTTCGATCAAGCGGCGCATCGCTCAGCCGCCGTTCGCGCCACAGGCAGCGCACCGTTTCGGGAGCTGCACCACGAAACTCATAGGCGGCTTCGAGCAAGCCGCCGCACTTCGGACAAGTGTAAAGCACATCCGTGATGGAAAACGGAGTCCGGCAGGACGGGTTGAAGCAGAGCAGGCGACCCGGCATAAAGGTCCATCATATTAAAAAGCGCTGGCCGGAGTGTAAGGCAGCGCATTCCCTGAATGACCGGCGCGCCGGGCGGGGCCTGTTGCCCCTTTTGTTCTCCGGCACGTTCACCGGCCCAAAAAGAACAGCCGGCCGCGCCCACACAAGCACAAATACAGGCCGGCTTGTTGTATGATGACCCCAGCGTATGGACCAGGATTTAGCACAGCGGGTAATCGCGATCATTGCGAAAACGCAGCACTTGGACACGTCTAAGGTGACGCTGGACTCATCCTACGAAGAGCTGGGCATAGATTCGTTGGACGGCGTCAATATTCTCTTTGCGTTGGAAAACGAATTGGACATTCAAATCCCGGACGAAGCCGCCAAACAGATTCGCAGCGTGCGCCAGACCGTTGAGGGCGTCGAAAAACTGCTGGCTCAGAAAACAGCCGGCGCCGGATGACTCCTATGCGCCGGGTTGTGGTGACCGGTATAGGAACCATATCGGCGCTGGGTCCAAATACCGGCGCCTTTTGGGATAACCTTTGCGCCGGCCGCTCGGGCATTGGTCCGCTGGAGGGGTTTCCTGCCAATGGTCTGTCGATCAAAGTGGCCGCTCAGGTGCGTGGGTATG
>DASREK010000268.1:0-21594 GCA_035652135.1 Bryobacterales bacterium | reverse complement strand
AAAGTGCAAGGTCTGACCAAGCGCTATGGCCGGGCTACGGCTGTAGATCACATAAGTTTTGAAGTCGAGAAGGGTCAGATCGTGGGTTTCCTGGGGCCGAACGGCGCGGGAAAGACCACCACTATGCGCGTTCTGACCTGCTTCTTGCCTCCCACCGAAGGAAAAGCCAGTGTTGCAGGATACGACGTTCTCGAGCAGCCGCTCGAAGTCAAGCGTCATATCGGCTATTTGCCCGAGACGCCTCCACTATACCCCGAGATGGAAGTGGATGAATATCTCGTATTCGCCGGGCGAATCAAGGGAGTCCCGGCATCCAACATTAAGCGGCGGGTGAATGAGGTTGTCGAGCGCTGCGCGCTGGGCGAAGTGCGCTCCAAGCTGATCAGCAAGTTGTCGAAGGGCTACCGGCAGCGGGTGGGCCTGGCGCAGGCGCTGATCCATAACCCCGATGTGCTGATTCTCGACGAGCCCACGGCCGGCCTGGACCCCAAGCAAATTATCGAAACGCGCAAGCTGATTCACGATCTCTCCGGCGAGCACACAATCATTTTGAGCACGCACATCCTTCCCGAGGTCTCCAGCACCTGCCAGTTGGTGATCATCATCAATCAAGGCAAGCTGGAAGCGATCGACACGCCCGAGAACCTGACCGCGCGTTTGCAAGGGCATGAGACGATCTTTCTGGATGTAGAGGGGCCGGCCGATCAGGTCGCGTCCCGCCTGAGCTCTCTTCAGGGCGTGAACCGCGTCGTGCGCAAGGACGGGCAGGCCGGGCGTTGCAGTTGGGAGATCGAAACCGCCAAGGACCACAACATACGCAGCGAGCTGGCGCGCGCAGTGGTCACCGCGGGCTGGGGGCTGCACGAGTTGCGGCCTGTGGGGCTGAGTCTGGAAGAAATATTCCTGAAACTGACCACCGCCGACGTGGCCGCTGAGCCCGCCGCAGCGGAGCGAAGAGCCTCCGGAGGCGCAGCATGAAAAACGTCTGGGTGCTTGCGAAACGGGAATTGAACAGCTATTTTGCCTCGCCCATCGCCTATATTGTGCTGGCGATGTTCGCCGTCATCTTCGGTTATTTCTTTTACAGCGCCACGGCGCTGTTCGTGGACTACAGTGCGCGGTCGATGATGCAGCCGGGCGGCCCTCCGATGAATATGAACGACTTCATCATCCGGCCGCTGCTGATGAATGTGAGCGTGATCGTTCTGTTTCTGATGCCGATGATCACCATGCGGCTGTTTGCGGAGGAAAAACGCAGCGGCACCATCGAGCTGCTGCTCACCTCTCCCCTGCGCGACACGGAAATCATCCTGGGCAAATGGCTCGCCGCCATGCTCCTCTATCTCTGTCTCATCGGGATCTCCGCCCTGAACATCCTGTTTTTGTTCCGGTACGGTCAGCCCGACTGGCGGGCGCTCCTGGTGGGCTATCTGGGATTGATTCTGCTGGGCGCCGCGTTTCTCGGCCTCGGTTCGTTTCTATCGACGCTCACGAAGAATCAGATCGTGGCGGCAAGCCTGACGTTTGGCGTGTTTCTACTGCTGTGGGTGCTCGACTGGGTAAGCTCGTTCTCCACCGGAACGGGCGGCAAGCTGGCTTCCTATCTTTCCATCACCACGCACTTCGAGCAGTTCGCCAAGGGTGTGCTCGACCTGAAGGACGTGGTTTACTACCTCTCGGTGAGCTTTCTGGGCATCTTTCTGACTGCCCGATCCATGGAATCTTTGCGTTGGAGGGCATGATCGCATGAAAATGGGGTGGATCAGCGCGCGCCAGACCAAATATGGCGCTTATGTGGCCGTCTATCTCGTGGTTGTGCTGGCGATCTTGTTCGCCGCCAATTTCCTGGCCAACCGATACGATAAAACCTACGACGCGACGAGCAACAAGGTGTTCAGCCTCTCGGATCAGACCAAGAAGATACTGGCCAATTTGAAACAGAACGTCACTATTTACTATTTCAATACTTCCAACCAGACGAACGAGAGCGCTTTCGGCCCCAGCCCTCGGGATTTGCTGCAACGCTACAGCAGCGCGTCCCATTACGTGACGGTGGACTTCGTCGATCCGGTGAAGAACCCAAAGCGGGCGCTGGACATGAAAGTCACCCAGACCAACACCACGATAGTCGAGGTAAACGGGCGGCGCGAGGAGGCGAAGAGCCCAACCGAAGAGCAAGTCACCAACGCTCTGATCCGGGCGCTGAAGGGCGGCAAGCGTACGGCGTGCTTCGTGACGGGACATGGAGAAGCGGACATCTCCAGCTCCGAGCCCAACGGCTTTTCCGGCGCTAAAGATGCTCTGGAAGCTACGAATTTCACCACCAAGACCATCTCCCTGCTCGAAAAGAACGCAGCCGTTCCCAGCGACTGCACCGTGCTCGTGGAAGCTGGGCCCAAGAATAATCTGCTCGATGTGGAGATCGCCGCTATCAAGAAGTACGTGGAGGGCGGCGGGCGCGCCCTGTTCCTCATTGATCCGGAGACGAAAGGCGTCAACACCAGCGCCCTCGACAAAATGATCGGCGACTGGGGCGTCAAAGTGGACAATAACATTGTGGTGGACCTAAGCGGCGTCGGCCAGCTTTTCGGCGCTGACGAGCTTTCGCCTCTCGTCACCAGCTATGAATCCCAGCCGATCACCCAGGACATGAAGAACGTGGCGTGCCTGTTCCCCCTTTCCCGGAGCGTGGAGCCTGATCCTGATTCGAGGAACAGCAATGTCTTGCGGGAAAAGTTGTTCCAGACTACCTCCCGGAGCTTCGCGACCAGCAACTTCGCCTCGGGCCAGATCAAGCTCGATCCCAAGAGAGATAAGACGGGGCCCTTCTCTCTGGCGGTCGCCGGAACGTATCGCACGGATAAAGAAAACGTGCAAGGGCGCTTCGTAGTGGTGGGAAGCTCGCGTTTTGCTGTGAACGCCACCTTGCGGTTCCCGGGCGGCAATCGCGATCTCTTCCTCAACATGATGAACTGGCTGAGCTCCGACGAGGACCTGATTTCCATCCGCCCCAAGGAATCGGAAGATCGCCGGCTCTCGCTCACCGTCTCGCAGATGGCGCGTATTTTCTACGCCTCGGTGATAGGATTCCCGCTGCTGATCATCGTCGGGGGAACCTACGTCTGGTGGCGCCGAAGGTAACGAGCCGTGAAACCGCTGCGCTTGTTGATTGCTGTCGTCATTTTGGGCGGCCTGGGCGGGGCGGTCTGGTACTCTGAGAGACACCCGCCTTCACCCGAAACCAAAACCAACACCGCCAGCCAGAAGATTCTGACGGTTCCGCAGGATCAGGTGAAACGCTTGCAGTTTACCAGGCCGGGCGGCAGCGGCGACGAATTTACGCTTGAAAAGGGCGATGACGGGAAATGGAAGGTCACTGAACCGAAAGTGTACAAGGCCGATGAGACCGCTCTCAACACCATGCTGAGCAACTTGACGTCTCTCACGGCCGACCAGGTTCTTTCCGAAAACAACACGGATTGGGCGACCTACGGTCTTGACCCGCCGAAGCTGGTCGTCACCATGACGCTCAAAGACGGCAAGCAGAACAAAGTCAGCTTCGGGCTGGACGCCCCGGCCTCCTCCGTGGTTTATGCGAGGCTGAATCAGGATGGCAAGCTTTTCACGGTTCCCAGCTATGTGAAGGCCAGTCTGGATGAGCGGCTGGTGGATGTGCGCGACCGCCACCTGATGCCGTTCGACGACTCTAAGGTAGCGCGAGTCGTTCTCACCGCCAACGGCCAGACGCTCGAGTTCAGCAAGGCGGGGTCGGACTGGCAGATCTTGAAGCCGCGCCTCATGCGGGCCGATACGTTCGCCGTCGATGATATGGTGCGGTCCGCTCACAATCTCATTTTCGATTCGGTCATCGACGAAAGCGGAAAACCGCCCGCCAAATATTCGTTTTCTTCGCCTTACGAAGTCCTCGAAGTAACCGACGCGTCGGGAACCTATGCGCTCACCGTGGGGCGGGAAAGACAGAAAGACAGCACTACCTATACGTATTACGCCAAGACCACGGCGATGCCCGGTGTTTTCCAGATATCGAGTACCGTGCCCGACGCCTTGAACAAGAATCTGGACAGTCTTCGCAACCGAAAGCTCTTTGACTTCGGATTCAACGACCCGGCCAAAGTTGAAGTGCGCGATGGCTCCTCGCAGATGGTCATTGAAAAGAAAAACGGCAAATGGCTGCGCACTGACGCTGGCAGCAAAGAGCTGCCCGCGGACAAGGTGCAGACGCTGATCGACCATTTGCGCAATCTCAGCGCGACTTCTTTTCCGTCCGACGAGGCTTCAGCCCAGTCGAGGTATGGCTTGAACAAGCCCACGCTCGAGGCGAAAGTGACTTCGGACGACGGAAAGCGCGTCGAGCATGTGCTCATGGCGGCCGGCCCCGAATCCAAATATTACGCCGCCCGCGAAAACGAGCCCACCACATACGAGATTGACAAGACGGCCTACGAAGACATTCAAAAAAGCATCGGCGCCCTGAAGTAAGCGTGCAGTTCCGGTTCGAGGGCGCCGGAAACGTTTGGAGTGGAGTGGCCCTATGCCGGTCCCGTGCTGTCACGCGGCTCCGGCTGCTTGGGGAGCAGCCGCCGGAGCCGGTAAAAGTGCTTTCAGATCACGGAGCGGGCGCCGGGGACGGCGGAGCGGGCGCCGCAACGGGCGCCGGCGGGTTGGCAGGGATCGGATCCGGCGGCCGGCTCACGTTGCCCTCGAAGGCTTCTTCCATCGAAATGTTGTTCTTCGCGAGCGTCTGGCCGGTCGCGCGATCTAGCTCCACGCGCGCTTTGGCATAGTTATTGATGGCGGCAACCTCGATTTCCCGGGCCGAAGCCAGGTCCCGCTGAACCTGAATCACGTTGAAGATGGTCGAGGCGCCCAGAGCGTACTTCTTCTGCTCCGCGTCGAGAGTCTGCTCTTCCAATATGCGGGATTTTGTGGCTGCATCCATGCGGGCGCGGGCCTGCTGCAAACCGACCAGCGCATTTTTTACCTCGAGCCGCACCTCGTTTTCGGCCTGGCGCAATCGAATCTCCGCCTGGCGGTGCTGGAGCTGCGCGGCTGCCATGTCGGCCTGAGCCGCCCGGTTCCGGATCGGGACGTTCAACTGCACGCCAAAACTGTAAGTCGGAAAGTTACGGGAAAAAATCTGGCTCAGAGCCGTTCCGAAGCCGCCGACGAAGAACGGCGACGGAGGCGCGCTGCCGCCGCCGATCGCGACGAAGTGTTCATTGACTTCTCCGGCTAAGGCGTTGTTGGTAAGCGTGCCAACCAGGTTCAATTGCGGCAGCATCGCGCTTCGAGTGCCCTTCAGGGCGATATCCGAATTGGTCAGCCCGATTCGCGATTGGGCGAGTTCCGGCCGCGATTGCAGGGCCATGCTGATCAAATCCTGCACCGGCTCGATCGGCTCGACGGGTGGAACCGTCAGGCGCGTGGTAGGAATAATATGGGCCTGGGCCACCGAGGGGCTGGCCACGCCATTTTTGCTCAGGGCGTTCAGCAGAATCACCTCCTGCTGCTGCACCTGGGTTTGGGCCAGCGTCAAGTCCTGCTGCCGCGCGGCCACTTCTGCTTCCGCTCTCACGATCTCAATCGGCGCCAGAGTCCCGATTTCCACCTGTCTCTTGTTGTCCGCATAGAGCTTTTCCGCCAATTGGAGCGCCTGCTGCACCACGCGCACGTTCTCGTTGAATCCCACCAAATCCCAGTAGAGGTTCTGCACCTGCGATACCGTCTGAATCACCTGCTGTTTGAAAAGCAGGTCGGCCACTTCACGGTTATTGCGGGCGATCCGCAGATAGCGCGCATTCATCGAGCGCCCAAAACCTTGCAGCAGAGGCTGGGTGAAATTCAGGGTGGCGCTGCTGTTGAGCGCGGGATTCAGCGTGTTCCGGATCGCGTTGGAGTTACTGGTCGCGCTGTTAAACGACAGGCTGAACGAGGTGCCCGTCAAAAAAGCCTGGGAGTACGCGATCTGAGTACTCGCGCCCTGGGAGATGAGCGTATTGGTGCCTGTGATAACCGTATTGGATTGCGGGGTGCTGTTGTGCGCCCAGCCGACGGTTGTGGTCAGAACAGGGTCCAACTGGGGCAGCGGAGCGCCTCCCAAGATATTCGTTCCAACTACGGACAGGCCGTTCGGGCCGGTGATCGTCGAGCCTGTCGCGAACGTGCTGATCGTGCTTGCGTTGGTCGTGCTGCCGATCGGATTCACGCCATTGGCGCCGGTGGCCGAATTGCCCGTCGAGAAACTGGAAATCTGGCCCGGATTCACCAGCCCGCGGATCGGAACTCCCGCCTTGCTGCGCAGAATATCGGTGTCCGCGATCGGCCCCTGATAGCGCGTGTAGGCGATGTCGAGGTTATTCTCGAGCGCCAGAGCGATCGCATCCTCCAGCGAAAGGTAAAGGTTGCCGTCGCGCAGCAATTGCTCCAGGCGGTTGCTGTTCGCCATGTTAACCTCGGCCACATAGGGCGTGCGGAACACGCTGGTAAAATTGGGCCACCATATGTTGCCCTTCGTATAATCGGGCTGGCTTATCTTCTGAGATTGCGCGACCGCAGGCTCGGCGGGAGCGGGCGAAGGCGCCCCCTGTCCCCACACCGGCTGCACCATAAGGACACTGAGAAGGCTAGCGAAAACAGCTTTCAAACGCATGTTAATGCACTCCAGAATTCATTCGGGTCGGCGCCCGGCAGATTGCCTGCTCGAGCGCGAAAACGATATGGCGCTCCCACGGCTGTCTCTGTTACCTACGAAGACAACTTCCGGGAAGTTCCCACCCGGTTCCCCCATGTTTCCTGTGGCCCACACGGGCTAAGGTCATTTGCTATCCTAGCATTCCGGCGGCAGGATCTCAATTTTATGGCTGCTGAGCGAATCGCACAGGCCGAGGTGCTCGAGCTGTGCCGGCACACAGGCGCTTATCTCCAGGGCCACTTCCGCCTCACCAGCGGACTGCACAGTCCTGAATATCTGCAATGCGCGTTGCTGCTCGCCTGTCCCTCGACGGCCGGGCGGCTGGGAGCGGCTTTAGCGCAGGCCCTGGGTCCGCTCCTGGCCGGAAGGCCCGCCGATTTCGTCATCGCGCCCGCTTTGGGAGGCTTGATCATCGGCCACGAAGTAGCGCGGGCGCTCGGCTGCCGGTTCTTATTCACGGAGCGTGACAGCGACGGCCGCATGGCGCTTCGCCGGGGTTTTGCGGTCGAGCCCGGCGCTCGCGGCGTAGCGATTGAAGACGTGATCACCACGGGCGGCAGCACGGCGGAAACGATTGCCGCCGTGCAGCAGGCTGGAGGGACCGTCGTGGCCGCCGGATCGATTATCGACCGCAGCGGCGGCCGCGCGGACGTCGGCGTGCCTCGCGTGGCCCTCGCCACTCTGACCGTTCAGACCTATGCTCCGGATGCGTGCCCATTATGCGCGCAAGGGCTCCCCGTGATCAAGCCAGGAAGCCGGAAAGGATGACGATCCCGCCAATTCCCGCGGCCCTCTGCGGGATCACATGCGCTTTTCCTGAACGGCCCTGCCCGCCGGTCTGATCTTCGCTGATTCTTGTGCGGAATCTCAAGCTCACGCTGGCCTACGATGGCACGGATTTCCACGGCTGGCAGATTCAGCCCGATCTACCGACCATCCAAGGCGAACTGGAACGCGTCTTGCGCGAAATTGAGGGAAAGCCGGTCGCCGTAGCGGGATCCGGCAGAACCGACGCCGGAGTCCACGCGCTCGAGCAGGTCGCCAGCGTCAAACTTCAAAACCCTATTCCCACAACCAACCTCCGCCGGGCAATGAACCGGCTGTTGCCGCCCTCCATTCGCATTTTGCAGGTTGAAGAAGCCGGCCCGGCGTTTCATGCCCGCTTCTCGGCGCGATCGAAAGTTTACGAATACCGTTTGTGGCGCGGTGAAGTGTGCCACCCATTGATGTACCGCTACGTTTATCATCACCCGTACCCGTTGCGAGTGGCGGATATGGTGCAAGCCGCTCCGCTGTTTGAGGGAACCCACGATTTTCGCAGCTTCGCCGCCGCTGATCCCGCCGAGCCCGGCGCCGTCCGCACCATCTTTTCTTCGCGCCTGGAGCCGGAAGGAGACCTGCTGCGCTACACCGTGTGCGGCTCGGGATTCTTGCATCACATGGTGCGCAACATAGTTGGAACCTTGCTGGAAATCGGAAAGGGGAATCTGACCCCCGGCGACGTGCCCGCCATTCTGGCCGCCGCAGACCGCAGCCGCGCCGGCCCGACCGCCGCCGCTCGCGGATTATTTCTCGTGAAAGTCGAATACTAGGCCGGCTTACCGCAACGGCTTCGCTCAAAAGCGCAACCGGAAGGACGCCTGCAAGCGGCGAGGCGGCTGCGCGGAAACAGCGCGGCCGAAAAACGGAGAGCTGATGTCGCCTACGAAGTTGGTGTAATTGACCCGGTTTATGACATTGAAGGCGTCCAGCCCGATGGTAGCCACAGGACCTTTCTCTTTCTTGGATTTCTCCAGTAGAAAGTCGTGCCACCAGCGCAAATCGAAATCCGCGTAAAACGGTCCCTGCAAGCTGTTGCGCGGAACGCCGGGCGGCCGGTCGGTGGCGACGCCATCATGATTGTCGTCAAAACCGGTGGTCATCGTATAGGGAGCGCCGGAGTGCATCCAAAGCGCAACGCCAAGGTTGAAAAGTTTTGTAGCTTTGATGGTTCCAAACAGATTCAGGCGGTGCCGCTGGTCCCAGTCGGCCCGGGACCATTCTCCGGACAAATCATAGTTATTCGCCGGGAAATAGTTAATGCCGCTCGTGTTGTTATAAGCGCGGCCGTAGGTATATTGGATCATTCCATTGAAGTACCGGCTGACATTGCCCCGCAGGGAAACCTCGAGTGAATGCGTTTCCGAACGCCCGGAAGATTCAATTTGCCGGATCACGCTGAAATCAGGGTCCGGCCGCGCCGCATATAACGGCGGCGGCGGCGCATTCAAATCGCGCGAACGGAACAGGCTGACGCCCCGGGTTCCGAAATACGTCACGGTGAGCGTCGTCCGGCGCTGCAACTGGCGCTCCACCGCGAAGCTGTATTGCAAGGTGTAAGGAATGCGTATGTCCGGCGCCAGCCGCACGATGCTGGTCGGCTGCGCCGCGAGCGGCCCGCCCGAACTCAGAGGATCCGGGAAGCCGGGGTTCGTGATCACGTATCTTCGCAGGCGCGTCCCGTCGTATCGCAGCAGGTCGAAGATCGGCCCGGGGCCGGTGCGGTCGTAGAATACGCCGGCGCCGCCGCGAAAAACCGTCTTTCGCCGCCTGTCCGGAGAATAGGCGAACGAAATTCGCGGCGCAAAATTATCGTTGTCGCGGAAATAATTCTGCCAGTCGTAGCGCAGGCCAGCCGACACGGAAAGATTCGGCAGCAACCGGATCTCATCCTGCACGAAACCGCCGAACACGTGCTCGGTGAAAACGACGCGCCCGTCGCCCTGCTGCTGCACAAAAGAGTACGGCCGGTTGAGCATGTAGTCTTGCAGCGTGGAGAAATAAAACGTCCCGGCGCGGTTGGTATTGTCATCCAGACCGCGGCGGCTGAAGTCTGGAATCTGAAAGCCGGCCCGTACGTAGTGCCTGCCGTGCGTCCAGGAAGCGATTTCACTCAGGTTGACGTGATTCTCGGTTCGCAGTTGATCGGCCTGCGCTCCGCCCCCGGTGAACGCGCCTTGCACGACAATTTGCGGTCCGGAGTGGATGCTGAATGTGGGAGCGTGAGCGCGCCCGAACATGACTGTAAAATCGTTCAGCAGCACGGGCGTGACCACAGCTTTGTAGGTCCAGCGCAGTTCGTCCTCGCGAAACTGGGTATTCACGCCGGCCTCGGGCAGGGTCAGGCCGCCGACGTTCTGGTTGTTGCTGGTGCGGTCTTTGAAATCGTAGAGCAGCGAGATCGAACTACCGCCGGTGTAGTTGTGGTTGATGCGGCCCGCGATTTGCGTGTTGCGCGAAGGGCTGGGAACGTTCTGCTGGATAGCGCCGCCGACTCCTTGTGCGAATACAATGGACTGCGAATCTTCCTCCTGCCGGTGCGCGGAGATCAGGAATGAAGTCATCTGGCTGTGGCCGGCGGGGCCGGTCAAATAGCCCTCAAAAATGCGCCGCTGCTCGGCCGGACGCACGGCGGCAAAAGCGTTTCGCGCATTCAGATAGTTGTCGCGAAAGAGGAAATTGAAGGCGCCGTGATACTGCGGCGCCCCAGGCTTGGTGATGATTTCGATGCGGCCACGGCCAGGCCGCGGAAATTCCGCCGAATATGGATTCTGGTTAATGCGGACTTCCTGGATGGCCGAGGCCGTTACCCCGGCGCTGGTGGCTTCAAGTCCATCGACGACCAGCGTCGCGCCATTGGTTCCGACCAGGTTGGAATCCAAAAACTGGCTCATCGTGCCCACGTAGTCCTGGTCGAAAATCGGCACATCATCGAGGGATTGCCGGTCCATGCTGACGGCGTCCTGGTTCTGCGACGTGTCCGTATTCACCTGGGTCGTCTCTTCACTGACGGTCACCTCCTGGCGCACCGTGGCGAGCGTCAGCGTGATCTTCAGCGGCGAAGGCGGCCGGGCGCCGACGCGGAGGGAGGCCGTCGCCAGGTTAAAGCCGTCGTGTTGGACCCGCACTTGATACTCGCCCGGCGGCACACGGTCAAACCGGAACGCCCCAGAAGCGTTGGTGGATGTGGTTTGCAGTTGGCTGCTCCCGGGCATCGCCAAAACCACGCTGGCGGCCGGAATCGGCGCGCTGCTGGGATCCTGCACAACACCCGCTACGGCCACTCCGCCGGATTGAGCGCGAGCGAGGCTGGCAAGAACAAGCGCAGCCAGCAGAAGGCGAAGCGGGCGCCTCACGTGCGTCTTAGCTCCCAAGCCACAGTTCACGTCGCAGGGTCCTTCGGTAATGCGCCAAGCTGCTCGCTTGTTTGTTTATATCGCATGCCCTCGGCAACAGGCGCGGCTCCACGCTTTCTTAACTTTTCCTGAACAACATCTCCAAGAAAAAGCCCCTAACCAAAGCATTTATTTTACTTGCTGAAAATGAACAGGGGATGAATTGGCCTGAGAAGGCCGGCCCGCTGTCCTTCCCTGTCCGAAGCCTCGCCTCGGCACGGAATATCGCCGGGCGGAGTATTCTCAGCGGGCGGCGCCAGCGCGAACCTGTTCCGAGAGTGCGGCGATCCGCCGGCCGCATTCCGCGCGCGCTTCGGCCAGGCCGGCGGCGCTCACCTCCGCGCTCTTGCAATAGTCCAGTACAATCTGTTCGGCAGCGACGTACTCCGCGCACGCATGCGCGACTTCCGAGGCGATCTCATGGGGTATGGTCGTCACGCCGTTGGCGTCGCCGTGCAGTAAGTCCCCCGGATGAATCACCACGCCGCCCACACGCACTGGGACGTTCACATCGACGAAGTGCGCGTATCCGTGCGAGCAGATCACCCCGTTGCTGAAGCACGGGAAGTTCAGCGCCCGGACCTGGTCCAGGTCGCGCGCCGCTCCGCTGGTGATTAGACCCACGGCTCCGAAGCGCTTGTACGTAGTGCACATCACCTCACCGAAGGTCGCCGCCTGAGCCGGGTCGTCGAGGTCCTGGAACACGACCGCCGGCGGAAAAGGAACTTCAGAGAAGCTGGCTACGTGCCTGTCCAGCGACGCGTATACGTCCCCTTTGAGCGGCGGCGCGGCCGAGCGAAACGTCGCCGTGCAGGCATAGCCGACCATGGGCGGCATTTCCGGAAAGCACGCGCGGATGCGAGAGTCGCAATAGCCCGTGTTGCGGGGCCGGACGTTGAATACCTC
The DNA here is from genome assembly GCA_035652135.1 of Bryobacterales bacterium. Taxonomy (GTDB): domain Bacteria; phylum Acidobacteriota; class Terriglobia; order Bryobacterales; family JACQDG01; genus DASREK01. The sequence continues at coordinate 9,762 of DASREK010000268.1, read as the reverse complement.
GATCACGTTGCAGATCGTCGGGGTGTCATAGCGGCGAAGCAACTCAAGATCGGACGCCGAAATCGGAGTATGACTCAAAGAAGTACCCTCACTCGGATTGCGAATGCCTCGAACGCGCGGGCCGCGCCGGGCATCGGACAAAAAGTTTATCAGATCCGGCGGCGGGAGGCGCGGGCGATATGCCAGAGGAAGACAACGGCAGAGGATCGCAGTCCGCGGCCCGGCGCTCAGAAATCCATTTGCAGGCGGAGGGCGTAGCTGCGCGGCGCAGCCAGGGCTGTGCCGGAGAACAGGCCAGCAAAATCGATGACATTCAGGCGGTTCGTCAAGTTGCGAATATCCGCTTGCAGCCGGAGATTACCGCGATCGGCTTTGCGAACTATGGCGCCGGCGGACGCGTCCAGGGCAAAGGATGGCCGCACCCGCCCGCGGGTGAAATTCACGCGATCCACGATCCGCTGGCCGTATTGAGCAGCGGCCTCCGCTTCGGTGCCGCTGAATTCGGTGGGCAGCCCGCTGCCGTACGCGCCGGCCGCTGCCACCCAAAACCGGGATGCGACTTGGTATCGCAAGCGGCTGTTCACCGTATTCCGCTGATCCTGGGTGACCGGAAAGCTGCTGGTCGAACGGATCGCCTCGGAGGCCTCGTCACCCAGAAATAAGCCGCCGGTGACCGGAAGGTAGCCGACCCCGCGCATATTGGAGTAACTGATAAAACCCGATACTGGCCCCCAGCGCGGAATTTCGACCTTCACCTCGGTTCCGTGGATATCTGCCTTCCGGAAGGCGATCGGAAAGCTGACGCCGGTGTTCAGCAGCAGATCGTCGTCGGCGAAATTGGTAAAGTCGCGATGATAGTAAGTGCCTTCGAGACGCAGTTTTCGCAGCACCCCTTTGGCGAAGCCGGCCTGATAAAAATTTCCGCGGGAAGGGCGCACCGGCAAGCGCAGCACTTCTTCGCTCAGAGCCGTGATCGCATCGGAACTGGCCAGGAGAAGGTTTTCGAAGGCGGGCGTCTGAAACACCCGGTCGTAAGAGGCTCGGAAAACCAGATCGGCGGCAGGCCAATACCAGGAAGCCCCCAGCCTGGGACTCCAGGCGTTTTCGTCCACGAGCAGCCGGTAATGATCCCAGCGCAGGCCGGCGCTCAACGTCCAGTTTCCCATCCGCACCAGATCCTGCACAAAAAATGCTTGCTCGCGGTCCTGCGCGCGACCGAAGAATGCGAACGCCGGTGGCGTATCGGGGTCGAACTGATCGCGGTCCGTGATCTGATACTGAAACCTTTCCTGGATGGACGCAAAATCAGCCTCAACCCCCGCCTTGAATTCATGCACCCCGTGATGCAATGACAGAGCGCCCTTCACGTAGCCTTCCCGGAAACTGCGGCCCTGGCCGGCAATGATGGGCGTAGACAGGGGGTTTGACCAGAGGCCCGCTGAGAGATCGCGCGCCATCCCGCGCAAGTCCCCGAGCAGATCCGGAGAGAAAATATGCTGGTACGAGACCTGCCCGCTCGTCTCGTAGCTGTCGCGGTCCTGGCGCTGCCCGGCCGTCTGCTGAATCAACTCGTTGGGCACGAGAAATCTGGACTCCTCGCGCCGCAAAATCACGCCAGCGCGGTCTCGATCGGTGATGTCGCGCTCAAAATGCGCCATCACCCCCGATGTGGTCCCGCGATTCGTGAAATTCTGCTCGACCGGAGGGTCCAGGAAGCGGCCGGTTCTCGCAGTATCAGCGCTGAGGCTGACCGTGTTGCGGCCCCAGCCGTATTGGCCCATAGCGTATCCGCCGGCCGTATCGAAGCTCCCGCCGGAACCGACGACTTTTCCATGAAAGCCGGGCCGCTTGTCTCTTGCCGTAACGATCTCGATCACGCCGCCGAGCTTCCGGCCGTACTCGGCCGGATAGTCGGCCGTCAGAACGTTCATGGACTGAACGTCGTCCGCGTCGGGGTCAGCGGCAAAAGCCGGCGAGCGATTGTCCGTGAGAGGAATGCCGTCTATCACGTATTGGGTCTGGTATTCCGAGCCCCGAGGGTGGAGCACCCCGTTGGCTTCCAGGAGCCATCCGGGTTGGGTGTTCACCAGTTCCAGCAGCGAACGTCCGGGAAGCGCGGTTTCGCGATCCCGCAAGGTCTCGGCGCCGATTCGGTTGACCGGGCCCGTGCGGTGCGGATCGATCAGCGTCTCGTCCTCGCTGACCGTCACAGTCGTTTCCACCGGCGCCACGCCGAGAACAATCTTCAACTGCTTGGGGATTGCGGATCGGATTTCGACCAGGCTCGAAAACGGCGCGAAGCCTTCGCGGCTCACCTGCACACGGTACAGACCATAAGGCAGCAGCTTCGCTGTGACCTGCCCCTGCGAATCGGCCTGAAAAGTCTGGCGATATTGGTTTACTTCACTGACCAGTTCCACCGAACCGGCTATGGGCAGCCCTGTCGAATCGGTGATCATCAGGCGGAGTTCGCCCGTGTTGGTCTGGCCCCATAGCGCGAAGCTAACGAGCAACAGGAATAACCGCCGGATCACTTGCCCTCTCCAAGGAACAATGGCCAAATTATAGCATTCCGGCGCCCCTCACCCCCCGGAAACGCGATCGCCGGCCCGGCGATAGAGCCTTGCAAAAAGACCCCTTCACCGGACCGCCAGGCCGGCCGCTTCGCACAAGACCTTCATGGTATCGGCAGCCACTTGTTTCCAACTAAACCGGGAAGCGCAGGCCAACCCCGCGCGCCGCAATTGTTCGCGGCGGGACGGGTTTTCGATCAGTTCCCGCATGGAGTCGAACAGCGCATCGGCGGAGGGCTCCTCGATGGCGATCGCAGCCTCCCCTACTCCGGCTTCGCGCAGCGGGGGATGGTCGAATGTGATAACGGGAGCGCCGCAGGCCATTGCCTCGAGGATGGTGAACGAAAAGCCTTCGTGCAGCGTGGGCAGCACGAAGGCCGTGGCCGCGCTATATAGCTCAACCAAATCCGCGCGAGGAACGAACGGGAGGTAGAAGGCGGCATCCTGAAGCGCTCGCTCCTCAATCAGCCGCGGTGCGTTTACGCCCAGATGATCCGGCCCGGCAATCAACAGCACATGAGGCAGACTTTTTTGCCGCCGGAGCCGCGCAAACGCGTCAAGCAGCATGGGCACATTGCGCCGCAGGGAAAGCTTGCCCACGAAGAGAAAAAAAGGGCGGGCTGGAAGCCGGTAAGTGATCGAAATCCGGAGCGGAATTTCCTCGCCGCCAGCAGGATGAAATGCGTCATCGACCCCGGGATAAATCACGCGGATTTTCGAGTCATCCACGCCAAGATACCGCACCAAATCGCGGCGGGTGGATTCGGAATTCGCGATCGTGAGCTTCGCTGTTCGCGCGCTATGGCGGAAAAAGGGGATTGTACGGGCGCGCTGCCACCAGGAAAAATCTTCCGGCCGCGACTCATAGATGCCCAGATTGGAAACGACCTTGACTCCCCGGCATTGCCACGGCACTGTATAAGGGCCGAAAACTACGCCGGCCGCCTCCATCCGCAACGGCAGAACGGCGTTCTCCCAGACCAGCGGCGGCAGACGGCTCGGCAGCACGCGCAGTTGCACCGGACCCGCAATGGCCGCCGTTTCCAGCGACGGCTCTGATGGGGCGTATACGAGTATGCGGCGGAACGGCGAATCGGTGCGGCTCCAGTAATACAGAAGATATTCCAAATATCTTCCTACGCCGGTGAGCGGCCCACAAAGCCGGCGGGCGATGACGGCTAGCTGCATCGCACCTCAAGCATGACGGAGCGCAAGGCGGAGTGCGCCGCGCGGTCTCTCAGCTCGCTTCCGGCAACCCGCACGGGATTGATCTGGGGATCTCTTTGCACGTCAGCGCTTCTCGAACACCGCAGCTATGAATTGCGAGTGGTCCAGCGGATAAAACCACTGTCCGGCCGTGTAGTGGACCAGGCCCAGCGCTACTTCGGCCGCCGCCAGCCGGGCGGGGCTTTGCAGAATGCGCCGGCTCCGCTCGACCGCGCGTTTGATTTCGGGGGAGAGGTCGCAGTATTCGTTATCGAAGTGCTTCAGCCAAAGGCGCGGATGGAAAGGTCCGGCATCCATTTTCCAACAAGCGGCTGCGTGAAGCCCGTGTCTGCGGAACCGTTCGATTACGGCCGAGGGAAGCTCCAGGCCGACATGTCCGTCGGGGTCGATGAAATACCGCCGGTACAGATCAGGGCGCTGCTTGGCAAACCCGATCAGGGGGTGCAGGCTGTCGGTCTCAATTACATTCACAGAGCGGCCGCCGGGCTTGAGCACCCGCGCGATCTCGCGGAACAAAGCGTCTTTTTCCGGCAGCGGGATGTGCCCGATCACGTGCGAAGTAACGACGCAGTCAAACGAGCCTGTATCGAAGGGCAGCGGCTTGAGATTCGATTGCACGGCCAGCCGGTAATACCTGGCGCACTCGACCAGAGCCGTGAAAGCCGTATCGACCCCCACACACCCCGCCGCCCGTTCCGCAAACACCTGACGTCCTCTCGCGCTGCCGAGATCGAGCAGCCATCCGCCGCGCGGGACGTATCGCCGCCAGAAGCGCCATTCCCGCCAAGACCAATACGGGAGAAACCGCAGGACCACGCCTTTGAGCCCTGCCGGGCTCAGGTGATAGGGCACATGATGACTGGTGTATTCCTCGTAGAACGGATCCGAACCGCAAAAGCTCGGCACTCCATCGCGGATGGGAACGCTTCGCCGGCAGCGGCTGCAGAGCAGCGCCTCGCCATCGGCCTCGAGCGGCGCCAGGCAGGAAGGACAGATGAGCCGGAACGGCAGACTCTGGAGAGCGGACTGCATTGTTTACGATCGGATCGCCTGCTGCCGCATCTGGAACGCCCACGCGCTGCGCAGCGCGGAATCGAGGTCGTGCCGCGCCCGCCAGCCGAACGTTTTCTGGATCTTCGAAGCGTCGGCCACCAGCATCGGCGGATCGCCGGGCCGCCGCGGGCAGATCTTTTCCCGTATCGGCCGTCCGGTAAGGCGCCGGGCCGCCTCGATCACCTCGCGGACGGAATAGCCGCGTCCCGTCGCCACGTTGTAAGCGCCGCTGGTTTCAGCGGGGGCGTGGAGGGCGCAAATGTGGGCATCGGCCAGATCCTCTACATGAATATAATCCCGAATACAGGTGCCGTCCGGCGTCGGGTAATCGGCGCCCAGAATGGAAACACTCTCCGCTTCACCGGCTGCGGCGCGCAAGACGTGCGGGATCAGGTGGGTCTCCGGATTGTGCCGCTCGCCGTGCCCGGCAGTGGCGCCGCAAGCGTTAAAGTAGCGAAGCGCAAAATAGGGCCAGCCGCTCGCTGCGTGTATCCATTCGAGCGCCCGTTCGATCGCCATCTTCGTCTCGCCATACGGGTTGACCGGGGCGCGGGGCATGGTCTCCGCCAGCGGCCCTGTGTTGCGATCCCCGTAAACCGCGCACGTGGAGGAAAGGATGAATCGCTCCACGCCCGCCGCGCGGGCTTCCTCGATAAGGGTCAGGCTGCCGATTACATTGTTGCGGTAGTAAATTTCCGGAGTTTGCACGGACTCGCCGACCAGAGCGAATGCGGCAAAATGCATCACCGCGCGCACAGAATGCTCGCGGAAAAGGGACCGCAGCAGGCCGCGGTCCGCGATATCGCCCTCAATGAAACGCGCGCCGCGCGGCACCGCATCTTCGAACCCGCGAGACAGATTATCGAGAACGACGACCGGCTCGCCACGCTCCAGCAGCCGCTCCGCCGCGACGCTGCCGATATAGCCGGCGCCGCCCGTCACCAAAACGCTGCCGGCTGCCATCAGCCGGCTTCCCACTTGATCATGTTGTCAGGGTAGCGGCCGGCCGGCCGAGGCGTCAAGAGAACTATGGGAGCGCGTCAAGCGGCGCTCCGGCCAGCCTGATTCGAGCCGCGGTAGTGGAATTCAGCGCTCGCCGCCCTGGGGGCTGGGTCTCATAAATAAAAGAAAGGGCCGGGAATCTGCGGGCGAGGCTGCCCCGCACCCGCGCTTCGCCCGTGGGCGTCAACTTTTCTGCTTCGGCGCGTTTCGACACATCGCCCGGATGCCCGCGGCATTGGATTCCGGCCGCTCTCCGAAAGGCTTGTGCCGCGAAAGATCGATTTCCTGCACCAGTTGCCCGGGCGTTTTGCCGGCCTGCAAACCGCGCCGGACCTGGCTCCACATATCGTTCAGATAAGCGCGCTGCCCGCGCAATATATCGGCTGTACCCACCGACCCATGCGCCGGGACCACGGTCTTCAGATCCCATTGCGCCAGCTTGTCGAGAGCGCGCAACCAGTTCGCGTAATCGGCGTCTGGATCGCCGAAGTTGTTGCCCCAGGTCCAATTCACCGCCAAGTCGCCGATGAAAGCGATCTTCTCCTTAGGCAGATAGGCGACGGCGTCTCCGATTGTATGAGCAGGACCCATGCGGATCAGCTCAACGCGACGCTGGCCGTCATCAAAGGCGAGCGTGTCGGGAAAGACTACAGAAGCGTTCACCATCGGAAAATCGGCGCGGCCCCGCGCCTGGTTCTTCGTATCCGACGGGCCCTTGCTGCGCGCTTCCTCGAGGCAGTCCGCAGTGCAGACCACTGCCGCCCCAGCTTCGGTGAAGACGCCGTTCCCGTAAGAGTGGTCGGCGTGATAGTGCGTGTTAAACAGAAACCGGATCGGCTTGTTGGTGGTCTTTCGGATCTCCGGCAGGATTTCCCGGGCTCCCCACGGGAAGTTGGCGTCGATCACAAAGACGTAATCCCGGAATATGACCCAGCCCACGTTGGCGGGTTCGTGAATCACGTGGTCTCCCTGCCAGAAATACACATCCGGGGCCAGCCGCCGAACTGCGTGGGTGTGGCTTTGCCCGAATCCGCCGCGTTCGAGGGCCGCCAGCAGCAGGACGATAAAAGCCGCCGCCAGGACGCAGCGCCGGACTCCTTCACGCCGCAGGTCTGCCATGCCGATCGTTCCTTCGCCTCCAGCCGGCTTCGCCTCAAAGATACCCAGTCTTCCTCGCGGCGAAAACCGCTTCTTCGGGAAATTTTCTCAAATGTGGATTCTATTGCTCACCCGATGCGCCCCAGCCATCAGTCAAAACGTGCTGGCCGGAGAGCCGCTGCCGTGACGTGACGTTTCCTGCGCGGCGGCAGGCAGTCTCGGCAACCCCTCCTTCGCCAGATAGGACGCGAGGATTTCCGCCGCCAGTCTGTGACCGGCTGGGCTGAAGTGGGCGTCCGGGTAATAGTAGAGCTTGATTTCCGGATGGACCGCGTGGTAGCTGCGGAAACCCGGCAGCAAATCCAGCATCCGGACTCCCCGCCGCTGGGCCCATGTGCGCAGCACCGCCTGCGGGTGGTCCAGATCCAAGTCCTGATCGGAAATGTGAAAAGCGGACTGCCACTCCGCCGCCTCTTCCCGATTCACCTGTATGCTGCGCGGGAGCACCATTAAAACAAAATCCATCCCGCGCTCCCGGCAAAAATCATCGAAGCGGTCCAGATAGCGCAGAGTTTCCGCAACGCCCCGGCTGGTCTCCTCTGGAAACCGGCGCAAATGAACCTTCGAAAACTCGAATAGCCAGGGGTCGTGCGCGGCGAGGGCTGGGTTGGCCGCCAGCGACGCCGCCGCCCGCCGCCGCTCGAAGTCAAGCTGCACGGCCCGCAGAAATTGCAGCAGATGGGAGGAGCGCACCGCCTTTTCGCGGACCGCCTGAGTCCAGGAAGAGGGCCTCAGCTCCCGGCGAATCATTAAGCCGTCCTTCACGTCAAACTGGTTAATCCCGCCCATCTGGACATCGGTAAAGTCATTCCCTACGAAAAAGCTGAGCAATACCATCTGCGGGCGGTAGGCGCCGCAAATTTCCTGGAAGAGATGAAATTGATCGCCGGTCCCGGTCCCGGGCGTTCCCGCCTTGACGACGCGAATCGGCCGGAGCGCGTTCAAGCGCTGCTCCAGCAAATACAAATAGGTCTGTTCCAGATTCACCCCCCAGCCGAACGCGAACGAGTCGCCCAAGGCGAGGACGGGCGGCGCCGGCGAAGCGATCGGTGAAATCCTGTCGCGAAAACCTTCCTGGTTGATGGTGATATCGACATCCCACAGCCGCGTGACGTGCCGGCGGCGCACGCCGGGCAGCATGCGCAGGTTGCGCTGGGAGTCCAGGTAATAGATGTCCACATCCAGCAACGGCGCGGCATGGAATACCCATCGCAGCAGCCCCTCGGCGATGGCTCCGGCAAACGCCAGGCTGAGGGTAAGGAGAACAAGCCGCGCCCCCAGGAGCCGGACGCGGGAGGTGGCTGAGCCGGTCATTCTGCTTCGTTATAGCAAAAAGAAAGCCACGCCTTAGAGAGCGTGGCCTTTCCGTTTCCAACAGAATTCTGAAACCAGTGATTCGGTCTGTCCAGCGGAAATCCGCCGCCGTGGCTCGCCTCAGAGCCTTGCCAAGGGCGATCCAGCGCGGCCGGAAGCGCTAACTCCGCTGCGACTCGACCCGCCGCTCTTGCTCATCCGGCAGGCGGCTGTGCGTAGTGGTGCGGCGGCACCTGATGATCCCCATACGGGGTATTGCCCGGGTAATCGGGCGGCAAAGTGTGACCGTGCTGCCCGTGGTGCGGATAGAGGTTGATGTGTCCATGCACCGTATGAGGGCTGGGATAAGGCGCCGGCGGTCCAGGGTGATGAAACTCGCTGGTGATATCCACTGCTACATCCAGCTCCTGGGAAAGAGACGCGCTGGCTTGATTCAGGTTCTTAACGGTATTGTTGACCGAAGCCATACTCTGATAATCGAGCGCTGTTGCCGCCCCGCTTGCAATCCGGCCGGCTATCACATTTTGCGTCGCCCGTGCCGCCGCGAGTTGCGAGGACAAAGCCGCAAACGAGTGCGCCGCGCCGGTTGCCCTGGGCTGTAAGCAGGTATAGCTCTTCGAGGCTTCGAGCAAGCTGGCAAGTTGCTGCGACTGGATTTGCGTTACGTCAAAGACGGCGCCATCGGAATCCACTTGCATTCCGCCCTTAGGCGCAACGCGGATCGAGACCAGTTGCCCGGCGCCAAGCGTGCTCACCTGCGAGCTTCCTGAGAGGGCCACTTTAACTTCGCCGGCGCGCACCTGCACGCTGATTCGGCTCTTGCCAGTGCGGTAAATCGTGGCGGCAGTACCAGGCTTGCCCGCCGTAACCGACAAAGGCGCGGCGACAACGCGCGGCGCACCTGACTGGCCCACAATTTCGACGCTTCCCGACTCCAGAGACAGGTAATCCCTATGCACGATACCTTCGGAGTCGATCCCCAAAACGTACCGGGATCCGTCCCTCAAGTTCAGGCGGGTAGCCAGATAGGAACTAGTAATGGTATCCCCCTCGAAAAGGGTTACCAAGCCGTCCACGACTGAAGATCCCACTGTAAACTTGGAATCTGCGACAGCAAAACCGATAGGCTGAGCAGCGGCTCCCAGCAACGCGGGGACCGTCAAAAACCCTGCGGCAGCCATAGTACACAACACCACGCTTCCCCTCATTCGCCATTCTCCCTGTAGTTCCGACGTACCCAGCCTTTACTAATGCCAGAGTTATTATGGGATTACGGCGAAGGGGTGTCAAGTACTAAGTTACAAGATCAGGCGAAAAACTCCTGTTACTAAGGGGAGGTATGGCAGACGAACCCGGTTATTTTGACTTGCCCGCCGGCCTGCCGCCAGTGCCGATGCAGACGTTGGTACGCCGGTACAGCACGGATCGAGGTTCC
>DASREK010000267.1:0-10286 GCA_035652135.1 Bryobacterales bacterium | reverse complement strand
AGTATCTAAAGCTGCGCTTCGACGAGAAGACCCGCACATTGAATGCCGTGACATTCGCGGTGATGACGGTCTTCTCTTCGGGCATCTCCATGTATGCACTCGGCCGCCTGTTCCAACTGCTCCTGGGTTGGAGCTTCACGGCTTGCGTAATGCTCTCGGCCGGCATCGTGCTCGTTTACATCTTTCTTGGCGGGCTGACCGCTTCGATTTACAACGAGGTTTTGCAATTTTTCCTGATCGCCATCGGCCTGTCGCCGCTGGCAATAGTTTGCATCGCGAAGGTGGGGGGATGGGACGGCCTGCGCTCAAAACTTCCCGCCGTAATGACTAGTTCGTGGCGATACATGGGGAGCGCCGCCGAAAATCCCATGGGAGTGGATGCCTTTACAATGGTTGCGGGGCTGGGGTTTGTGCTCTCGTTCGGTTACTGGTGCACCGATTTCCTGCTCGTGCAGCGCGCGATGGCTTCCGAGTCGATGGCGTCTGCGCGGCGGACCCCTCTGGTCGCGGCCTTCCCCAAGATGTTCATCCCGTTCATAGTGATCCTGCCGGGGTTGGTTGCTGTGGCCCTCACACGGATGGGCGGCAGCGGCTACGCGCTGCCCATGAAAGCTTCCGGAGTCTACGATTACGACCAGGCGTTTCCCACCTTGCTCGCGCAGTTCTATCCTTCCGGAATCCTGGGGGTGGGCATCACCGCGCTGATGGCTTCCTTCATGTCGGGAATGGCCGGTAATGTTACGGCTTTCAATACTGTCTGGACGTTTGATATCTATGAAGCGCACATCCGGAGCGGAGCCGATGATACGCACTATCTCCGCGTAGGCCGCATTGCCACGGTGGCAGGGGTATTGATATCCATCGCCGCGGCCTACGTCGCGACGATCTACAACAACATCATGGACCTGCTGCAACTGGTCTTCGGATTCGTAAACGCCCCCCTGTTTGCGACCTTTTTGCTGGGCATGTTCTGGAAGAGGGCTACCGGTCACGGAGCGTTTTCCGGCCTGCTGGCAGGCACGCTGGCGGCGGCGCTCACCCATGGTCTCACCTCGGCGGAGGGCAAGGGAGCGTGGATCGCCCATGCGCGCGCGCTCCCCTCCACCATGGCGCAGAACTTCTGGATCGCCATCGTCGCTTGGACCACCTGCTTTGTCGTAACCATTGTGGTCAGCCTGCTCACCCGGCCGAAGGCGGACGAAGAAATGCGGGGACTTGTTTACAGCCTTACCGAGCGCCCTAAAGCCGCCGGCCTTTGCTGGTATGAGCGCCCGGCGACCCTGGCGCTGGTGGTAGCCGCGATCCTGATCGCGCTGAACTGGTATTTCTGGTAGGTGGCGCCATGGGCCTTGACCTTCGTTATCCCATCGGGCTGATGTTTTTTCTGCTCGGCGCCATCCTGGTGGGCTACGGGCTTCTGCATCCCGACCTGCGCGCTCCGCTCACGCCCATCAATTTGAATGTAGATGCCGGCCTTTTTATGCTTTCGTTCGGAATCACCATGGCGGCGCTCGCCCGGCGAGCTAAAAAATGAGAATCTTTTGCGCTCCCGGCCGGGTGAACCTTATCGGCGAGCATACCGATTACAACCAGGGATTCGTTCTTCCGGCGGCTTTGAATCTGGCTTGCCGCATTACTGTTTTTCCCCACGATGCCAACCGCCTCACGGCCCGTTCGGTCAATCTCAAAGCTGAGGTTAGCTGGCCGATTGATCGGTTGGAGCGGCGCGGCAACTGGGGCGACTACATAGCCGGCGTGGCAGTTGCGCTGCGGGGCCTCGGTGTGAACCCCGTGCCGGCGATGCTTGAAATTGACAGTTCCGTGCCGCCGGGAGCGGGGCTGAGCTCCTCGGCTGCGCTGGAGGCGGCCGCCGCCCTGGCGCTGTGCGCCCTTGCCGGCAAGGACATCCCGCGGGTCGATCTGGCCCGGGCCTGCCAGCGAGCTGAGAGCGAGTTTGTCGGTGTGCGATGCGGCATCATGGACCAGTTTGTCTCCCTGCTCGGCTGCAAAGATCACGCTCTGCTCCTCGACTGCCGCAGCCTGCACTATCGGCTCGTGCCCCTTCCGCAAGACTGCGCGCTGGTAATGGTGAATACCATGGTCCGCCATGAGCTCGCTTCCAGCGAATACAACCGCCGGCGGCAGGAATGCGACCAGGCTGCCGCCATGCTCCGCTCTTCACTGCGCGAGGCGAATCTGGCGGCCGCCGAACGGCTTCCCGAGCCATGGCGCGGGCGCGCGCGGCATGTGATCAGCGAAAACGCGCGCCTCCATCGCTTCGTCGCTGCTCTGGAGAGAAATGATCTGATACGCGCCGGCGAACTGATGTACGAATCCCACAACAGCCTTCGGGACGACTACGGGGTAAGTTGCCGCGAACTGGATTTCTTGGTGGAAGCCGCGCGCAAGATAGACGGCGTGATCGGCGCCCGCATGACGGGAGGGGGCTTCGGCGGATCGACCGTGAACCTGGTCCGTACCAGGCTGGTCCCTGAGTTCCGCCGCCGGATAGCCGCACGTTACCGAGAGCACTTTGGCATGGAACCGGAAATCTACGTCTGTCATGCCGCGGGCGGAGCTTCCGAGGAGACCGCCTGACCGGAACCCCGATAACTGAGCAGCGTTGCCAGTGCTTCCCGGGCTCGCCGAAAACTCGGAACCGTCGAGGCGCGTTGCCGCACTCCGGGTTATGAAAGCGCTCAAGCAAGAGCGCAGGCCGCCTGCTTCCCACGGCGCGCCTCAGGGAAGGAAAGCTCTCGCTCAAACCGGGCCAGACGGCAGGATCGGCATTGCGCTTCCGGCCGGCCAAAAGCCCGCACAGAAAGAATTAGTTCTTGTTGTTCTTGATCTTGAGGCTCCGGATCTGTAAAAATGTGCCCAGGCTGCGTGCTTACTCATGCCTGCCCCGCATAGCAAGGTGCTGCACAAAGCGGTCGCCCTGGTGGCGCTGGTGGCGATGCTGGCCATCGCGAACGCCACCGTGCTCCCCGGGCACTGGCATAACGGTCCGCAGGGGCGAAGCTGCGATATCTGCCGCACGGGCCATTTGCCAAGCCCCCAGCCGCTAACGCGAGTGGAAATTCAGGCGCCGGCCGCCGTTGAGTGGCGGACGCCCAGCGTGAAGCTCCACGCCGTACCGGAACCGGCCCTGATTTCCAGATCTCCCCGCGCTCCCCCCGTCTAGTTCCTGCGTGAAAATCAACCGCCGTAGGGTGCGTGCCGCAGCGCCGCCCGAAGGTCATCGTTGACTGCCGCCGGTTTCGCTGACTGGCTTCGTTCTTGATTTAGCGCAACTTAGGGGGACTTGGGAGAACATGATACGAAAAATTCTGGTACCTTTCGGACTCTGGATCGCTTCGGCCAGCATCCTCATGGCGCAGGACACAGCCGAACTTCTGGCCCGCATCAAGGCAATGGAAGCGAGGATTCAAGCCTTGGAAGCCGAAGTAAGAGCTCTTCAGAGCCAGCCTCCAGCGGCCGCGGCTGCACCGGGGGCCCCGCAACAGCCCGCTCCCGAGGCTGCGCCCCCGCAGGCGCCCGCAGCCGTTCAAGCGCCGGTAACCGGTCCCGGCGGCCTGCCCTACTATGGCGCCCAAACGCTGGGAAACAAGATTTTTAACCCGGAGATCGCTGCCATTGGAACCTTTCGCGGCTCCGCCGGCTACGGCGCTTCGCGGCTCTCGCTCGACCCCGTGCCGGCGTTCGAGATGCAGGAGAGCGAGCTGGCTTTTCAGGCCATCGTGGACCCGTATGCCCGGGCCGATGTCTTCTTAAGCTTCAGCGAGCATGGGGTGGACCTGGAAGAGGGCTATATGACCTTCACCGCTCTGCCGGGCGCTCTCCAATTGAGGGCCGGCAAGATGCGATCGGCGTTCGGAAAGGTGAACACGATGCATTTGCACGTGCTCCCGTGGATTGACCGGCCTTTAGTGACGCAAAATCTGCTGGGCGGGGAGGACGGAATCAGCGATGCGGGCCTTTCGTTATCGCGCACTATTCCCGCGCCGGGACAGGTCTTCCTCGAGGCCACAGGTCAGGTTTACCGAGGGGATTCCAGCGATGTTTTTCAGTCCTACCGTAAGTCGAACATAAGTACGGTGGACCACCTGCGGGCCTATCGCGACATCACTGAATCCACAAATCTGGATTTGGGCGTTTCCTATGCGCGCGGCCACAGCCCGCTGGGGGAAGCGCTGGTCAACCAGTTATACGGATTGGATGCCACCCTGCGGTGGAAGCCGCTGCGCCGGGCCATTTACCGGTCCTTCATCGCGCGCACCGAGATGGTTTGGGGCCGGGCGGCTCTCCCGGTTGGGGTTTCCCGGCCATTCGGATACTATGTTTCCGGAGAATATCAATTCCGCCAGCGCTGGTTTCTTGGCGGCCGTTTTGACCGGTCCGACAGACTCACCGACTCGGCTGTGCACGACACCGGAGGGTCCGTGCTGCTCACCTACCGGCCGAGCGAATTCAGCCAGGTTCGCGCACAGCTCCGGCGCACGCGTTATCTCAACGAGGCCACGGCTAATGAACTGCTGTTCCAGTTCATGTTTTCCATCGGCGCCCACGGCGCGCATCCGTTTTAGGGACGGCAAGGAATGCATCGCATGAGGCTAAATTCCATGACCCTGTTACGACGTTATTTTTTCGGCAGCGCTCTGATAGCTTTTTTGGCCGCCGCAGCGGCGGCTCCGGCCGCCGCCGCCAAACTGAACGTGGTCGGCACGACGGAAGACATGGCGGCGCTGGCCCGCGAGGTCGGCGGCGACCATGTCAATGTGGATGCCATTGCGCGCGGCTATCAGGATCCACACTTCGTGGAGCCCAAGCCGAGCTTTTTGCTGAGGCTGCAAAAGGCCGATCTGCTTGTGGCGGTCGGGCGCCAGCTCGAGATTGGATGGCTCCCGGCGCTTATGACTCAAAGCCGCAATCCGAAAATTCAGATCGGGGCGCCGGGCTACCTGGATGCTTCGCTGACCTGTGACATCCTGGAGATACCCACCGTCGAAGTGACCCGCGCGATGGGCGATGTCCACCCAGTGGGGAATCCTCACTACTGGCTCGACCCGGAAAATGGCCGGCGCATTGCCAAGGCGATCCAGGAGAAACTTTCGCAGCTCGATCCGGCCGATGCCGCCTATTTCGCCCAGCGCTATGGGGATTTTGACAGGCGGCTGGCGGAAGCGGAAAAACGGTGGGATGCGAAGATGGCTCCCTTCCGGGGACGACAAGTCGTCACCTATCACAACTCGTGGCCGAACTTCGCCAAGCGGTTTGGGCTGAAGGTCGTCGGCTATGTCGAACCGAAGCCCGGCATCCCGCCGACGCCCAGTCACACGCTCGAGCTGATCGCTTTCATGAAGGAGCAAAAGGTCAAAGCGATTCTCGTCGAGCCCTATTTTGACTCGCGGACGCCGGAATCAATCGCCCGCCAGACAGGAGCGCAGGCGCTTCAGTTGATGCCTTCGGTAGGCGGCGTGAAGGAAATCAAGACCTATTTCGACCTGTTTGATTACGACATCAATCTGCTTACCGGCCTGTTCAGCAAGGTGACTTAGGAGCACGTTATGGATATGCTCGTCTTTTTAGCGGCGCCTTTCGTCGCGAGCCTGATATTAACAGGAATTCACGCCTATCTCGGCGTGCACGTGGTGGAGCGGGGAGTCATCTTCGTCGATCTGGCTTTGGCTCAAATTGCGGCGCTGGGTACGACGATAGCCGTTCTCTGCGGCATGGACCCGCACTCCCCAGGGGCTTACTGGGTGAGCCTGGCTTTCACTTTCATCGGCGCCGCCGTTTTCTCCACAATTCGCGGGCACCGCGCCCGCATACCCCAGGAAGCTATCATCGGCATATCTTACGCCGTCGCATCGGCGGCCGCCATTCTGGCGATGAGCAAATCGATCGCCGAAACGGAGCATCTGAAAGAGATGCTCGTCGGCAACATTTTGACGGTTTCCTGGACTGATGTTGAAAAAACGGCGGCTCTCTATGGCGCGATTGGATTGTTCCATTTTATCTTCCGCAAAAAGTTCTTACTGATTTCCATGCATCCCAGAGAAGCGGAGGCGCAGGGAATGTCGGTCCGCTTTTGGGATTTTCTGTTTTATGCATCGTTCGGCTTTGTCGTAACCTCATCCGTGTCGATTGCCGGCGTCCTGCTGGTCTTCTGCTACCTGATCGTTCCTTCTGTAGCCGCTATCCTTTACGCCGAGCGCATCGGCCGGCGCCTGGCCATTGGGTGGACCATGGGAACGCTGGTTTCCGCCCTCGGCTGCATCCTATCGGTGGAAATCGACCTTCCCACCGGAGCTACCATGGTTTGCACATTCGGCATTGTTTTGATTCTTATGGCTTCGGTTCGCGGTTTGGTCAGAAAGCTCTTCGGCGCCGCTCACGAAATGGAAGCAAACGTGGCGACCGTGGCCGGCAACTCACCCGTGGAGTGACCTCGCCCTGGGCTGCTTGCCCGGGTGATTGTGCACGCCAGGAGAATTCGGCTGCCGGCCGATTTTCGATGAACCGGACGCCCTCCCGTAGCCGTCTACTAGATTG
This sequence comes from Bryobacterales bacterium, assembly GCA_035652135.1. GTDB lineage: Bacteria > Acidobacteriota > Terriglobia > Bryobacterales > JACQDG01 > DASREK01. Next base: position 3,731 of record DASREK010000267.1, on the reverse strand, counting down.
CAGGTTTCCTGGGCGATGATTACGAAGCTGCCGTCAGGCCTGAGAGCTCTGGCAATCGCACTACTGGCAGGCTGCCTGAGTACCGGCCGAGCCGCTTCCAAGCTCAACGTCGTCGGCTCGACGGAGGACATGGCGGCGCTGGCTCGCGAGGTCGGCGGGGACCGGGTGAACGTAGTCTCGATCGCCAAGGGCTACCAGGATCCGCACTTCGTCGAGCCCAAACCTAGCTTTCTGCTCAGCTTGCAGAGGGCAGACCTGCTCATTGTCGTGGGACGGCAGCTCGAGATCGGCTGGCTGCCGCCTTTGATCGTCGAAAGCCGCAATCCGAAAATTCAAATAGGCGCCACGGGGTATCTGGACGCTTCGCTGACCTGCGAAATCTTACAAATACCCACGGTCGAGGTGACCAGGGCGATGGGCGATGTGCATCCCGTCGGCAATCCCCACTACTGGCTTGATCCGGAGAACGGGCGGCGCATCGCGAAAGCCATCGAGCAAAAGCTTTCTCAGCTCCGGCCTCAAGACGCTGCATACTTTGCGCAGCGCGATGCTGATTTCGATCGCCGCCTGGGAGAAGCTGAAAAACGATGGGATGCGGCGATGGCTCCCTATCACGGAGAAAAGATTGTCAGCTATCACAACTCGTGGCCCAATTTCGCCAAGCGGTTTGGCCTGCAAGTCGTCGGTTTTGTCGAGCCGAAGCCCGGTATTCCGCCGACTCCTTCTCATACGCTCGAGCTGATCAACTATATGAAAGAGCAGCACGTAAAGGTGATCGTGGTCGAGCCGTACTTTGAGATGCGCACGCCCCAATCCATCGCCCGCCAGACGGGAGCCAAGGTGCTGACGCTGCTGCCCTCGGTAGGTGGCGTGAAGGAGGTGACGAATTACTTCCAGCTGTTCGATTACGATATCAAGCTTCTCATCGAGGCTTTCAAATCGACCTGAATCGTCTCACGAAGAACGCTTCTTCCCTCGGCGCGGCAGGTATAGTCTCGCGAGAATGCCCCCATGGCCACCCGGGTCTCGATAGGCGGCAGGCGGTTTCACAGCCGCACAATTTTTTCCGATTGAATTCCCTTCAGCACATTGCGCGTGTCGACAATGAGCTGCGCGATTTTTACCAGCTTCGCATAGTCCACGGCGGCATGGTCGGTGACGATGACGACGCAATCGGCGCTGGCGGCCGCCGCTTCTAGCGGCTGTGAAGTCAACGAGCCGCCATCCCATCGCAGCTTCGGCACGTGAGGATCGCTGTAGCTGATCTTGGCTCCCCGCTTTTCAAGCAGGGCGATAATATCGATGGCCGGCGACTCCCGGGTGTCGGTGACGTTCCGCTTGTAGGCTACTCCGACGATGTGAATGTGGGAGCCCTTCACCGGCTTTGCATGCTCGTTCAGCGCCGACTGGATCTTCCCCACTACAAACATCGGCATCTGCCCGTTGATCTGGCCTGCCAGCTCGATGAACCGCGCTTCGGCGCCCGCCTGCTTGGACTTCCAGGAAAGGTAAAACGGGTCGACCGGAATGCAGTGACCTCCCAGGCCTGGCCCGGGATAAAAGGGCATATACCCAAAGGGCTTGGTCGCCGCAGCCTCGATCACCTCCCAGACGTTGATGCCCATGCGGTCGCACATCAAGGCCATCTCGTTCGCCAAACCGATGTTGATCATCCGGAAAGTGTTTTCGAGCAGCTTCACCATCTCCGCGACTCGGGTCGAGCTGACCGGCACAACCGTTTCGATGGCTTGCGAGTAAAGCAAAACCGCGATTTCCGCCGATCGGGGCGATACGCCTCCGACGACTTTCGGAATATTGTGCGTCTGAAATTCGGGATTGCCCGGATCGACTCGCTCCGGCGAGAAGCAGAGAAAAAAGTCCCGGCCCTCGCGCAGGCCGCCCTTTTCGAGAATGGGAAGGATCAGCTCTTCCGTGGTGCCTGGATAGGTTGTGGATTCCAGAATGATCAGCATCCCCGGATGCAGAAGGCGCGCGACTTGCTCGGATGCGGCGACGACGTAGCTCATATCGGGGTCTTTGCTTTTCCGCAGGGGGGTGGGCACGCAGATGTTGACCGTATCCAGCTCCGCCACAGCGGAGAAATCGGCGGTGGCCTTCAGTTTTTTTTCTGATACCAGCGCTGCCAGCAGGCCTGTATCAACATCCTCGATATAGGACTGCCCCCGGTTGATTCGGGAGACCTTGTCGGGGTCAAGGTCGATGCCAGTCACGGCGAAACCGGCTTGCGCAAATTCGACTGCCAGGGGCAAGCCCACATAGCCCAGGCCAATCACCCCTACGCAGGCCGTTCGGCTGCGAATCTTCTCGGAGAGGGCTTGGGCATGGCTGGTTTCGGCTGCCAGCGGTTGTTTGAGCATGGACATGCAGTCACCTCGTGGCGGCCGGCGCAGCGGCTTTCGCCCGCTCGGCGGCCCACTCTTGAACCAAAGATGCTACGTACTCGCGCCCCTGGGGCGTCAGCTCCGGGTACATCGGCAATGAGAGAACTTCGCGCGCCGCTGCCTCGGCTTGCGGAAAATCTCCCGCTGAGTGGCCCAGGTAAGCAAAACATTTTTGCAAATGCAGCGGTACAGGGTAATAGACGGCGGTTTCCACGCCGCGTTCGCCGAGCCAGCGGCGCAGCGCGTCACGGTCTGCCGCGCGGATCGTGTATCGGTGATAGATATGAGACCCCTCCGCCCCCGGCTGCGGCGTCCTGACAGCGCCTCGCAGCGCCCGGTCGTAGAAGGCGGCATGTTCGCGGCGGGCCGCATTCCACGAATCGAGCCGTTTCAATTTCACTCGCAGCACGGCCGCCTGTATTTCATCGAGAATGCTGTTGATGCCCACCTCGTTGTGGTGATAACGGCGCTCCGAGCCGTGCGCCCGGAGGCGGCGCAGCCGTCCGGCCAGGCGGTCATCGCTGGTGACCACCATCCCGCCGCTGCCGGCCGCTCCGAGATTCTTGGTGGGATAAAAGCTATAGCAACCCATAGCTCCGAAGGTCCCGGCTTTTCGGCCGCCCTGGCTGGCGCCCAGGGCCTGCGCGGCGTCTTCGATAAGAGGAATCTGGCAGTTCCCGGCCATAGCCGCGATCTCTTCCATATGGGCGACCCGGCCATAGAGGTGAACGGGTAGAATGGCGCGAGTGCGCGAGTTGATGCGCGCCGCGATGCGCTTCGGGTTGATGTTGAATGTCTCCGGCTCAATATCGACGAACACGGGCTTTGCGCCCAGGCGGTGTATGGAGCCGGCGGTAGAGAAAAACGTGAAAGGAGAGGTGATCACTTCATCGCCCGGACCCACATCCAGGGCCATCAGCGCCAAGAGCAGCGCATCGCTTCCCGAGGCGCAGGCAACGGCATGCCGGGCGCCGGTGTAGAGCGCCACTTCACGTTCCAGGGCCTCGGCTTGTTCGCCCAGAATAAAGCGCTGCGAAGACAGCACCCGCAGCACAGCTTGCTCGATCTCTTCCCGCAATGGCGCATATTGCGCCTGCAAATCCAGTTGAGGAACCCTCATATCCTGAGTCGCCCGGCGGCCGCGTATTACTTGCTATAATAACTTGTTGTTGCGCTTGCACCGCCGGCTTTTCTGGGGGCCGCTTCGCTAGGATAACAAGGATCTTTGGCCCGCCCGCGGCTGAGCGCCCATAGCCGATGGATCGTATTACCCGCAAATCACTGAAGCAGGACCGGTTCGCGACGGAAGTCACCGAGTCGGTCGAATAT
>DASREK010000266.1:0-20987 GCA_035652135.1 Bryobacterales bacterium | reverse complement strand
CAAAAGCTCGCTGAAGGCCGGCCGGACCACCCAGCGCTCCCGCTCGACAGAGCCGGCCAGAATTCGGCCCTGGTCGTCGGTAACGGCAATTTCGGCGATTGTAGTAAAGCTGCTGATGGAACGCAGCAGCACTTCCTTGAGTTGATCGTCAACCCGTACGGCGTTGCGCCAGAAGGAAAGACTTTCCTCGAGCGTGGAGGAGGGCGGCGGCTCAGAAATCGTCTGGAGCGTCGCGCTCTCGACCTGCTGAGCCACCATTCGGGCCTGTTGCAGCGCCGAATCCAACTGCATCCGCACCAGCCGCTGGAGATACACGATGGAAAGCGCCGCCGTCAGCGCCAAAACCAGCGCCACAATGGAAACGCTCAAGCGACGCTTAAAAGACATGGACTTCAGGCCGCGCCGTATTCTTTGAGCTTGTTGTGCAATGTTTTCAGGCTGATGCCCAGGATCTCCGCGGCGCGGGTCTTGTTATTGCTGGTATGCTCGAGGGTCTTCAAGATCAGGCCCTTCTCCGCGTCGGCGACGGTTGCGCCCACCCGCAGTACGACACTGTCTCCATCTGACGTCGGCTGGCTCGGGGATTGCGACGGCGTCATAAACCCCGCCGGCAAATGGTTCATCGTGATCACCCCCTCGCCGGCGACAATCACCGCCCGTTCCAGCACATTGCGCAGCTCCCGCACGTTCCCCGGCCAATCGTGCCGTTCGAGACGCTCGAGGACGGCGGCGTCCAGGCCCGTGACCTTGCAAGAATGCTTTCGATTGAGGTCGCGGAGCAGAGCCTCCGCAATCAGCGGGATGTCTTCTCTCCGGTCGCGGAGAGGCGGGAGCTGGATATGGAATACGTTCAAACGGTAATAGAGGTCCTGGCGCAGTTCGCCGCGAGCCACAGCCACCTCGGGCACCTTGTTGGTGGCGGCTATGACACGCACATCCACCTGCAACTCGGATTTCGCACCCAGCCGGCGGACGCGTCCATCCTCGAGCACGCGCAGAAGCTTGGCCTGTGTGAGGGGCTGCATCTCGCCGATTTCGTCCAGCAGCAGGGTCCCCCCCTGAGCGAGTTCAAAACAACCCGCACGCCGCTCGGCGGCCCCGGTGAAAGCGCCCTTCTCGTGCCCGAACAGCTCGCTCTCCATCAGGGTTTCCGGCAAGGCCGCGCAATTGATCGCGATAAACGGGCCCTCACGCCGGGAACTTAGCTGATGTATCGCGCGCGCTACCATCTCTTTGCCGGTACCGCTTTCGCCCGTGATCAAGACGCAGGCGGAAGTGGGAGCGACCTGTTGGATCATGGAGAATACATGCTGCATCAAACGCGAGCGGCCCACCATCTCATCCAGCTCGCCGCTATAGGCCAGACGCCGCTGCAATCGCTCTTTTTCCTGGGAAAGATTGCTCTTTTCCAGGGCCCTTTCGAGCAAGACCTGGAGGGCGGCGGGCTGAATCGGCTTCTCCAGGAACCAATAAGCGCCCAGGTCATGCACAGTGGCTACGGCGTTCTCGATGCTGCCGTAGGCTGTTAGGACGATTGTCGGCGGCGCTGCCCCCTGCTCGCGCAGCCGGCGCAGCAGAGCGAAGCCGTCCAGGCGCGGCATGCTCAGATCGGTGACGATGACCTGCGCCGGGAAGGCGGCCAGCTTATCCAAAGCGTCTTGGCCGTCCTCGGCCGTTTGCGGGGTATAACCCCAACTGGCGACCAACGTTGCCAGCGCCTGGCGCTGGCTCTCTTCGTCGTCTACGATCAGGACATGCCTGCGGGACGGAGCGCTCATAAGACTTATCTTAGTCGGGATGCGGCCGCAATGGCTTGCTAACCGCTATTGTCTCACGCCGGGCGTGCAGGAGAAAACGATGCAGGCCGGCCCGGAGAAATTCCGACCAACGACAGGTTGGGAGGGGTGCTGTAGCGCGCCCGCCAGGCGTCTGGTAGCATGAAAATACTGTCCTGGAAGCGCGCCCGTAGCTCAGTTGGATAGAGCGTCTGGCTACGAACCAGAAGGTCGGGAGTTCGAATCTCTCCGGGCGCACCAGGTAACCAGTTTTTCCTCACGCCTTTGAGGCCGTGGCGCTTTGCTGGATCTCGCTGGTAGCCGACTCCCTGCGCTTCAGGCCTTCTCGATGAGTTTCAGATGACGCGAATCCCCTATACGGCGCCAGCCGGCGGAGGGCCCAGACAACACGGCGCAGGATTGACGTGCAAAAGGCCAAGGCTCCCAAAGTAGGTTGCAGAGAGGATTGAGACAACAATTAACACCAGATCGCAACACCTCCCGCCAACAGGGACGCTGTTTATCTCGGCGGGGGCGCTGTGGACGGCGGCGCCGGCGCGCCATCGATGGTTTTCGGTTCCATCAGCTCTATCCGCGTGCCGTCAGGGTCGTAGAGATTCATTTGCCGTTTCCGGTTCACGCCAATGCGAATCTCCATCGGTCGCGCGTAATCCTTGCGGGCCGGCGTCGCTTCAAGCAGCGCCGCCGCTAGCGCCATGTCGGGCGTCTCCAGGGCGATGTGGTGCTGCACGCCGCGGGACGCGGGGGCTGGCAATTCGTTATACAACATAAACTCGATGTAGTCCGTGCCGTCGGGCACTTGCATGTTCACCCAGCTAAGCTGTTTGCCGTTGCTGCTGCCGCGCCATATCTCCCGGAAGCCCAGGATGTCCCTATAAAACCTCATCGCCGGCTCCAGCGCGCCCACCAGAATTCCCGCGTGCATCATGTGCCGGGAAACGCGGGCTTCGTTCATATACTTCCCTTTGTCGCGCATGCTCCAGCCGTCGGACTCGTATTGCACGATCTCGACTGTGTGGCCATCGGGGTCTTTTACGTTGAAATTCGAGTTCCCGATGCGCCCCTTGGGGGTCTTTTCCGGCACTGGAATGCCGCGGGACCCGAGATACACGCGCATCGCCTCTGCGTCGTCCACCTCGAAAGAGATATGGTTGAGCCGGTCGGTCTGTGGTTTTATTTCCGGAAACAGCTCGATGTATTGGCGGTCATTGATCTTCAGGAAGGTCAGAGCAAGGCTGCCATCCTGGTTATTGAGCAGAAAAGGCTCGCTGAATCCCAGGAAATCTTTGTAAAACCAGCGAGCTTTTTCGATATCGTGCGTGTACAGCGCCACATGCGCCAGGCCCGTGATCCGCGGCCGTGGGGGAGCTTGCGCCACGCCCGGCGCCGACCACACTGCCAAAAGCGCGGTGAAGGCGGGAATACGAATCGCGGGGAGCTTCATAGGTGATCCGATTCTACCCTACCTTCAGCGCGTAGATAAGCCGGAGCGATGGGTCGCCGGTAATGCGTTATTCAAGCGATCCGCCGGCCTGCTCTCGAGGCTGCCGCCAGGCCGGCTCCGCAGAGTTAGCGCACTGCCGATTCTTCCCGCGCGAAATGGTTTTGTCCTGCGCGGCGCTGGCGCCGGCAGGATCGGCTGGACAAGGCCGAACGATTTCGGCGTCTTGTTGGAGAGTTTTAGCCGCTTTTCACCGGGGCGGCCACGAATCGGTAGCCCACGCCCCGCACAGTGAGCAAGTGGCGCGGTCGAGTCGGATCCTCTTCGATATAACGGCGCAGCCGCACGATAAAGTTGTCAATCGCGCGGGTGTCGGTGTCCTCGTGAAGGCCCCAGACCTCTTCGAGCATGGCTTTTCGCGACACAGGCCGGCCCTCGTGCTGGATGAGGTAGCGCAGCACGTTCATTTCCATCAGAGTCAGGGGAAACACCTGGTCGCGGACGTGCAATTCCAAAAGGTCGAAGTTGACGGACTTGTCGCCGAACTTGAACGTATCGCCGCGAGCGGCCGGAGTATTAGCGCTGTTGACAGACCCCAGGAGCCAGTCGCGGCGCCGCAGCAGACCACGTATGCGCGCAATCAGAATGGGCAATTCGAACGGCTTGGTGAGATAGTCGTCGGCGCCCGCCGCAAACCCCTTCAGCACGTCGTCGGGGTGGCCGCGCGCGGTCAGCATCAGAGTCGGGATGAATTGCCCGCTCTGGCGCAATTCCGAGATTACGGCGAAGCCGTCTTTGCCGGGGAGCATCACGTCGAGCACCACAACGTCAAAGTGCTGCGATTCCCCTTCCTTGAGCGCTTCGAGCGCCGCCTCCCCGGTATCCACGACGGTGACCTCATAGTTCTCCGCCTCGAGATTGAAACGAAGGCCTTCGGCGAGATGCTGCTCGTCTTCGACGACCAGGATGTGGATCATTTCAATATCGGAAGCTGAAGCACGAATGTGCTGCCGCGCCCGGGCCCTTCGCTCTCCGCCCACGCGCTGCCCCCGTGCCGCTTGGCCACGGAGCGGACGATATACAGGCCGAGACCGGTTCCTTTTACGCGGGTGGCGAGGGATCCCGGCGCCCGATAAAACCGCTTAAAAATCTGCTTCAACTCGCTTACCGGAATACCCGGCCCCTGATCTTTGACCCGCACGGACACATAGTTTCCATTCTTGGCGGTTTCGACAATTACCTTGACGTTGTTCCCCGAATACTTGACCGCGTTGTCAATCAGGTTCAACACAGCTGCCTGCACTTCGTCGACATCTCCCAAAATCGTAACCGCAGGGCCCGGATGGTATTGGAGCGACTCGGCGGAGAGGCGGTAGAGCGTGCGGGCCCGTGAGACGCATTCTTCGATAACCCCGCCCAGATCGATCGGCGAGCGATGCAGCTTACGGCCTGAGGCGCCGATGCGGCCTGTACGCAATACCTGCTCGATCGTCGCCAGAAGGCGCTCGCTGTCTTCCAGCATGGTCCGGTAGAACTCGCGCCTTTTCCCTTCGTCCACTTCCCGTGTCTGCAATGTTTGCAGATACAGCCGGATAGATGCGACCGGGGTCTTCAGCTCGTGCGTGACGGCGTTGATGAAAGCGTCGTGCTGGGCATTCCGGCGGATTTCCCGTACCAGAAACGTCGTGTTTACCACGACTCCGGCAATAATCATCGCCAGCAGGAGGGCGCCCAGAAACAGCAGAATGCCGTGACGCCAGTTGAGAAGGACCCAACCAATGTAGAGGAGGAGAATGACGACAACCAGGCCCGCGCCGAGAGCGATGAAAAAGGCAATCGATTTCTGCCGGCCCGCTACCACCATAAATCCAGTTTAATGCGGGGACGCGGATTTTGCGGGCAAGCCGGTAAATCCGCTCGCGTGCGGCAGGGCGATTCAGCCCTGAAGATCCTGCGCTCAGGCCGAGTTATGCTTGGGAAGCACGCTATCCAGCCTCGCCACGCGAACCGACCGCGCAATGCCCAGCAGTTCCAGAACTTTGATTTCGATCCAGGAAGGGTCAAACTCATACCACGCAAGCCCGTGCCTCGCCGAAGTGGGATGAGCATGATGATTGTTGTGCCAGCCTTCGCCGAAGGTCAGCAAAGCCACCCACCAACTGTTGCGGGAGTCGTCGCGGGTGGCAAATCGCCGCCTTCCCCACATGTGAGTAGCCGAGTTCACCAGCCAGGTCGTGTGCAGGCCGACCACTACGCGGGCGCAGATGCCCCACAGCATCATCGGGAGGCCGCCGGCGGCGAGCAGTATAAAGCCCAGAACCACCATCGGAACCCAATGATAATTGTTCAGCCACCGGTAGAACCGGTGCCTCGCCAGATCCGGCGCGTACTTCGACATGGCCCGGGTGTTGTTATGTACGGCTTCGCCGAAAAGAATCCAACCCACATGCGCCCACCACCCGCCGTCCCGGGGCGAGTGCGGGTCGCCGGGCTGATCGGATTTCTGGTGATGAATCCGATGAGTGGCCACCCAGGAAATTGGGCCTCCTTGCAGCGTGAGAGAGCCGCAAAGGGCAAAGAAATATTCCAAAAACAATGGAACCTTGTACGAACGGTGCGTATGCAGGCGATGATAGCCCAGACTAATCCCAACGCCGATGGCCAGCCAATAAAGAAAACCTGCCGCCAGAAAAGCGCGCCAATTAAACACGAACAGCGCAGCGACGGCCCCGGCATGGAAAAATACCAGGGCGATGATCGTGGGCCAGTTCATCGTCTGGTGGGCGGTGATGCTTCGATTAGATATGTTAATGACTTGGGTGCTCAAGGGGTCTCCCGGATAAGGCTCAAATTCCAACCTAACAGCAATTTCCGCAAATGTTTGTAAGAGTTCTGTAATTTCGAAAATGAACGGCTTTTCTGCGGACGTTGTTACGGAGGCAGGCCGCAATTCACCGGGTCTGGCCACCGGCCAATCTGTCGCGGGGGTTATTTCCAAGCCGGATTGACGAATGCCCCGTTCCCGGCGGCGTCCCAGACGGCCAGACGCGCCCACTTCCAGCCGGGCGCATCCACCTTCCATTCAAAGGTTCCAGAACCGAATTCTCGGGTGGTTTCCAAAGGAAACGTTTTATGCGTTGTTTCCGAGCCGTCTCCCCACACGACCTCGGCAAACTGTAATGGAAAGGTCCAGCGAGCGGCGGCTCGAACCAGAATTTCGCCACCTTGCCCGGAAATGCTCACCTCTGGCAGCAGGATCTCCCCGGTGGTCACAAAGTAATCGCCTTTAGCGACGGCATCCAGGATCTGGCCGTAGTTGTCGTAGGAGGGCAAACGGGCGAGGCGGACGTAATTTACATTCATGTGGCCGTAAAGCTCGTGGGTGGAATCGATCTGGAACACATCCACTTCGCCGAGCAAGCGTTTCCGAAAGCCCCAGTTATTCAGGTCGTCCAGAACCCCGAACGCGCGCCGGCCGAGCCGAAACGAGGAAAGATCGGAGGGCATCGCCTTCCATCCAGCGCCCACATAACGGGGATCGCGGAAGTAATCGGTCTTTAGAATTTTGTCCGGGTATCCGGTCGAGCCTTTGGTCCGCGGATGCGTCTGGTAGAGAATGCCGCCTTCCCGACGAATCATTTCAAGCATGTCGGCGGCGCTTCCAATGTGGTAGACCGGGCCATACCTGGCATCCTGGCTGAGAAACTCCGTCCCTTCAGGGCGGCTCATAAACCAGTAAACCGGATGCGGAAATATCAGCGCCCAGTGCCCGCCCAGATACACATTGGCTTCCTCGGACGGGATCAGCAAGAATTCCGAGTCCGACTGAGCGCGGCAGGCCCGGAAAAAAGCGTCCAGCTCCTTGAGCCGCGTTTCGCTCAAGTCTCTGGGGTGGCCGTCGCCATGGAAATCCATGTCTATCGCGGCCTCTACTCCCATCGCCTTCAGCACGGGCTTGAAGGGTGGAATCCAATCCGGGCCGTGCTGGAGAGCTTGCATGGTGTAGGCCCAATGCCAGTGAGCGCTGAGGGTTTGATACCCCTCCAGGGCTGGAAAACGGTCGCGGTTAGTGTAGCGGAGGGAATCACGCAGAGCAGTTGCCGCATCGCCCTCCGTCACCAGCAGAAAAAGGCTCATGCGCTGCTGGGCGCCCGGAGGCGCGTTGATTCCCGGGTTATACGGACTGTTGTCATCGGCGATTTGCCGGATCCCGATCGCCACTTTTCCGCCCCAGGCGGCATGCCATACGTATCGGAGGTTTGTAGTTACGTCCCGAGCGGAAAAATATTGATGCGGCGGCGGAAAAACGGCGACGCTCCCCGCCGGCGTGGCGGCTGCGATCGTCCGGTACCGGGCCGCAACCGCCTTGCGCTCATAATCCGACGCCTCAGTTCGAAGCTCCCCGCTGGTGTCGTAATACGTCGCCCGGGCATCCATGCTGAAGAGGCCCGGTGTGCGTTCCGATGGGATCAACATCTGGAGTCCGGCGTCGTAAAAATAGGCCGTGTCAGGCTCGCGCGTGGAAACAACCGCTTCCTGCTGGATCAACCGGCTCCCTGGATAAAAGATATAGGCCACCGCTCCCCGAAAAACGCCCAGCCGAAGGCCGTTAAAGGCGACTTCAACACGATCGCCGATGGTACGCGCTTTGACAGAAGTCAGCTTGAATCGCCCCACCCACCGGCGCATGCCCTCGGGATGCGTCGCCGGCGCGTCGAAAAAATTATCCCAGCCGCCCCGCCGCTTCCCGCTTTCGCACCAATACAAGGGAACTGCGCCCGTAATCACTTTCTTGTCGCCTGCTGCGATTTCAGTGATGAGAGGTTCGGACGGATCGAGAGAAAACTCCGCGCGCCAGAGCCGCGAGCTCTCATCCGGCCAGCGCACAAGCAGAGATTTTTCTTTCGCCTCCACCGATACCGGCCCCGGGCGAACTGCCGACAAGTCCACCGGAACCGAGGCAGCCCGGCAAGCGCCCAGCCCGAGAACCGGGAGCCACAGCAGGTGGAGATATCGGCGCATACTGCTGGTCGACATAGAAAACGGCGGTCAAAGTGTAACCCGGATCGAGATGGCGAACAAGGCCCCCGCCGCGCCCAAGTCCAGCCGGACCGGGTGACCTCGGTTGCCGCAACTGCCAATCCGGCCGCCGGAACGAGAATCCACGGGCGGCGCTAGTGCTTGGCGCGAAGCTCTCGCAAGCTGCGAAGATCGGCGGTAAGGGCGTCGCGAGAGTCCGGCGTCAGCGTATTGTTTTCAACCACATTTTTCACGTCGTCGATGGCAGAGTCCAACTTTTCTTTGTCGAACTTGCCTTTACTCAGCTCCCGGTCGAGCTCGGACAGATGCCGCTGCGCGTTCTCATATCTTTCTCTCTCCTTCTGGCTCGGCGGCACGAAATCTTCGGCGCGCTTGAGATCGGCTTGCACGCGGCCGATAAGCGAGCGCGTGGATGTATATATCTCCGTGACCTGAGGATAAGCCGGGAAGATCAGCACGAGAAGAAGCAGTGCTATCCAGTACTCGAGGGAAAACCGTATAAGGAATGCCTCTCCTCCGAGTATAGTGTTCCGCTCAGAGAACTCAACTTCTCCAAGAGCGATCCTGATGGTAGCGCGGTCCGGCGCGGGCGTTGAACTAACTGCCGGAAGCGGTAAAATCGCAAAGCCAAGACGGCTCCGTTCATCTGAGCAAGACCCGCGAAGCCGTCCCAAGGATGCGATTTCCGAGTAAAGCCGCTTCCCCGCGGTGCTGATTACAGTTGAGTTGCGGGCTGCTCAGGCGGTGGCAGGTGCAAGGCCCTGAGGCGGCCCATGGCATTGACGAGCTCGTCCATCGCAGCTCCCCGGTGAGACTCCGTTTCGTAGAGGCACCGGATTGCTTCGGCTTGCCGGTCGAGCCTTTCCACGAGCGTCGCTACCCGGGGTGAGAGATCCGAGACGCTGGATTTCACGGCTGAAATTTCTTCCTGCTGAAGGCCGAGGCGGCCCGTTAGCGCCTCCAGGCGCTCTGAGACGGAAGCCGTCCTCTCCTGCATTTCGGCGCGAAGGCTGCCGAGAGCGTTCTCGTACCGGCCGTCAGCCTCTCGTAGGAGCGCAGTCTCCGCCGCCAGTTGGCTGCACTTCTCGTGAGCGGCGAGCCCCACCGCCTTTTGTTCGGCAATGGCGCCGGCCAGTTGCTCGATCCGTTCGCCGAGCGGCAGCAAGCTCTCCACCGTTGTTTGCAGCCGGTCTAGCTGTTGGTTGAAAGACGTAGCAAGCTTTCGCGTTTCACCAGCGATATGTTGTTCTAAATCTTGCAGCGCCGAAACGAGGACTTTGGCTAACCCGTTGGCTACATCGCCCACCAGGCGGGCGACCACCTGCTCGCCTTCTGCGGGCGGCTGCGTTTCCGCGGGGGGCAGTCCGGCCGACGGCGTTTCAGCCGCAATTGCCGCCCGCATCGCTTCGGCCTTTTCTACCAGCGCTGCGGCTTCCAGATGCCGGCCTTGCATCGAAAGCTGGGCCGCTTCTTCGACTATTTCTTTGACACGCGAATCGAGATCCATCTTTTGCAATTGAAAGATCTGATCCTCGAGGTTCCGATCGGTTGCAGTGACTGCCGCCGTGGCTGACATCTTGACGCCTCCTTTCGAGAACACCATGGGGGACGATTCAACTGGGGAACGCTCAATTGTAAGGGAGAGTGATCCGGCGAACAAGAAGAATTATGCGGCTGCGGCTTGCGCGCCGGAACGGCGGTTTTCGTCGCCGGCTTCCGTACTGTTACTGACAATTCTTCCTCTAGGGACTTGCCTTGATCCGGCCAAGCATCAATCCCCGGCTGCGGTTTGCTTCACGGGTATCGCCGGCCGCAGCGGCCGGTGTGCGCCCGAAACAGATGTCCTTCCGTCGTCGTCACGTACAAATCGCTCAGTTCGCCGCCTCCGAAACAGCAGTTGGTCGGCCGTTTGGCCGGGACCGCGTGCCGCTCGAGCACTTCTCCTGATGCGGAAAAGACGTAGATCGACGGCCCAGGGCCGCCCAGTTCCCAACCCGCTGTGGCGATGATATTCCCCTCGACATCCAGGCGCATTCCATCGATGCCCCGATGCTCGCCGAAATCATGCAGCACTTCGGCCGCCCCCAACCGTCCGTCGCTCCGCACCGGATACGCGCGGAGCTGCCGCTTTTCCTCCGGGAGGCGGCCGCTCTGGGCGACGTAGAGCGTCTGGTAATCCAGCGAGAACAGCAACCCGTTGGGTCTGGTGGTGTCGAAGGTGACTCGGTGGATGCTATACGATCCGTCCGGCTGCGGGTCCAGGCGATACACCGAATCGTGGTTGAGCTCTTTGTTGGCGCGATCGAAGCTCCAGGGTCCGGCCGCCCCTTCGTAAAAAGGATCTGTAAACCAGACGCGGCCCTGCGGATCCAGCACCAGATCATTCGGGATATTCAGGCGCTTTCCCTCAAAGCTGTCGGCAAGCACCGTGACGCCGCCCCCCGCCTCGTACCGGACGACCCGGCGCGCATCGGCCGTGGCGCCTCCCTCGCATCCATAGAGACGGCCTTGCTGGTCCAGGGCCAGCCCATTCGCGCAGTTCGTGCCGTCGCGAAACACGGCGCACAAACCCGTGGCGGGATCATATTGCAGAATCCGGCTCTCTTGAATGTGGGTGAAGAGCAACTTCGAGCCCGTCCAGACCGGTCCTTCACTGACGGCTCCGTACGGCGGATCCATCAACTCAAATTGCCAACTCAATAGCGCCCTCCAGATGATCGTTTTCGTGGTTTTGAATTTGCGAATCTCCGACTTCTTTTCTTCCGACGGCGTGGCTCGCTGCATCGGCTGTTTACCACGACTGGGTCCTTTATGCGTTGCGCCGCCCGGCGCTGCTTAGAAGCCGAACCGATCCATATTATCCTTGGTGAAAAGGAATAGCGAAAAGAAATGGCGCGTCTCCGAATTGCGGCGTATGCCAGGAAGCCAGCTTGCCCCGTTCCCAGCGAGAGCGGCGTCTTGCGGCCACAGTTTGCTACTGTGGGGAACCTGGGCTGTGCGTGCAGCGCGCAACCCCAGTGCATGGTGTTTCAGAGAACAACCCGCCGGATGGCGGAAGCAGGTACATACACCTTGCCCCAGGGCGGGCGAAGAAGAAGTTGCAAGCTCTCCAGGGTACCGTATTGCAGCGTCTGGCAGTTTCACTGGAGAACCGATGCCTGGCGAAACCGCCCGCAATGCCCCGCGTCTACCAGAGTGATGGGTGCGCTGTTCACTCTTTTTGCGGCAATCGCTCTGGGCGCCGCCGATCAGACCGCAACTCCGCCTGCGGACCCTGGGGCCGACAGCGCCCGTGACATCATTCGGCGTTCGACCGTTCTTGACGAGCGCAACTTCCGCGCCGCCCGCGAATATACGTTCACCGAACGCGTCGTAGAACGCAAGCTTGACGCGGCCGGGCGGGAGAGGTCCGTTTCCTCCAAAACCTACGAAATTACTTTTCTGTTTGGCCTGCCCTATCGCAGACTGGTGGCGAGGGACGGCCGCCCGCTCCCGGCGGAAGAGGCCAGAGAGGAAGAGAAGAAGCTCGGCAGAGCTTTTTCCGCATCGCAGCGGCAATCGCAAACCGAGAGGCAGCGGCGCGCCTCGGAGTACGAAAAGCGGCGGGAACGCACCTGGGCATTTTTGCGGGAAGTGCCGGATGCCTTCGATTTTCGCCTGTTGGGAGAAGAGATGCTACACGGCCGGCCTGCGTACGTAATCGAGGCGGCGCCCAAGCCCGGCTATCGCCCGCGCAACAGCGAAGCGCGGCTTTTCACGAAGCTGCGCGGGAAGCTTTGGATCGATAAAGCGGAGTTGCAATGGGTGAAAGGAGAGGCCGAGACGACTGATACAATCGCGTTCGGCGTCTTTCTGGCCCGGCTGGCCCCCGGCTCCCGCCTCGAGTTTGAGCAGGCCAAAGTGAATGACGAAGTCTGGCTGCCGCATCGGATCTCCTATGCGGGCAGCGGCCGCGTGGCGCTGGTCAGGACCGTGCACGCCGGGGGAGAAATCCTTTACGGCAATTATCGGAAGTTCCAGTCGGACTTCGAAATCACGATACCAGCCGGCCATTCTGCCCTCGGAGCGCCCGGGGCGAGCGCCCCCAGTTCCAACCAGTAGTCTTTTGCCGTTCCGGCCAAGCCGGCGGGGGAGCCGATACGTAGCGCGGGCGCTGAACGGCCGGCACGTTGCCGGGTCGCGCGCGTTTGCCGCTTAAGCCTTCAGGAACTCTTGCCTTTCCTGCTCTGTTAGAAACGCGGCCTGAAAACTGTTTTGGGCGAGCACAGCGATCTCGGCTTCGGTGAAACCGTGCCGCTCGACCAGCCGCCGATACTCGTCATTCAAGGTCGTGCCGAACATGGCAGGATCATCGGAATTGATAACGACCAGCAGGCCTGCGTCGAACATCCGCCGGACCGGGTGCTCCGCGCCTGGGGCAACGACGCCGGTCGCGTAGTTGCTCGTCACGCAAACTTCAATGGGGATCTGCGTATCTCGAAGATACTGGACCAGGGCGGGATCGCAAATCGCCGAAACGCCGTGGCCGATCCGCTGCGCGCCGAGCTTTCGGATGCTCTCCCAAATAAACTCCGGCCCTGTATTTTCTCCAGCGTGCGCCAGAAGCCGGAGTCCCGCGGAGCGGGCGGCTTCGAACAGCGTTTGAAACATCGCCGGCGCTCCCCGCTTTTCGTCGCCGCCGATTCCGACGCCGACCACATGTCGGTGCTGCCAGCGTGCGGCCAGCCGGAATACGCGTTCGGCGGCTTCGATTCCGAACTGCCGAACAGCATCAAAGATCCACCGGGCGCGAATGCCCCAGTCGGCCTCGGCCCGCCGCCGCGCCTCCTCGAGCGCATCGAAGATGGGATCCACTTCCATCCCCTTCCACAGGCAGATGCCCGCGCTGAAGTAGACCTCCGCATAAACCACATTTTGCCGGTGCAGTTTTTCGAACATTCGTAAGGCCGCGATCTGGTAGTCTTCCGGAGTTTGCAAGTATTGCGTCACCCACTTGAAAGCCTGCAAGAACCCCAGGAGGTCCGCATAGCGGTACCGGCCCGCTACTTCCTCTTCGGTGAGCGCGACATGCCGCCGCGCCGCCAGCTCGCAAAGCGTTTGCGGCTCGATCGTTCCTTCCAGATGCAAATGGATCTCAGCCTTCGGAAAGTCGAGGTTCACTTTGCCATCTTACTATCGGGGAGAAACGTTCTGGCGAATTTTGGCGGGCGGTTTACCTCTGTGCCCGGGCGGCAATATGGGCTGCCGTTCTCAGGTTTTTGCGAAGTACAGATTCAAGGCGCGATCCAAGTCTTTTTTCGTGAGCTGGGGCGCCCGGTTTTCATAGTCGGCGATGCTTTGCAGGATGCGCACCATGTCTCGCGGATAGCAAGCCCGCAACACGCCTTTGCCGTCGGGGTTGCACTTCTCGCGCAGATATTGGGCCATTTCAGGATCGAAGGGAATCTGGTACTCCTCGCAGACGCGCTCCAGAATTTTGTCGAAGATCTCGGGAGTGATGGCGTCCACTTTAATCTTATTCTGAATCCGCCGAAGGAAGGCTTCGTCGGCCAGTTGGCGCGGATCGAGGTTCGTGGAGAACACGACCAGAGTCTCGAAGGGAATGGGGAATTTGACGCCCGAGCGCAGTGATAGAAAATCCACCCGCCGGTCGAGAGGGACGATCCAGCGGTTCAGCAGATCGCGGGGGTTGATCATCTGCCGGCCGAAGTCATCGATGATGAACAGGCCGTTGTTGGCTTTCATTTGCAGCGGCGCCGAGTAGAAGCCCAGATTGTCGTCAAACCGAAGCTCCAACATCTCGGGTACCAGTTCGCCGCCCACCGCGATGCAAGGGCGCCGGCAGAGCAGCCAGCGCGGGTCCGTATCGTCTTCCTGCGTCTCCAGGGCCTGGTGCACCACCGAGTCGTAAATGTTTATGATCTGTCCCTCGACCTCGATGGCGTACGGGATGTAAACGTAATCCTTGTAAATGCGCACCAGGCGCTCGGCAATACTGGTCTTTCCGTTTCCGGTGGACCCGTAAAGGAAGATTGTGGTGCCTGAAATGATGGCCGGGCCGATCTGGTCGAGGACGGGTTCAGTCAACACCAGATCAAAGAACACCTCTGAGAGCATCGAGCGCGAGACCGGATGGTGCGCCGCCTGCGCCTTGACCGCTTCGCAGTAGTCATTCAGCTTCACCGGCGCAGGCCCGATATATTGGTTGATCGAGTATCTCTCCTGGGCGATCTTTCGTCCCGCCGCGGAGAGAGAGAGCGCATAGTCGTTCCCCACCATGCCCTTCACCTCGCACAACTGCTCGCGGCGGAAGTAGCGAAAGAGCTGGTCCATGATGGTCATGCTGACCTTCATCTGGCTCGAGAGCCGGTGGAGCGTGGTCTCACCCTCGAGCAGAGTGAGCTTGAGCATCAGATCGATGAGTAGATTTTGATTGAGACCCGCGTCTTGCAGCGTGACCGGGTTGCTGGGACGGAACGTCTGGGGTGCCGCAGCCAAAGTCGCCACCACGTTAGATTATCAGCCGTCCCAGGCGGCATCGATAGGGCGTTACCCTGAAGCTCCAGGGGGACAAAGCAGTAGAACTTTCTCGCGCCGGTGGGCCATGCCGTCACGCCGGCTGGCGCATCTCGCCGCTGGTTTGCTGATGTTAGGATAAGATTTGTGGGCAGGGTACTGGACCGCGACGAGCTTCTGGCCGAACGCCGCCGCTGGAAGGAAAGATCCCAGAAAACTGTACTTACAAACGGCTGCTACGACTTGCTCCACCCGGGGCACATTCGCCTGCTGGAACGGGCGAGAAGCCTCGGCGACCGGCTGATCGTGGCGATCAATAGCGATTCCAGCGTACGGGGTCTCAAGGGACCCTTACGGCCGATCATCGGCCAGGACGAGCGAGCCGAATTGCTGGCATCCCTGGAGGCGGTGGACGCTGTAACCATCTTCGACGAGGAAACTCCCTGCGAGCTGCTTTCCCTGTTGCTGCCGGACGTGCTGGTTAAAGGAGCCGATTGGTCCCACTGGATCGCTGGGCGGGAGATCGTGGAAGCCGCCGGAGGTCAGGTCCTGGCTCTGCCGCTCGAACCCGATTTTTCCACTACTGGAATAGTTGAAACCGTTTTGGAACAGCAGCGTTGACACTTCCATTCGTCCGCGATCTGTTTCTGGGGCTGGAACGCCATCCCAGCTTTCAGGAGCTTCTCAAAGAAATCCGCAGGAAGGCCGCCCGCAGCCTGCAATTGTCGGGGCTGGTCCCGGTGGCGCGAGCCTTGTTTTCGGTGCTCCTGCATCAGGCTCTGGATCGCACAGTTCTGGTCCTGGTTCCTTCCGACAAGGAAGCGGATCTGCTGGCCGAGCCGATCGAGACGTTCTACCGCCTGCTTTTCTCCGACCGGCAAGCCGGCCCCGTTACGCTGCCTGCTCACGATGTGCTGCCCTATGATGGGCTGGCGCCTCACCCGGAGATCAGCGAACGGCGTGCGATCGGCCTTTGGCGGCTGTCGAGCGAGCGCCCCCCGCTTGTGCTTACCACAATTGCGGCCGCCTTGCGGAAACTTCACGCGCCGGAATACTACCATGGCCTTGCCTTCCGTCTCGCCCGCGGCGAAGAAATGCCGCTCGATTTGGTGATTGCCGAGCTCGATCGGATCGGCTATCAGCGGCACGAGCCCGTCGAAATGGTGGGGCAATACTCGGTGCGCGGCGGCATTCTGGACGTGTATTCGCCCGAAAGCGCACGGCCGGTGCGAATCGAGTTCTTCGGGGATCAAATCGAGTCGCTGCGGCGCTTCGATATCGAGACCCAGCGCTCCGTCCTGTCTGTAGACGAAGCGCTCTTACTGCCTTTGGCGGAAGAGACGTCCACTCCCGCCGGTCCTCTCACGGGATCCCTTCTGGACCTGGCGCCCGACTGTCTGCTTGTGTTTGACGGGCTCTCCGAGGTCCTGGCCGCGGCGGAAAAACTTTGGCAGCAGCTTGAGGCGGCGTATCCGAAATCCGAGCAAATCCTGGACCCTCCGGCCAGCTATTACTGGGCGGTGCGGGAATGGCAGGAACAGGCTGCGCGCTTCCCCCAGGTCAGCGTGGAAGAGCTCGGGCTGGATGTCTCCCCCGGCAGCTTTCACATTGCCACCGGTCCGGCCACGCGCTTTCAGGGCAATATTCCGCATTGCATGCGCGAATTGGAGTCGGAGATCCAGCAAGGCTGGCGCGCCGTTTTTTTTGGCGCCACAGCGGGAGAGGTGGAACGCCTGGCTGACATTTTCAACGAGTATGGCGTCAGTTTCCAGCTTGGGCTCAAGGATCCCTGTTCCGCGGCCGCGCGGTACCTGGAGGAAAAGGCCTATCTGGCAGGGGAATTTGCGAGCGTCACGCTGGTGCAGGGCGCCGTGCGCCGCGGAGTCCGTTTCCCGGATTCCCAACTGGCTGTGCATGGCTCCGACGATTTGTTTGAAGTTTCGGAGTTCGTCGCCAAGCCGCCCTCGGGCAAATCGCGCCTCTCCACGTTTCTCTCTGACTTTCAAGACCTCAAGCCCGGCGACTACGTGGTGCATGTGGAGCACGGTATCGGGCGCTATACCGGGATGCAACAGATCGGAGACAACGGCCAGCGGGAAGAATTCATGGCGTTGGAATACGCGGAGAACGCCAAACTGTACGTGCCGCTATCCCGGCTCGATCTGGTGCAGAAATACCGGGCGCCCGAAGGCGTCCGCCCGCAACTGGACCGCCTGGGCGGCGCCACTTGGACGCGGACCAAGACGCGTATCAAGGCGCGAATGCGGGACATGGCCGAAGAGCTGTTGCGGCTGTACGCCCAGCGCAAGCTGGCCACCGGTTTCCGGTTCTCACCGGACAGCAACTGGCAGCGCGAGTTCGAAGACGCTTTCGAGTTCACCGAAACCGAGGACCAGTTGGCGGCCATACGAGACATCAAGCGCGACATGGAATCGGAAAGCCCCATGGACCGGCTGGTCTGCGGCGATGTCGGATTTGGCAAGACCGAAGTCGCCATGCGGGCGGCTTTCAAAGCCCTGGGCGACGGCAAGCAGGTCGCTGTGCTCACCCCGACAACGGTGCTCGCCTTTCAGCACTTCGAGACCTTCAAGCAGCGCTTCTCGCGGTTTCCAGTAAAGATCGAGATGCTAAGCCGCTTCCGCTCGACGAAGGAGATCGAACAAATTCTGGCCGACTTGGCCGATGGAAAGATCGACATCTTGATCGGTACGCATAGGCTGCTTTCCGCCGATGTGGTGTTTCGCGATCTGGGATTGCTGATCATCGACGAGGAGCAGCGATTCGGCGTCCGGCACAAAGAGCGCCTCAAGCAAATGAAAAAGGGCATCGATGTGCTGACGCTCACGGCTACGCCGATTCCCCGCACCCTGCATATGTCGCTGGTGGGCTTGCGCGATATGTCGGTGATCGAAACCGCGCCGAAAGACCGGCTGGCCATCCAGACCGTTGTGGCCCCTTTCAATGAAAAGCTTTTGCGCACAGCTATCGAGCAGGAACTGGAGCGCGGAGGCCAGGTTTACTTCCTCCACAACCGGGTGGAAAGCATCTGGTCGATTGCCTCCTTGCTGCAAACGCTTGTTCCGCGCGCCCGAATCGGCGTGGGCCACGGGCAGATGTCAGAGCGCGAACTCGAGAAGATCATGCTCAAGTTCATGCATCACGAGTACGACATCCTGGTTTCGACGACGATCATCGAGAATGGGCTGGATATCCCCTTGGCGAATACCATCATCATCAACCGCGCCGACCGGTTTGGGCTCTCCGATCTGTACCAACTCCGGGGCCGGGTCGGCCGGAGCAACCGCCGCGCCTATGCGTATCTGCTCGTGCCGGAAGATGCCGAGTTGACTCCGCTGGCGAAAAAGCGCCTTGCAGCCTTGAAGGAATTCAGCGAGCTGGGCTCGGGATTCAAGATTGCTGCGCTCGACCTCGAACTGCGCGGCTCCGGCAACCTTTTGGGCGGAGAACAGCACGGCCACATCGCCGCCGTCGGCTTCGAGATGTATTGTCAGATGCTCGAAAACACCGTGCGAGAACTGCGGGGCGAACAGGTGATGGCGGCCGGACCGGTTTCGATCAATTTGCACCTGGACGTCCGCATTCCTCCCGAGTACATCCCGGAAGAGAACCAGCGCCTTCGCACGTATAAGCGCATCGCCGGCCTGCAAAGCGAAGAGGAGCGGGAGAAAATCCGGCAAGAGCTCGTGGACCGCTACGGTCCGCTGCCCGAGGGAGTGGCCAATTTGCTGGAGTATGCCGCGTTGAAGATGATCGCCGAAAGGATTCGCGTGGATGCGATTGACCGCCGGCAGGACCGCATCTCGATCAAATTCAACGAGGCCGCCTCGGTCGATCCACAGAAGCTAATGGCGTTCGCCGCCGGCGCGCCCGGGGCGGAATTTACGCCCGCCGGCGTGCTCCGCTTTACGATGAATGGCGGAGGCGCTGCTCACACCATCCAGGAAATTACGGAGCTCTTGAAGCAGTTGCAGGCCTGATGACACGCGCGGTTCGGGGTCGGCTCGGGGGGGGACACGGGCGGCGGAATTGCGTGGCACGGCCGCGCATCGCGCTCGCGGGGCGCGCCCCCCGGGGGCGAAAAAACGAAAGGCGGGCTTCTTTTCGAGGCCCGAAAGCTCTTGCATCTACCGCTCTTGTTCACGAAAATAGATCCAGCCGCCGGCGACAGGCAGCAGACGCCCGATCTCGAAGCCGGCCCCCAAAGGCTGGGAGTTACAATGTCGGTATGAAGAAGTCCTGCTTTCTTGTTTTTGGTCTCATCTGGGCCGCCTTGCTGGGCGCCGCTGCCAGCGTTCAGGTGTTGGAGGAGATCATCGCCAAAATCAACGGCGAGATTGTCACACGGTCGGAGCTGGAGCGGAGCAACGCGGAAGCAAGGGCGGAGCTTGCGCGGCAGAAGCTGACCACGCAGCAGTTTGAAAACGCGGTGGCGGAACATGAAAAAAACGCCCTGCGGGACTTGATCGACCAGAGTTTGCTGGTGCAGCGCGCCAAGGAACTCAACGTTAATGTGGACTCGGCGGTTGTCAAGCGGCTCGATGATCTGCGGCGTCAATATAACATCCCCACCATGGAGGAGTTCGAGAAGTTCGTCTCCGAAAAAGGTGGAATGCCTTATGAGGATCTCAAAGACCAGGTTCGCAACCAGTTGCTCACCGAGCGCGTGATCCAGCAGGAAGTCGGAAGCCACATTGTGGTCACCAAGGAAGAGGTAGCGAAATATTACGAGGAACACAAACAGGATTTTGTACGCCCCGAGCAGGTTCGGCTCCGGCAAATTCTGATCTCGACGGAGGGCAAGGACCCGAAAGATATACCAGCGCTGGAGAAAAAAGCGAATGAAATCCTGGCCCGCCTTCGCAAAGGCGAGCGCTTCGCCGAAGTGGCGAGCAAATACTCGGACGACCAGGAATCAGCCCGGGCGGGGGGCGACATCGGCTTCTGGAAACGCGGGCTGCTCGACAAAGAGATCGAAGACATCGTTTTCAACGCCAAGCGCGGCTACATTACCGAGGTGCTCAAACGGCGGAACGGCTTCTTGATTCTGCAAGTAGAGGCGCGGAATCAGGCTGGGCTGGCCTCGCTGGAAGACGTCGAGCAGGAAATTCAGGAACGGTTATTCATGCCTAAAATGCAGCCGGCGCTGCGCGCGTATCTCACCAAGCTGCGGGAAGCCGCTTTCATCGAGATTCGTCCCGGCTATGTGGACACCGGCGCCGCGCCCGGCCGGGACACCACGTGGAAGGATCCGGAGAACTTCAAGCCAGCCGTCACAACCAAGGAAGAGGTGACGAAAAAGAAAAAGAAGCTCTTCTGGGTAGTGCCGCGAGGGAATAGCTCTACAACGCCGGCTCCGGCCGGCGGCTCTGCGCCGCCTCCGAGTACGCCTGGCGTCAGCAGCAGTCCGGCGAACGGAGGCAGGCAGCCGCAGTAGCGGGCGGCGCTAGAAGGCCTACTTGAAAACTCATTTTATCCGCGATCTCCAGCCTAACGAGGTCGTGACCTCGTTTTTCCTCGTTCACCACAAGGAGGTTCGGCTCAAGAAAACCGGCGAGCCGTTTCTGTGCCTGACGCTCGCCGACCGCACCGGGACGCTCGACGCCAAAATGTGGGACGGCGTGCCGGAGGTAATGGAAACCTTCGACCGGGACGACTTCGTAAAGGTGAAGGGGCTTGTGCAGATTTTTCGCAACAAGCCGCAAATGACCGTTCACAAGCTGCGCCGTCTGGCCGATTCCGAAGTGGATTACGCCGACTATTTTCCTCACACGGAAAAAAACATCGACGAGATGTGGCTCCAGTTGCGGGCGGCTGTCTCCGCCATACAGAACGTTCCTCTGCGCGCTTTGCTGGACGCCTTCCTCGACGATGAAGATATCGCGCAGCGGTTTCGCCGGGCTCCGGCCGCCAAGTCGCTGCATCACGCGAGAATCGGCGGCCTGCTCGAGCATGTGGTTTCCGTGCTTGGCCTGTGCCGGCTCTGCTCCGAGCATTATGGCTTCATCGATCTGGATCTTTTGATTACGGGGGCGGTGCTTCACGATCTGGGAAAAATCTTTGAGCTGCAATACGACCGGTCTTTCGGCTACACAACCGAAGGCCAGTTGCTCGGCCACATGGCGATCGTGATGGATATGCTTCATGCGAAGGCCGCCCTGGTTCCCGGGTTTCCG
>DASREK010000265.1:0-22595 GCA_035652135.1 Bryobacterales bacterium | reverse complement strand
AAGGGCGGCGTCGGAAAGACCAGCATCGCGGCCGCGACCGGGCTGGAACTGGCCCGCCGGGGCTACCGCACACTCGTAATGAGCGTGGACCCGGCGCACAGCCTCGCCGACGCCTTCGACCTCGATCAGAGCCTGTTTTCCGCTGCTACCGGCCTGCCCTATTCCATTAACAAACGCCTCGCCGTGCAGGAAGTAAACATTCAGCAGGAAATCAAACGCCATTGGCAGGAAATCTGGTCTTACATCGTCTCCCTCTTGCAGGCCACGGGCATTACCCAAGTGGAGGCCGAGGAGCTGGCCATATTCCCCGGCATGGAAGAAGTCAGCTCGCTGATGTACGTGAACCAATACCGTCGCAGAAAAGAGTACGACGTAGTGGTTGTCGATTGTGCTCCCACCGCCGAATCCCTCCGCTTCGTGAGCATGCCCACGACCCTCGAGTGGTACATGAAAAACATCTTCCATCTCGAGCGCACCCTCATGAAGGCCGTGCGTCCGGTCGCTAACCGCGTCTCGCCCGTGAAGCTGCCTTCCGACAGCTATTTCAGCAATATTCAGAAACTCTTCGAGCGGCTCGAAGGCATCGGCGAATTGCTGGAAGATTCGCGCGTGGTGACTGTGCGCCTGGTTACAAATCCCGAGAAAATGGTGTTGCGGGAGACCCAGCGCGCCTTTGTCTATTTCGCGTTGCACGGCATGACCGTGGACCGGATTATCGTGAATCGCGTGCTTCCCGCGGCTGTCCAGGATCGCTATTTCCGCGATTGGCAGCGCTCGCAGCAGAAAACAATCGAGCAGATCGAAGAGTATTTCGCTCCGGTTCCTGTCAGCCGCGTTCCACTATTCGCGCACGAAGTGGTCGGCTCGGCCCGGCTGGCGGAGCTTGCGCGAGTGCTCTATCAGGAGCCCGACATCGACCCGGCCGCCCGTTCCCGGCAGGAAGCCCCCTACCATTTTGAAAAGAATGGCTCGGGCTACCGCATTCGGCTCCATCTGGCCTTCGCGGCTCCGGGAGAGGTCAGCGTATTCAAAAAGGGCGATGAACTTGTCATCGAAGTGGGCGCCGTGCGGCGGCATGTCGGTTTGCCAACGACAATGGCGGCTTTGGAACCGCGCAAGGCGAAACTGGAAGAGGGGATCCTCACCGTTGAACTAGTGGAGGGCCGCAAATGACAAGAGAAAATCGAAGGCGCAATAATCCGCGCCGCGAAGGGGTCCGGCAACAGGCGCCACCGCCCCCATATTATTGTTGGACCGTTGCTCCGCGCTTGCTCGCGCTAATGACCGGAGCCATGGGGAGCAGCCAGGCTCTTGAGCACTTCCGCAACGCAGGGATTGAAGTGTTAAAGGGTGTTCGGGCCGTATTGGATGCTCAGATTGAAGCCCTGGGGCGGCGCCAATCGGAAAGGGGAACCAAAATACCGGTCGAATAGCGCGGCTGGCCGGGACCCGGGCAGGTGTTCCCACGCGACCCGTGCATCACGTTTCTGGTCAACCCCGCACTCCCCACACCGGCCGGCGCGGCCGGCAGTCCTCTACTTGGTTGTTTCGAATTCAACGCTGTTTAAAAATTCGAGGAACCGCCGGGCATAACAGTCCAGGTTTTCGATTGTCCCGCCGCCGGCCAAGGGCGAGCACATTTCGTAGGCTACACCGCCGGCGTAACCCCCCCTTTGCAAAGCCCGCAAGAACCCGGTGTAGTCGATAAATCCCTCTCCCATGGGCGCCGCCTGCACCCAGTCGATTTGTTTTTCGTAGTTGACCAGTTTTGGATGGTATCGAAATCGTGGTCTGCGTTTGTAATCGGCCGCAGTTGTGTGGCACGTGATCGGCGCCATAATCTGCGCCGCCTTTCCAAGATCCGTGCCTTGGAGGGCCGGCGCCCAGGCGTCAAAAATAGCTCGGCAGTTGGGTTCCCCCACGGCGCCGATCAGGTCAAACTGGCTTTCATAATGCGCCGCCAGATCATGATGATTCTGGACGCCGATTGTCACTTGGTACTTAGCCGCTCGTCGCGCGCATTCCCGAATCGAATCTACCGTCGTTTGCCACAGCGTGGAGTAGCTGGCCGCCGGGCTCTCGTAGCTGGTGAAGATCCGCACAATGCCGGCCCCGAGGTCGCTCGCCATGCGGGCCAGCTCCGTTACGTGTTGAATCTGTATTTCCCGGTTTGGCACGTCCCCATGCTCGATATCCGCGCTGAAATTGTTGTAGCCAGCGATCACCCGGCATTCAATTCCCTTGTCGTCCATCAGCCGGCGCAGCCGCTCGCAGCTCTTCCGGTCGTAGTCGAGCACCGACAGGTGAGGCCTCTTGGCCATCAGCATGACGGCTGGAAAACCCAGTTCCGCCGCCTTCGCCAGGAATTGCTCCAGGCTCAGGCACGCCTGACCGGGCCAAGCCCCTGCGTAGCTGACTGAATGAAGTACAGGAACGAAAGCCAACGGACCTCCCAAATTTCGGGTACCATCGTACCAAATGGAAAATAGACCCGCTGGCCTATTGTCGTTGCTTCGATACACACGCGATCATCGGATAGCCCAATGATCGACCGTCCAATCCGCTTTGACATCGAGCGTCTCGTGGAATTTAGAGTGGCTGACGCGAAAGGCGCCACCCCTCATCAGGGCCGCACCATCAATATCAGCAGCAGCGGCGTCCTGTTTCACACCGACCAGCAGCTTGCCGTGGGGCGCAAACTGGAGATGGTCGTGCACATGACCCAAACTTCGCCGGACGGTGTGGATGTAAATCTCTATCTGTTGGGCACGGTCGTTCGCAGCGGGCCGGGATGGGCGGCGGCGCGGGTCAGGAAGCACCAGATATTGCCTACAAATCCACCCGGCACACGTCCAAGTAAGGACACTGGTCGCGGCACAGCCGGCGGTCCCTAGGCGCCACTTCGATTCTGCCTTTTCGGAGATCCTGCACGATTTCCAGCGCGCGTGCCTCGGCGCGTCCGAGCATCTGCTGAAATTGCGCGGCGCTGGCTTCCTCCAGTCCGTCGCCCGCCGGCGCCAGTTCTGGTACATACCATCCCTTGCGGCAAATCTCCTTGCGCAATCCGTAAAAGACTAAGCCGGCCGGCTGAACTCCCAACTCGTTTTTCAGACCGAGCAGATAGAGCCATCCTTGCAGCGCTTCCCCTTTTTCATGCTGCTTGACCAACTCCGTTATCCGGTCCGCCCGTGAATATTTGTAATCGGTCACGATGGCCGCGGCGGAGCTGGAAAGTTCATGACGGTCGATGCGTCCCGTGATGCAAACAGGCGCTCCCGCGCCGGCCGCCAGGGTGTAGCGGAAAGATTTTTCCGGCTCGCCGGCTTGGTATCCCGCCGGCGCGCTCGCCGCCGCCTCGCTCTCGGCAAATCTTTCCAAATCGGCTAGAAGTTGCAGTTTCATCGCCTCGGCGCGGAAGTTGAGACGTATATGTTCCTCATCGCAGGTCTGGCGTAAAACCTCCTCGCCCACTTCCCGGATTGGCCTGTCGCGGCTGTTCATCCACTGGGCGATCGTCTGGTGAATGATCTTTCCCTGGAGCATCGCATCCAGGCGTTCGTCAGGTTTGGGCGGCGGCTCTTGCAGGCGCAGGATGCGCGCAGCAAAAAACTGAAAGGGGCACTGGATATACTTTTGCAGCCCGGAAGGGCTGAACTCGCTGGGCTGTTCCCCGAGCACTTGTAGCAGGCCGGGATCCCTTAAGACGGCTTTCTGAGCCCAAACCACCGGGCCGGAGGGAACCTGCGCCCCTCCGGCAAATCGAGCTTCCTGTGCCGGTACTTCCTGTTCCTTCCAGGGCTCAAGAAAAAAGGACCGAACTGTCTCGGCTCCCTTGTCGTCGTGCGCCGGGTAGCTGGCATAGACTTGTTCGGTGGCCCGCGTCAATGCCAAGTCGAACAGAAATCGCTCTTCCCGGTCGCGGTCGTCGCTCGTTCGAAGCACGAGGCCCTGCGCGCTCAAGGCCCTTCGCTGAACGTCGGGGAAAAACAGATTTTGCGGATGATAACGCGGAAATTGTTTCTCGATCAGGCCGCAAACGAAGACTACGGCAAGCTCCCACTGCCGCGCCTCGTATACGCTCAACACTTGCACTACGTTGCGGCGGCGGTCGGCCACTCGAAGCGGCGCCGCACGCAATACCTTCGACAGCATTTCAAGATATTGCGGCAGATCGGCCGTTTTCGTTCCGCATGTGGCCAGCAATTCGGACGCCTCCCGCGCCGAGGCCCTCCAGGCGTCAGCCGCGGATGCCCAAGCTCTTAGCTCTAACACGGGGGAGTTGCCGAGGCCGTCTTTTACCACCGGCGCCCGCAGCCAAGTCCGCGCCAGGCCCTCGCACCGGCTCGCCCAGTCGGCCGGCGCGAGGCGCTCCCGATTCCAGTCGGCAAGCTGCTCCAGCTTTCCAATCCATTTGAGAACCAGCGGCCGGCGTTCCGCGAGGGCGAGAAGAAAAGGCAGGCCTCGCCCCGGCAAGCTTTTTCGAACCTCGAACTCATACCCATCCATCTCCCGGCTGAAGGCGATTCCCGATGGCGCCAGCTTCATGACCGCCAGCGCCGCTTCCCCGTCGAAGCCGCCCGCCGCCAGATGCAACAGGCCCGTCAGATACCGGATAGCGCTGTGCGAAGTCAGAGGCTGTGGCTGCTTGAGCCGAAAGGGAATCCCGAACCTCTCGAAGACCACCGCCACAATCGGGGCATAAGCCTCCGGGTCCCTCAAGATCACGCCATATTCGTAAAAAGGCCGCCCGGTTTTCTTTTGATCGGTTAAAATCCGCCCGGCGACGTCTTCTATTTCGCCTTCTGGGGAGAAAGCCCGCACCAGAACCGGTTTGGACAACCGCCTCAGCTCCGTCAGCCGCTCTTCCGGCAGGCCCATTGCAAGAAGCGCCTGCCGGGCTTGTTCGGCGCCGGTCTCCGGCAACGTGATCAGGATTTTCTCCGCTGTCCCGGCCAGCGCTTTCACCAGCTCCTGTTCCATGGCGGTGAAGTGGAAGAACCCATCCAGGAAAACGCTTTTCAACCGCTGCCGCCCGAGTTCAGCCGCTGCCATCCGGAAACGCTCGGCCCTGGTAACGTATCCCGCCGCATGCAACTGATTCTCGAATTCCCTCATGATGCGCAGGAACGGCGCGCCATACGGTTTATACTCAGCTTTTTCCAAAAATGCCCCCGGGTCGGCTCCCGCGGACCAGAATTCCTGGATGGTATCGAGCAAAATCCGCTGGAATCCAGGATATTCTGCGGCTGGTCCAAACTCGCTCGTATCTACCAGGCGCAGCGCGGCCTCGAGCAGCACTTGTTCGGCCGCCGCGGAAGCTTCTCTGGACGCTGGCGTCAACTGCTCGATATAGGATTGGAGCGGCAGTATTGCTTTTGGCGGGACGAGGATGCCTTGCCGCGCGATCCGGTGCTGCGTGTGTTCCGCCATGCTGGCAGTCGGAACGATTAGAATGGGACGCGGGTCTTGGCCTCGGGCCAGAGCCGATATCAATTCGGCGAGCACCCGAGATGTTTTTCCGCTGCCAGGCGGTCCGGTCAGCAGCATGGACTCTCGATTGTAGCCGAAAAACCGCAAACCGCCAGCCTGCTTGGCCCGGCCGTGCCGGTGGACCGCCCGTGTTGAGTATTTGCCACAATCCGCCGATAAACCACAAAAATGGCGCGATGGACGATCCTCTTAGGTCCCCACCTCCCTTTCCTCCTTCTCCCAAGCCAGGTCGTCTGGGGCCCGGTTCCTCGCGCCGGCCTTCCTGCGGCTCTGCCGGCCCTAGCTTCCTGCGCGGCCTCAGCCGCCGCCGGATTCATGTGCTCTCGCGCCTCGCGACGCTCCGCCGGGCGGCTGCGGGTAATTTGGATGTTCTTGTCCGCCGGAGCGTGGCTGGCCTTCGTTGGAGCGGTCGCGAGTCTTGCCTGGATGCGGCGCGGCGCCGCAGAACCGTACCGGGCCGCGTTGGAATCTGTGCCGGTCATCTATTTCGCCCTCTGGACCACCTGCGGCTACTTCGTTTTCATCGGCCTCGGCCTCGCCGCCCTTCTGAAGCCCTATCGAGTTCCCCTGCGTTCGATCCGGCCGGCTGTAGTGGTGGATACGCTCCTGCTCGGCTTTCTAACGCTTGATTGGGAGTTTTCCATCGCTGCCGCGGCCCGGCTCGCCTCGGCCCGGTCGATTTCTTTCGGCATGGCGTTTTTCCCGCTGACGTTGGCCCTTCTTTGCGCCGGCAGTCTTACCGCATCCCGCCATAGAAGGGAGCCCGGGCCATGGAAGCGCACCTATCGCGACTTGGCGCTGGCTGCGGCGTGCCAATCCGCCAGCCGGACTATCTTAGCCCTTTCCTATGGATCTCTTGCCCCGAGCACATTTGCGACTCCTGCCGCAGCCGATGTACTCCAGACAGCCGCTTTTTTCCTCCTCGCCTCCGCCGCCCGCCATCCAACCGCGGCGCCGGCCGCTTCGCCCAAGGAAGGCAGCACCGCCGAGCCTCCCATCATTTCGGTCTGGCGCGAGCTTTCCATACCTTTTCTAACGCTGCTCGGAATCGGGGGCATTCCCTTGATCGAAAAATTCTTCGGAAGCCGTCCGGGGGCGTTCGCGCCGATGGTTGAGCTCCGGCGTGAGACCCTGCTCGTTTCTTTGGGGGTCTATGTTGTTCTGGTGCTGGCGCGCCAATTTCTTGTGCAAATGGAGAACCGCGATCTCGCGCTTGATTTGCAGCAAGAATCGGCAAGACTGCGGCTGCTGCTCGACAATATTCACGACGCGGTCATAACAGAGGATCTGCGCGGGCGTCTGGTCTTCGCCAACGATCGCTTCCTCCACATGTTCGGCCTCCGGCGCGACCAAATTGGCGGTCTTCGGCTCGACGCTTGCATTCATCCCGAGGACCGCCGGCTCCGCCATGATTGGCATGAGCCCTTGTTCGCCGATTCGGAGGGAGGCGCCCGTTTCGAGTTTCGGGGCCTGCGCTCAGACGGAACGACGTTGTATCTGGAGAGCTCCGTGGTCCCCGTTTGTCTGCGGGGCATGGTGCTCGGATATCAATCCGTAATTCGCGACATCACCGAGCGCCGCAAAGCGGAGGAGCGCCAGCGAGAGCTGGTACAGCGGCTCGAGTTTCTTGTCTCGCATATGCCCCTGGGCTGTATCGTCTTTGATCTCGACTTCCGCATTCTCGAATGGAATAGCAGTGCGTCCCGCATTTTCGGATGGAGCGCGCCGGAAGTTTTCGGCCGCAACGGCCTCGAGCTTCTGGTCGCTCCGGAAAGCCGGCTGGAAATTGTAGCCGCCTGGAAGGAACTACAGCTCTCGCAAAGAAGCGATCACCGCGTGACCCAGAACTTGACCAAAGACCGGGGCGTGATCGAATGCGAATGGTTCAACACCTCCCTGATCGATGAGACCGGCGCTGTAGTCGCGGTGGCTTCGATGGTCCAGGACGTCACCGAACGCAAGAACCTGGAGGCCCAGTTGCGCCAGTCGCAAAAAATGGAAGCCATCGGCGTGCTGGCCGGCGGCATTGCGCATGATTTCAAGAATCTCTTGACTGTCATTGTCGGCAATATTTCTTTGGCGCTCATGCGCTTGGGCGCGGCGCACCCGGCCGGGCGGGGGCTCCAAGACGCCGAGAAAGCAGCCGAGCGGGCTGCTGAGCTGGTGCAGCAATTGCTCGGCTTCAGCCGCAAGAGCCCCATCCGCCCGCGCCCGATCGATCTAAACGCCAGCGTCCGCGAGAGCGTCGATCTGTTGCGCCGCACAGTGGATCCGCGTATTATCATCGAAACCAGCGAGCAGCCGGATTTGTGGCTGGTCGAGGCCGACCGGGGCCAGATCAATCAGATCCTTCTGAATCTCTGCCTGAATGCCCGCGATGCCATGGAGGACGGCGGCTGCCTCTCCGTTTCGACCGCCAATCTGGTGATCGGCGCCGATTATTGCCGGTCGCGGCCCGAAGCGCGGCCCGGCGAGTTTGTCTGCTTGCGCGTGGCGGATACCGGAGCGGGCATGGATCAGGCCACGCTGTCGCGAATCTTCGAGCCTTTCTTCACCACAAAACAGGTGGGAAAAGGCACCGGCTTGGGGCTTTCGATGGTGTACGGCATCGTGAAGCAGCATGGCGGCTGGATCACCGTGGAGAGCCAGCCCCGCTGCGGCTCCGTCTTTTCGGTGTTTCTGCCGCGTTCGCCCAAGGCGGCTGAGGAAGATGCGCCCCGCGTAACGCCTTCGGACACGAAGGGCTCGGAAACAGTCCTGCTTGTGGACGACGAGGAGATGATCCGAACCCTCGCCACTGACATTCTGGAGCGCCGGGGATATCGCGTTTTGCAGGCGCAAGACGGCGAGGAAGCGCTGGAAGTTGTGCGGCAAGACCTGCCGGGGCCGCCCGGCCGCATCGACATCGTGCTGCTGGACATGACGATGCCCCGCAAATCGGGCCGTGATACACTGGCGGCGCTTCGCGAAGTTGCGCCCGAACTCCCGGTCGTATTGGCCAGCGGCTATTCGGCCGACGGCAATGAAGATCTGGCCGCGCTCGGAGCCAGAGCCTTCATTCAGAAACCGTACCGTCCGGAAGATCTGCTCCGCACCCTGCGCGCCGTGCTCGACTCCGCATTGCGGCGGCAAACCGCAGCCGAGGAGCATTTTCCAGTCCAAGAATGATCCTGAAACAGGGATCCGTTTCCAATGCAGAGTGATCCTGAAAAACCAGGACGGGGAGGCCGCGCAGCGGCCGACTTCCTTCTTTGCGTTTTCGGTTTTGAGGGAGGAAACAAAGAGCGTCGTGGCAAGCCGTGTGTGGGAAAGTGGAAACCCGTTTTTGGTTTTCCACTTTTCCATCCGGGGCGAAGCCGGGCTGTGGCAATGTGGAAATCTCGCGGGTTGGCGAGATTCCCCCGGCATTTCCCACAACCCCTTCCCGCCAGCGGTTTCAGGCCTTCGGCGGCGAGGACTCTTCTTCCCCTTGACATCGCACATGTTTGCCAATAAACTCTCCCAAAAGCGACTCTCACTGGCTCAACGCTCCAGGAGGGGATCATGGCGAAGCGCGGCCTGTTGTTTTCAGTCGGTTGTCTCTTTCTGGCATTGTCCGCCTATGGCGCGGAGCCGACGGGCACGATCGCCGGCACGATCACCGATCCTAGCGGCGCCGCCGTCGTCGGCGCAAGGATCACCGCGACAAACCTCAATACCGGCTTGAGCCGCGAAACGACGAGCACGGCCGATGGCGGTTACGTGTTTCCGCTGCTGCCCGTCGGAATATATTCCATTGCGGTGGAAGCTCCCGGATTCCGGCGCTTTGAGCAGAAGGGTATCGACGTGCGCGCCGATCAGAACACAACGGTTGCCGTCAAGCTGGAAATCGGCGCGACGACTGAAACTGTGTCGGTCGTGGCCAACGGAGAGCTGGTGGAAACGCGAAGCAGCACGCTGAGCAAGGTGGTCACGACCCAGAGCGTTTCCGAGTTGCCGCTGAACGGCCGTAATGCGGCAGCCCTGGTCCTGCTGGCTCCCGGAACAGCGGACCTCACTGCCGGGAACGCGCGGGGCAGCGGCGATACGCAGCAGACCGCAACGTATCCCGGCGCCCAGTCCATTAGCTCGAACGGGGCGCGGGCCGATGACATTAATTACAACCTGGACGGCGGCAGCAATCAGGACCACTACACCAACGTCAACAATCCGTTCCCGAATCCCGATGCCGTCGAGGAGTTCAGTGTACAGACCAATAGCTACAGCGCCGAATACGGCCGCGGCGCGGGCGCGATTGTGAACGTCGTCACGAAGTCCGGCACGAACTCGTTTCATGGCAGCGCCTTCGAGTTCCTCCGCAACGGCGACCTGAACGCGCGCAACTTCTTCGCCGCTTCGCACGATCTGCTGAAGCGCAACCAATTCGGCGGGGCGCTCGGCGGCCCAATCAAAAAGGACCACCTCTTTTTCTTCGGAACCTATCAGGGCACGCGGCTGCGCAACGTATCGCTTGCGAACACCGCCACGGTGCTGTCCGATGCGCAACGGCAGGGCGACTTCTCGGGCGTGCAGCGGCAACTCGTGGATCCCATCACGAAGCAGCCATTTCCGGGTAATATCATTCCGACCAGCCGTCTGGATCCGGTCGCAGTAAAGTTGCTGAACTACATCCCGCATTCGACGCGCCCCGATTCCCTCATCACCTACGACCTTCCGCAGATCGATAACGAAAACCAGACGATGGGTCGCTTGGATTACAACCTGACCAGCCACCGGCTCTACGGGCGGTACTTTTTCTCCGAGTACACGCACGCTCCTACCGTGGGCAGCGTGAATCTGATTAAGGCAAGGAACGGCTATAGCGACCGCGATCAGAGCGTATCGTTCAGCGATACGTATAACATTCGCCCGAATTTGCTAAACAATTTTATCTTCTCGTTCAACCGGATAAACGGATCCATTCTGAGCGGCGCCCCGTTCAGCTTTCCCAGCCTCGGAATTCCGATTGCCACCTCGAATCCGCCTGAGATGGTCATTTCCGTGTCGGGCTACTTCAGTATCAGCACCGGCCATCCCGGTCACTTTAATCGCCAGAATTTCCATTTCGCCGACAGTCTGCACTGGATCAAGGGTTCGCATGAGATCGCGATCGGCGGCGACCTGATGAAGATGCAGGTGGATCTCATCAACACTTTTCGCCAGAATGGAAATTTTCGATTCCGCGGCACGAGCTACAGCGGCGATCCTCGGTCTGACTTCATGCTAGGGGCCGTGGACCGGTTTATTCAGGGAGGCGGCGAATATGCTGCGCGGCGCGGCACGCTTGGCAGTCTTTTCATTCAGGATAATTACCGGGTCAGTCCCAACCTCGTGCTGAATCTGGGGCTGCGATGGGATCCTTTCTATCCTTATGGCGACACGCTGGGCCGGACGGAGTGCTACCGTCCGGGGCTGATCTCGAAGCGATTCCCCAACGCGCCGCCCGGATACCTTTACGAGGGCGACCCGGGATGCCCGACGGGCGGCAGCGAACCTGTGCCTTGGAACTTCGCGCCGCGCGTTGGTTTTGCGTACAACATCGGCGGCGACCGAAAGACGGTGGTGCGCTCGGGCTTCGGCCTGTTCTACCAGCCGCCTTTCGTCGAAGCTTATAACAACATGGTGGACAGCGCACCGTGGAGCCCGCAGGTCCAGCTCTTCAATGTGCCTTTCGATAATCCATACGCGAACTATCCGAATCCGTTCCCGGCGCAGTTCGCGCCCTTCATACCGCCGTCGAATGTTCAGTTCATCATCCCGCCGAGCTTGGCCGTGTCCTATACGCCCGATTGGAAGCCGGGCCGCACCCTGGCCTGGAATTTTACCGTGGAACGGCAGCTACACAACGACTTGTTATTCAGGGTCGGCTATGCGGCATCCAAAGGCACGCACCTCGGCTACAACACCGACGTGAACGCGCCATTGCCGAGCCCTACGGCCACGGCTGACAACGAAAGCCAACGCCGGCCGAATCCGTATTTCCAGGAGGTGGTGGAAGACGTTTCCGGCGGAAACTCGATCTACAACTCGCTGCAAGTCTCGATGGAAAAGCGGTTCTCGCACGGCTTCACTGTTAGCGCGAACTACACGTTTGCAAAGACCATCGACGAGGTTTCTTACCTCACCGACCTGTGCGGCGTGAACGTAATCAATCCGTACAATGTTCGGGCGTACCGGGCTGTCGCAGATTTCAACGTGCCGCACCGTTTTGTGCTGAACTACCTCTGGCAATTGCCGTCGCCGTCACAGGGCGTCGCCAAGGCTCTTCTCGGCGGGTGGCAAACCTCTGGCATCTGGAACTGGCAAAGCGGGTTCCCGCTGAACATTACGTCAGCGGACGACCGCGGCCTGGTGGGAATCGGCAACGATCTTGCGGACGTTGTTAAGCCTCCCACCTATACCAGCGGCCCGCTGGGAGCGCGGATTTTGAAATGGTTCGACACGTCGGCCTTCACGCAAGCCAGGCTGGGCACGTTCGGGAACGCCGGCCGAAATATCCTTATCGGTCCGGGGACCTTCAATATCGATTTCTCGCTGCACAAGTTCTTCACGATTCGCGAGAATCTGAAGCTGCAGTATCGCGCGGAATTCTTCAACGTCTTGAATCACACGCAGTTGAACAATCCGGACACGGCTGTGCCGGACAGCAACTTCGGGCGAATCACCAGCGCGCGGGCGCCGCGCATTATCCAGATGGCTCTAAAATTGATTTTCTAGGAGCCAGGGCCTCCTGAGTATGACCCGCAGGGACTTTCTGTTCCTTACGGGCGCCTGTTTTCTCCGAGCACAGGCGCCCGATGTGTCTGAGCCGCGGAACCTCTCGTTCCCGCTCCAAAGCATCGAGGGCGTGCTCACTCCGCCGGACCTGTTTTTCGTGCGCGATCATTTTCGCGAGCCGGATGTATCTCTTCGCACGTGGAGGTTGAGAATCGACGGGCGAGTCGCAAAGCCCGTGGAGTTGAGTTTCGCGGACCTGGTGGAATCGCCGGCGAGGAAGCTCGAAGCCGTGCTTGAGTGCGCCGGCAATCCGGCCGGCGGGTCGGCGGTGAGCAACGCGATGTGGGAGGGCGTGCCGCTCGCAAACCTCCTGCGCGATGCGGGGATGGCTCAGGACGCGGAGACGGTGGTGCTCGAAGGGGCCGACTCCGGAAGCCTCATGGACAATTCGCCCGCGCTGCCATACTGCCAAGTTGTGCCGGTTGCGAAATGCATGCGCGAGGAGAGCATGGTCGCGTTCAAGCTGAATGACCGGTTCCTTCCGCGAAAGAATGGATTTCCTGCGCGCGCCCTGTTCCCGGGGTGGTACGCGATGGATTCGGTAAAGTGGCTGCGGAGGATCATCGTGCTGGGCGCCAACGAGCGTGCGGCCGATTTTGAAGCCAGCGGAATGAATGCAGTCTACAACCGCATAGTCGCTGCGGCGGGCGGCGAGCGGAAGGTCACGCGTCTTTCGGAAGTCGCGGTCAAGTCCGCGATTGCGTGGCCTGCGGACGAGGCGAAACTCCCAGCCGCGCGTCACATTATACGAGGCTTCGCATGGACGGGCGGCGGGCGTATTCGCACGGTTGAAGTGAGTCACGATGGAGGCCGCGCGTGGAGTCCGGCCAGGCTCGAAGGGCCTTCGAAGCCGTTTACGTGGGTGCGGTGGAGATATTTGTGGGACGCGAAACCCGGCGAACACGTGCTGCTCAGCCGCGCTACGGACGAATCCGGGCGGCAGCAACCGCTCGCCCGCGATCCGGCGCGCAAGGATGGATATGAGCTGAACTTCTGCGCGGCGGTACGGTGTTATGTCGCATGAGGACCGGAATCATCTTCCTTTTGTTGTGTTGCTCCCTGAAAGCCGCCGATTGCGAGCCGTCGCAGCTTACCGAAAAGGAGAGGCTGTCGAAGTTCCAGGAGCTGGATCGCCAGGCTCAGTCTGCATTTCAACAGAACCGGTATTCGGCCGCGGCAAAGTATTACCGTGAAGCCGCCTGTGTGGCGCCGAAGAGCGCGCGAGCATTTTATGGTCTCGGGACGGCGGAAGCGGCGGCGGGCAATTTTTCCGCCGCCCGCCAAGCATTCGAAACGGCGGATGCGCTCTTGCCGGATAACATGTTGCCGCTCACCATGCTCGTGCGTGTGAATGTCGCCATGAAGGATATCGAGAGGACCAAGGAGGTTCTGAGGGCTGCGGCAAAGCGGTTTCCGAAGATCCCGGACTTACACGCTGGACTGGCTCGGTTCCTCGCGGAGAGCCAGCTCCTGGATCTTGCGCTTGCCGAGTCGCTGCGGGCCGGCGACAGCGGAGCGACCGGCGCTGAATCCCTGGTTGCCCTGGCGGCTCTGGAGAACACGGTGGGGGCATTTCACGACGCGATACAAACAGCCAGCGCGGTGGAGAATGATCCGCACGCCCCGGAGGCGATCAAGGCTTCCGCGTCCGGGGTCGCCGGCTTGAGCTATGAGAGCATTGGCCGGCGGCAGGAGGCGATCGACCATCTGAAGCTTGCCGTCGAGAGGGCGCCCGCCCAGGAGAATTCATATCTGGCGCTGGCCTTCATCTACGAAAAGGCGCACGAGTTTGGCGAGGCAGTTGAGGTCCTCGAGCGCGCGCGTGCGCGGATGGCAGGCTCAAGCGCACTCCTACTTGCGCTAGGCAATAATCTCGTCTGGGCCGGAGAGTATCAGCGCGGCGAGCAGGTTCTCAACGACTTTCTGCAAAAGGATCCCGGCGCTGCTGAGGCATACGTGCGCTTGGCGGAGGCGTATCGCAATACGAACCGGACGGCGCTTGAAATCGAGGCCTTGCAGAAGCTCGCAAGGATTAAGCCGGACTATCCGATGGTCCATGTGCTGACTGCGGAAGCGATGCTGAGGATGGATCCCGTGGATTACAACGGCGTGCTTCAGGAGCTTGCGAAAGCCGAGAAGGCGGCGCCCAACGATGCCGATATCTTTTACCTTCGCGGCAAGGTTTACGTCGCTATGAACCGTCTCAGCGAGGCAGTGACGGCGCTGAAGCGCTCCATCGATCTGCGTCCCACGGAGGCCAGACCCTACTATCAGCTAGGTCTCACGTATCGAAAGCTCGGCAAAGCCGACCTGGCGAAGGAGATGTTGCAGCGAGTAGAGTTTTTGAAGCAGCAGCCTGTGGCGCGGTAACCTGCGAATTCGCCGTTTGCTGAAGAGCGCCGACAGGGCTGAGCGCCGCGATGGAATCGATATCGATGATCTTGTAGAGATCCTGGCAGAACAGGGCGAGGCATCTCTGAACTTGATTGGGCTGTTGAAGATTACCACCAGGCTGGGCATTCCTTTCCGGCTCCCAGTCTTTGAAAACAGAGACGGCGTGATCGCCCCCGCAAGCCACGGATGCGAGCTGGCTTCGCGGACCAATGGCCTCGATCCTTGCGGACGTCTGGCCCGCCTTGCGTTGTCCGGCGCCGTCATCGATTTGAACCACACGGCCGCGGCTGTCAGCCCGTTATTGAAGAGAAGCTGGTAGGAACGCGATTCGACTCCTTTGTTTTTCGAGCCATCGACCATCCATGCCCGTTCGAGCGACGCCGGCTTGTATCGCACAATTGACTGGAGGCGTGTCTGTGCATCCTGCGGTAACAGTGTATCGCGGTGGATGTTGGCCGCGAAGCGGCAGGCCAGTTCGAGGATAGTGAGGTTGTCCTTCGGCAACCTCACGGCCAGTTCCTCTTCGGATCTCACCTCGTTATCGGCGGGAATCTCCCGGTCCAGCGTGGAAAGACCAGAGTGTTTTGCCAGAAATCGATAAGACTGCTCGCGGTTATCCAACTCGTAATTATGAGCGCCGGGGTCGAGATTCTCGTGCCACGCGAGCGACTCAGTTTTGCCGTAGAAAGCGTAGAAAGCCTTGATGCTGTCATACACGCCTTCTTTGTCCATTGGCGCACGGAAGCAGCAGTTATCCTCGGCGTTGAATATGAGCGGCGCGGGGCGCGGCGCGAGCGTCGCTGTGAGGTGCATGTAATCCTGGCCGGCGCGAAAGTCGGATGATTCCTGTTCGACATCGGCCGTGTCATTCGGGTGAGCGATGTTGACGTCCGCCGGCTCGTAACCCGCCACGGGGCATCGACAGCTTGACGTGCTGGAATCAATGCCCGTTTCAGGATCATCTTGTGTTGGACAAATCTGAGGGCTCTGCGGCGTGGAAACCGTGATAGAATTTCCGCGTGACGCCCAGCGAGCCGAAGCAGGCGTACTCGCGAGACGACATCCGGCGAATTCTGAAAGTGTCCGACGCCCGCCTGCGCTCCTGGGAGCGGATCGGCTTGTTCGAGCCCCGCCAGGAATTTTCGTTCTCCGATCTGATTGCGCTCAAGACGCTGCAAAAATTACGGGAAAATCGGATTCCGCCCGACCGGATCCGCCGCGCGCTTACCTCTCTTTCCAAAAAACTGGCCGGCGTGGAGCGCCCGCTGACCGAGCTGAAGATCATTTCGGACGGCAAGAAGATTGCCGTAGATCTGGGCGACGGGAAAATGGAGGCGCTCACCGGACAGTTGCTGTTCGACTTCGATGCCAGCGAGCTGCGCCGTCCCGTTGCGGAACTCAAGCGCCGCGAACACCAGTCTCGGGAGACCAATGAGCGGGAATCCGAGCACTGGTTTCAGATCGGATTGCAATTGGAAGAAAGCGGCGCGCCGCCCGAAGAAGCCTTGCGGGCCTACGCGCGGTCGCTCGAGCTGAACCCCCATGCCGCCGGGGCGTGCGTGAATATGGGGACAATTTATTACCAACTGCGCAATCTCGCAGAGGCCGAGCGCTGCTATCGGCGGTCGGTTGAGATCGATCCGGAATACGCCCTGGCGCACTTCAATCTGGGCAACATTTACGACGAGCTGGGCAGATCGGAGGATGCCCGGGCCCATTACCTGATGGCCCTACGCCTCCGGCCCGACTACGCCGACGTGCATTACAACCTGGCGCTGCTCTATGAAAAGAACGGAGAGGCGATGCGAGCGATCCGGCACTGGCGCAGTTATCTGAAGATCGATTCCAGCAGCCCTTGGGCCGGCATCGCCCGCCAGCAGCTCGAGGGGCTGCTGCGCGTTACGCCGGGCGGCCGCCGCTCTCCCTCCGCTTCCGCTGATCGTCTCTTTGCTAATCTCGGAGATCCCCAATCCTCGAAGGACTGAAGGACCGGCGCCAATGACGCCTTGGGGATTTGCGGATGAAAGCGCCCGGGATCCGCAGGCGGAAGCGCCGCCCCCGAGCGCGGGGCCGGACGATGGCGCCGTCTGTATTTTTAAGAAAGATGGGCGCGCGGAATCTCAAAAATCAGCCGTGGCCGAAGTACATCAGCCAAGCCAGGCCGAAAATGGCGGCCATGAAGCAACCGAAGACATAGAGGCCGTAGTGCAGGCGCTCACGGTCGGTCCTTTTGCCCACGACTCCGAAGACAATCGAGGTAAACAGCGCGAACAAAAACGAGGCTTCGAAATGGGTTGGATTCCAGTGCATCAAGATTTGTTGCCGACGGCGATCTCGTAGGCGTCGATCATGGCCAGAATATTGAGCAAGCCGGCGCAAACCAGGAATTTCGCCCCGTAATCAGGCGCCGCCCCGGGCATGTCGGGCTGGCTATAGCCGAACCAGGTGGCGAGAAAGTAAAGCGCACCGTTGGCGAGATCTCCTACGAAGCCGCCATAATTCAAAATGATATTAAACAAGTCGGTATCGCCCGGCTCGAACATGCGGCCCCGCATCAGCAGGCCAAACACGAACATGCCGGACACGGCGAAGAGGAGCAGCGCCCCACGATTCCATCTCTTCAGATAAAAATGGCCGCCGCCGGGCAATAACCAGCCGAGAGCTACAGGCGCAATCCACAAATTGAGAGGGGGCCGCGGTGGCTTCGCCGGCTTGCCGGCCGCATCCTTTTCCTGAGGCATGAAATTCTAATTTACCACACGGCTGCCCGAGCCCGGCTGGATCTGGAGAACTGCCGGTAACCGGCGCGCGAAACCCGACGCCCCTATAGATACAGGCAGTGTGTTTTTATGGTGAAATAACCGCATGAGCGTCGCCGCCATCGTCAAAATTGCTCTCCGCGCACTCGGCCGCAACAAAATGCGGACCGCGCTCACCATGTTGGGCATCATCATCGGGGTGGCGGCGGTCATCGCCATTGTGGGCATCAGCCAGGGCGCCAATGAACAGATGCAACAAGCGATTTCCGATATGGGGGCCAATCTGCTGTTTATCAGCCCGGGCAGCCCGAATGTGGGCGGAGTGCGGGCGGGCGGCGGCGCTGCGGCGACTCTGCGGGTATCCGACATGGCGGCGATCGAGCGGCAAGTAAAGCTCGTCCGGCTGATTTCGCCCGGCGTCTTTGACAGCGCCATGACGGTTTACCAAAACCGCAACTGGTCCACGCGCGTGCAGGGCGTGGCGCCTTCTTACTTTGAGATCCGGATGTGGCCGGTTTCGGCGGGATCCCCCTTTGGCGACGCGGAAGTCGAACGCGCCGCAGACGTTTGCGTGCTCGGCCAGACCGTGGTCGACAATCTATTCCAAGGCGAGGATCCGGTGGGCAAAATGATTCGCGTGAAGAATCTGCCCATGACGGTCATGGGCGTGCTGGCAGTCAAGGGGCCCGATCCAGGCGGCCGCGACCAGGACGACACCATCCTGATGCCTTACACCACCGTGCAGAAGAAGCTGCGGGGCATCGACTACATCCACTTCATCCAGGCTTCGGCGATCAGCGAGCAGGCCACGGCCGCCGCGCAGACGCAGATCGAAGGCGTGCTGCGGGAGCGGCACCGCATCCGGCCGGGCCAGCCGGATGATTTCACCGTCCGGAATATGGCCGACTTCGCCGAGGTCGCCAACCAGGCCGGCAGCGTTATGACCATGCTGCTGGCCAGCGTCGCCTCGGTGTCGCTGATTGTGGGCGGCATCGGCATTATGAACATTATGCTGGTCAGCGTGACCGAGCGAACCCGCGAGATCGGAATCCGCATGGCGATTGGCGCCACCGAGCAGGACGTGCTCCGCCAGTTCCTCATCGAAGCCGTAATCCTGAGCATGCTCGGAGGCCTGGCGGGGATTGTCGTCGGGATTGCCTCGGTAATTGGTATGGCTCAGGTGCTGCGCTGGCCGACGACCGTTTCGATAACGGCGCTGCTGAGTTCCATGCTGTTTTCCGCGGGCATCGGCGTGTTCTTCGGATTCTATCCGGCTCGCAAAGCCGCCCAGCTCGATCCTATCGAGGCTCTCCGTTTCGAGTAGCGGATAGAGGCTTCGCCCGGGCTTGCTTTGCGAGCGTCGGACGCGGCGCCCCTCATCTGAAATTCCGGGGCCGCAAGGAGCGTTTTTCGTGGGCTTTTTCCGCAAGGAAGTTATTGATTTCGCTCTCGATCACGAAACCCGCCGCGCCGTGGAAGAGCAGCGGGCGGCCATCGCGGCGGATCCGGCTGATCCGCGTCCTTACTTCCGTCTTGCCGCTCTTTATCGAATGCAGTGGCGACAGGAGGAAGCGCTCGGGCTGCTGCTCGAAGCCGTGCGCCTCGACCCGCGTTTCGCCGCGGCTCACGCCGCCCTGTCGGAAATCTATGCGGCGCGCAACGACCGGAGTTTGGCCGGGCGCCATGCGGAAGCGGCGGCCGCGCTGGGCGACTCGAGCGCGCTCGAGAGACTCCGCCGGTATGGTCTACTCCCGCCGCCCGGCGAAAGCTCATAAGCCAAGGCAGTAATCTTCGCGAATCGGAGATTTGAGGCCGCCGCAGCCTTCGAGCCGCGGGGGACTCGCGCGTCTGAATTCGCAAAATTTCGCCGGCGGCCGAGCTCGTGGCCTCGCCAAATCAAAGACGCTGGCTCGGGGATCCGCACGCCGGCTCCTGCTGTGTGAGGCAATGCAAGGCGCCCAAGCCCCAGACCAAGTCAACGGCGTGTATTCCTACGACCTTTCGATCAGGGAATAGCTCCGCCAGGACGCCGAGCGCCGCCCGGTCGCGCGGATCGTCGAAAGTAGGAACCAGCACTACATCATTCGCGATGTAAAAATTCGCGTAGCTGGCTGGCAAGCGGCGGTTGTCGAAATACAACGGCTCGGGCATGGGGAGGGCGAACACTTCGAGCGGATTTCCATCCTGGTCTTTCATGCTGCGCAGCAGCTCCAAGTTTTCCTGGAGCGGGACATAGTTGGCGTCGCTCGCGTTCTCCTCTACAGCGGCCACCACTCTGCGCGGGCCCACAAAGCGCGCAATGTCG
This sequence comes from Bryobacterales bacterium, assembly GCA_035652135.1. GTDB lineage: Bacteria > Acidobacteriota > Terriglobia > Bryobacterales > JACQDG01 > DASREK01. The sequence continues at coordinate 2,852 of DASREK010000265.1, read as the reverse complement.
TCGATATGGCCGTGGGTGTCATCGCCGGCAATGCCTTTGCGCAGCCACAGAAAATGCCGCACGCCCAGGTGGGCGGAGAGCGCCGCTTCGATTTCCTCCCGGCTCTTCCCGGGGTTCCGCTGCTGGGTCTCGCTTAGCAAGCACTCCTCTGTGGTAAGCAGCGTTCCTTGGCCGTTGACGTCGATGGCCCCCCCTTCCAGCACCAGGCCGGGCTGGAACAGAGCGGTCTTCAAACGGCGCGCCGCGCGGGCGGCTACTCGAACATCGCGCTTCCAATTCGAGTACTTCGCCCATCCGTTGAAGCGCCAGTCGTTGATCGCCAGTTTTCCCTCGCTGCAAACGAACATAGGCCCGTAATCGCGGGTCCAGGAGCGGTCGGTGGGGAAGGGAATGAACTCAATCCGGCTTAAATCCACGCCCGCGCGGCAAAGCATGCGTGCGGGCCGTTCGGGAGCCGTGGTCAAAATGCGGACCCGCTCGGAGAGGTGCAGGCGGCGCACGATTTCCACGTAGACCCACGGAATCGGCGAAAACTTGCCCGGCCAGTCGCCGCGGTTGTGGGGCCAGGCGATCCAGGTTGCGGCGTGCGGCTCCCACTCGGCGGGCATTCGGTAACCAAGGCTCGCTGGCGATTTGGACAAGGGCATGCGGGAATCAGCCGATCCAGCGCGAAGTAAGCGGGCCGTAGGTGTCGATGCGGCGATCCCGCAGAAACGGCCAGTTGCGGCGTATTTCTTCCAGGCGGGCGAGGTCGCACTCCGCGTAAAGAATCTCCTCCCGGTCATGAGAGGCCTCGGCCAGCACCACACCGAACGGGTCGCAAATAAACGAACCGCCGAAAAACTCCAAGCCGCCTCCAGCCGGCCCCTCATGCCCGACCCGGTTGACTGCGGCGACATAAAGACCGTTTGCGATCGCGTGCGCGCGCTGGATGGTCTTCCAGGCGTCATGCTGGGCCTGGCCGTGCTCCCGTTTCTCCGCCGGATGCCAGCCGATAGCCGTGGGATAAAAGAGCACTTGCGCCCCGCGCAGCGCTACCAGCCGCGCCGCCTCCGGATACCACTGATCCCAGCAGACCAGCACCCCGACCTTACCGAAATGCGTGTCGAAATCGATGAAGCCTAGATCGCCGGGCGTGAAGTAGAATTTTTCGAAATACAGCGGATCGTCCGGGATGTGCATCTTGCGATAGATGCCGACGATCTGGCCGTCCGGGCCAATGACGGCCGCGGTGTTGTGGTACAGGCCCGCGGTTCGGCGCTCGAACAGTGATGCCACAATCACCACGCCGAGCTCTCGGGCGATTTTGCCGAGGCACTCGGTGGTAGGGCCAGGAATGGGCTCGGCGAGCGCAAACAGCTCGGCATTCTCTTCTCGGCAGAAGTATTGCGAGCGGAACAGCTCTTGCAAACAGATGATTTGGGCGCCGCGCCCCGCCGCCTCGCGAATCCGCCAGATCGCCTTTTCGAGATTCTGGTTCGGGTCCAGCGCGCAGCTCATCTGCACCAACCCCACACGGAACTTGTCCGTGCTCAGATTCGCCATGTCTTTATTGTGGGGGCAGGGCGGCAAAGCCGCAAATGGCGTTCGGAAGGAGTCTGAAAAGAAGGAGGCGGCCGCACGCTACTGAGCCGCCTCCCGGCCTGACTATTGCAACTGCAGACTTGTAACTTTGATCATCTCGCCCTGAACGTTCCCGTTTACGGTTACCTTCAGGTCGTCTTTTTTCTTTGAGCCTTGGAGCGCTTTCAGGGCCTGGGCATTGCCAGCGTCGTCAAACGCCAAGAACTTGTTGTCGGCGGTGAAAACGCCGTAGCCGCTCTTTTGGCAGGGTGGCATGAGCGCGCATTTCAACTCGTGACCCATGGCCGCACTCTGGCCCTCTTTAGCTGCTTTCATGGAGCACATCTTGTCCATCAGGACGCCTTGCACCTGGGCCGCGGAGGCGACGCCGGCCACAAGACCCGCACAGCAAAATATCTTGAATAAATTCCTCATCGACTTCGTTTCTCCTTTGCGATTGGCCTCGACGGCCGCTAAGTACTTCGCTCTCGAACAGAGAAAGTTACGCGCTTTTTGCGGAGAAGCGCGGAAAGAGCTTGCCAATGAGCAGGCCGCAGACAGTAGCAACGACCAAGACGCCACCATGCCAAAACAGCAGGTGCTCGCCTTCCTGTCGGTCGCACGTCAACTGCAGCATCGTGATGCCCGCAAGACCGGAAACGGCTCCCAAAGCGGTTCCGAAGCCCCGGCCCATGGGTGCGCCGCGGCGCAAGAGCAACCAGAATACCAGTGCGGAAACCAGCGCCAGTCCGAGACCATGCTTTAAGCACAGCCATCCGCGTTCGTAGAACGGCTCCGGAGTATGCCAGGGAAACGGTAGGGCGGAGCAGAGAAGAAACGCGAGCGCCGCAATTCCAACCGCCGCAGTCAGCGAAAACCGCTGAAGGCCCCCCGGGGCGCTCTGCCAACCGAGTGACAGAGCCAACGCGGTCAAGCCGCCGACCAGCACGATGCTCATGGTGATAAGCTGCAGCAGACTCATCTGCCGCAACCCTGCCAGTCCTATGAGGATAGCCGGTAGGATCGCAACAAGAACAAACAAGCCCACAAGCTGCGATGCGATCGCCGGGGTCGAACGCCGCGGCGATACGGGTTGGATGCTTTGCGGCAGATTCCGCAAGACCGAAGCGGATATGTGCGGAGGTGCTTCGGCGACCGCTGGTGTCTGACGGAACCACGCGTACAACCGGCGGCAGCGCTCGCATTCGTCCAGGTGTCGGCTCGATTCCATCGAAAGCTCGGATGTCCCATGATCCAGTTCTGCATCCACCAGGCTGCAATCTCTGCTG
>DASREK010000264.1:0-8036 GCA_035652135.1 Bryobacterales bacterium | reverse complement strand
CTGCCTCCGGGAGTTGGGTCGCCCTGTCGCTGAAATCGCCGAGGCGGGGGAAGCGCCGCTTGCAGGCGGCGAATTGGAGGCAGCCGAACAGGAATGTTCGAGCCTTCGGGCCAAGATCGAGGCTTTGGGACCGGTGAATGTTCTGGCGCTCGAGGAATACCAGGAGGCCCAGCAGCGGCTGGAGTTCCTGGATACGCAGCGGAAGGATCTGTTTGAATCCATCCGCGATACTCAGCAGGCCATCGGCGAAATCGACAGCGTCTCGCGCAAGCAGTTCCTCGATGCGTTTGAGCGCGTTAACGAGAATTTTCGAAAGACTTTCAGCACGCTGTTCGGCGGCGGCGTCGGCGAAATGCGTCTTACCGATGAAACCAACATCGCCGAGAGCGGCATCGATATAGTGGCTTCGCCTCCCGGGAAACGGCTGCAAAACGTGCTTCTGCTTTCGGGCGGGGAGAAGGCTTTGACCGCTATTGCCTTGCTCATGGCTGTGTTCCAGTATCAGCCCAGCCCTTTCTGCATCCTCGACGAGGTGGATGCTCCACTCGATGAAGCGAATATCGTGCGCTTCACCCGGCTGATCCGCCAGATGAGTCAGCAAACGCAATTCATCCTGATCACCCATAGCAAAACGACAATGGAAGTGGCGCAGGCGCTCTACGGCGTAACCATGCAGGAGCCGGGCGTTTCCCGGCTCGTGAGCGTCCGGTTCGGCGAGAAATCGGACCACGCCGTCCGGCCGCTCGTCCCGCCGCCGGCTCGCGGCATGGGCAATGTCGCGCGAGTATAAAAGAATCGTTCGGGCGGCCCCTGTCTGAGAAAGATTCAGCCAGTTTTCGCAACCTGAGCGAGGGCGATAATCGTCCAGGGCGCTGCCGGCGCGGTTCCGATGCGCCGGCCACGCGAGCCGCGGCCTCCGGTACGCGTTCAGGTTCCGGATTCTTCGATTCCCCGGTACAACTTCATCCGTTCTACCAGTCTCCACGAATAGAGCGCGGAGCTGGCGCGCCCGGAGGCGTGTCCTGCGTTCCAGCAGCGTCCGATGGCGGCGGCTTGGGTCTCCGGATCCAGGTGGAATTGCCGGCAAATCCGGTCCAGCAGCGCCGCGGCGAACGAAAAATGACTCTCTTCTTCCATCAGCGCCTCCAGCGACGCGTTCCACACGATCGAGTAATAGCCGGGGATTTGTGTGTACCCGTATAGGCCCGCCAGTTTCTTGAGCAGGGCGCCGGATTCTGTCTCCGGCCCCGGCTCCCGGAGCCGCTTTTCCAGTTGCCGGCGCGTGAGTCCGTTTAGGCCCGAGGCGTCTCCCTTTACCAGACCGAGGAGGCAGCCGTAATTTTCGAAGGAAAACCGGTAGTGGCGGGGCCGTCCGCCGCTTTCGTTGGCGGCGATGGCCGCCAGCAAAGCGTTCCGCGTCGCATCCCCACACGTCGCCTTGGCGATCCGGCGGCCGCAATTGTCAAAAATGGATTGCATGAGCCTGCGCTCTGACTCACGGCTATAGGCGGTGGAAGCGATCGCCGCTTCCCGGACAACACGCCGGCGCTCCTGCGAATTTTGCCATCCAGAATCCGACGGCGGGCGCGGCCGGTTGCGGCCCCGCCGGACTTCTCTGCGGTTATCCAGAGAGGGCGGCTGCATCACGTATTCACCAGCGCACTCCGGCGCGTTTCGGCCGGCAGGGGCAGCGGCCAGCCGAACAGATTCAGGTGGTCCCATGCCCAGAAGGAGATATTGGGCAGCAGCTCACGGCAGCCGGCCAGATATTCCCGCGCCCAGGGGCATCCGCCATTGAACCAGGGAAGCAAGTAGCGCACATCCGATTTGGCCCAGGCGAGAGGCGGAGTGTAAGGAAACCGCATCGCTTGCCGCGCATGATCGATGTTCCGCTCTGTTGCGCCGAACGAGAGACCCTCCATTTTGATTCTGTCCAGGCCGCTTCCCACCGGTTGCTGATACTCAGCCGGCAAGTTCACGTAACGGTTCAGTCGCTTCGCCGGCGGATAATTTACATCCAGCGGCCACAGCAGCTCGAATTTTGCATCGGGATGCGTGGAGAGCACATAGCTGCGGATTGCGTCGATGTGGGTCTTGATCTGGCTCCGCAGAAAATTCGCGTCTGTATAGTTGTTCTGCGAGGGATCATCGCCAGGGGTCAGAAAGCTCGCCAGGGGCCGCCCCAGCACTGCCTGCGCCTGGCCGGCAGTGTAGGAGTCATAATAGGCCATGCCGCCGCCGGGATTCGAGCCCGCGTCGTAGTTAGTAAAAAACCACCAGAGGAATTCGCCGAATTGCAGCCAGGGCGTCAAGCCGGCCAATTTCATCAAGCCGGCCATCTCCTGAAAGGCCTGCTTCTGGTAAGCGGCCACCGCGCCGCTGAAAGCGCATTGCGTGCTCTGGAGGCTGGCGAAACCGGTGTCGGTTTGCACCGCCGCGTTATCCCGGAACCGCTGGGCCCACGCCGCCGTCGGCGGATTGTCCGGCGGATCAACCAGTTCCATCGAGAAAGCGGCCGTCGCCGTCCAACCCTTCGCCGCGATCTCCGCGAAATAGTCCCTGTGCCAGTCGGCCGCCGCCCGGTTGATGACGGGAGTGATTGTATCATCGATCTGCCAGGTTCCCTCCACGCCGCCGCTTAGCGATCCGCTCACGCTGATCGTTCCAGCAGCGCTGCTTTTATTTGTGAAGAACGTGAATGAGTACTCGGGCGACCGGCAGGTAATAGTTAGGACACTGGCCGCGGACGACGCCCATACGCCCACGAACGTCTCGTTGATGAAGCTTGCGAAATGAGCCGCGATCGTTTCGGTTGTGTCGGCCGGAAATACGCTTTTGCCCATCACTGTGCCGGCGCCGTCGTTGAACGCATTGCCCCCGATTTGCAGGAACGCCGCATCGCCATCCGCCCAGGTCCCGCTGAAAGTGACCGTGAGCGACGGGAACGCGCCGCCTACGCGCTTGCGCTGGTTCCACCAAAAAACGCCGGCGTAGTGGTCGATATCTCCATGCAGCCCGCTCTTGCCGATCATCCACACCAGCCGCTGGGGCGAAAGCTTATAGGCGTGGTCGGTGTCAAAATCGGTTGCTACGCTGCGGTCGCCGTAAACCTGCGGGGCATCCGGAACGTCGGAGGCAACGGCTGCCTCCAGGTAGTCAAAATAGGCATTGAACCCGCTGGAATCGGCGTTTTTCGCGTCCTTCAGTATCAAGGTGAGCGTGTGTTTGCCGGCGGGCACGCCGCTGCGCACTAGGCGCCGCGTCACGACAGCGGGCTCGGCATCGAGATAGCAATCAAGGTCCGTCGCGCCGCCGCCGTCCAAAACGGCCGCAAAAATCCCGCGATCTTTGTAAAGAGAAGTGCCGATGTACAGATCGTGCGTATGCTGGCAATGGTATTCCACGGCGACGCTATCCCCTGCCTGCGCGGTGCGCTTCGCGAAACCCAGCCAGTAAAAACCCGACTCGGAGCTCCAGCCCGAGCCGGTGTAGTTCGCCCACGAATCCTGGCTGCCCACCCGCACGGATCCCGGCCCGGCGACCTTCAGTTCCCGTTTCAAATTGGCGTCGCTCACCGTCCAGTTGCTGAACACTGCTGTCCATTCCTGCGGGCTGTAGGCTCCGGCGTTGGTCAACTGTGGCGCAAAGGTCATCCACATCTGCCGGATACTGGTAATGCCCAGGGAGGAGAAGTCCAGCGTCACCCGCCAGGTTGCCGCGGAGTCGCCGCCGGTCATTTGAGCGGCGCCCTGGGGCGTGAAGTAAAGATTGTCGTTCTTGTGCAGCTCGCAGAGCGCGATCATATTGCCGTCCTCGCCGCCGCGATCGGCAAGGTAAGCGGCGCCGCTCTGCGCGCCTGCGCTTGCAGCGAGCGTGATCTGCGTGGGGCTGTCCACGCTGGAAATGTTATAGACCGCGCCGCCGATCTGGATTGTTCCGGCCGGGTCGATGCCGGTGAACTTCTCTCCGCTTGCCCAGGTCACCGTGGTCCCGCTGGTGTTCACCGTGCCATAGCGCGCCGCAGTAACCACCAGGCTCGATCCGCTCACCGCCGCGCGCAGACCTAGGGGGGCGCCTTGCGCCGGCCAATTTGCGCCGTTGATCTGGTCGCGGATCGACCGGAGCACCGTGGATGCCTGCACTTGATAGAGAGTTGCCAGGCTGTTGCCGTCAGTGGCGCTGCATGCCACGCTCGATCCGTTGTCGAGAGTCGGCGTGAGGATCACATGGTTCGCGCTGGCGCTCGCCGCGGCGTTCGGATCCACGCCATTGATCGCCGCGGCGAGAGCCGAAGCCACCGCCGGGCTGCTGTCGCCCGCGGTCTCGGTGTAAGAGTACGTGTTCGTGCCGATAGTGATCGAGTGGACCGTTCCCGTTCCGGCGGCAAAAAACTGATAATCCACCGATGTCGCCCCCGGCACGATGTAGTCGAAGGCCAGGTTCTGATACCACAGCGTCACGCGGTCAAAAGCCGCCGGGACGCCGTGCAGCGTGTAAGTGAGGCTGGCTGCGGAGAACCCACCGCTCTGCTTCGCCGCGTGGTCCCACAGCTTCACCTGCGCCGTGGCTCCATCGGCCTTGATGATATCCAGCTTGTCCCAGTCGATTGAAGGAAACTTCGGCGAGTCGAGCGGCTGCAAGTTCGTGTATGTCACGTCGAATTGCAACGTGATGCCGGTGAAATCAAAGTCGGGCAGATAGCGCCAGCGCGGGTGACTGAAAACATCGTCGGCGTCAAACAGGATTAGCACGCAGAAATCCGCGGGATCACGGAACACTCCGCTCATCGTGAAACCGGCGTCCGATGCGCCCCAGAGCGCGGCGGCCGCGCCCCGGCGGTCGAAGCCGCGCAGGTGCATCGTGCGATGCGGCTGTAGCTTGTAGATTTTTTCGGGCATTTTTCCGCGCTAGGCGCTCTTTTCAGATGCTAAAGCCGGATGCTCGCCGCCAGGCGCTGTCCGGGAAACGTCGTGCCCACGCCTGTGATATCCATGCTGACCATAGAGCCGGTCATTAGCGGCGGCAGCTCGGCGCCGTCTATGCCGTTCGCCTGCAACTGGCCGTCAGGAATGGTTAAAGTCGCCCACGCGGCCCCATCGACCTTCACCACAAGAGTTATGTCGGCGCCGGCGGGGGCCAGCTCGACGCGCGCCGAGACGCTCGACACCGAGGCCGCTTGTCCTACGGTGATTTCAGGGACGGCGTCGCTCTGTATGCCCAGCACGCCTTCGACCTGAAGATCAAGCTGGCCGCCCCGCAGCGTTCTCTGGCCGTTTCCGGCAAGCTGCGTATAGGTGTTTACCGCCGTAGGGCTGGCGCCGAACGCGTTGGTCACAAAAAACTCGACGCTGGCGAGGCGGATATCGGGCGCCCACTCGCTGTGGCTCCAGGAACCTGCCTCCGGCGTTGAGAAGAAGTTCTTCTCGAATGCCACGACGATCGTGCGGCTCTGCAAACGATACACAGCCGTGTTGGCGTCGTGCGGGCCAGCCGGAGTGCCTTGCTGCGCCCGGCTCACGCTGTACGCCAGGCCCGCGTTCTGCACCTCGAGGACCTGCATGATCTCCGAGCCCAACTGTATGAGATCGCCGGCTGTTGCGCCGCCCGGAGCGTTCAGCGTGACTGTCGTCGCGCTGGCGTCGATTCCGGCGTTTAATTGGATCGCGCTGATACCTTCCAACTCGTCTCTGTAATGCAAGAGGAAAGTGCCGGAAGTAATCCCCTGCGTGTTGGCGAGTTCGCCGAACGCGATGCCCAGAAAGCGGATTGTGCCGTCGCCGTGAACCGATGTCCCGAAAGAAGGCGCCGGCGGCGGCCCAACGTCAGCCACCCCGGTTCCTCCGCCCCCAATCTTCCATCGCGACACGACCGCGAGCCGCTCCGGCGACTCAATGTTGTTGACGTTGGCCGACCTGCCGGTGATCTGCACGACGCTTCCTTTAAGGTTGGGAATCTGAAATCGCGCGGGGCTGCTGCGGGCTCGCGCCCCAAAATGCCAGGCGGCCTCGCTCACTACAAAGTGTGTGCTCGCGTCCGGCATGGCGTCCCAGTTTCGATCCACTGTGATCGTCGTGGCCGTATTGGCGACGACGGTCCGCTCCTGGCCGGCGCCTTGTCCGCTGACCAGCCGCACCACGTGCCCGATGTAAGCGTTAGGCGTCAGATTCAGGCCGGCGTCGCCGACTTGATTGAGCGCAATGATCGTGGCGAATTTCTCTTCGGTCTCCTCCATCCGCCAATAGAAATTCGCGTGGTCATAGAAGGGATCCGGCGAAGACGTCAACTGTACGGGGAAGCCCGTATCCGTAAACGCCGGCGCCGGGGACGCCCCGCTCGCGATGCGGTAGAGCTGTGTAGGAAAAGAGCCGCGATAGACGTTAAACGAAGCCGTACCAGCAGTGAAGCTCAGCCCGTTGAGCTGTACGCTATTCGTCGAGCTCCCGGGCGGAATAATCGCCCGTATCGTAAACGAGGGGCTGGTCTCTTCGCCGTTACTGTCCGTGGCCGTTACGGCATAGTAGAGCGTCTGACCGCCAGCTAGCGATCCCCCAGCGGAGAGAACTGTGGGCTGCAAGCTGACAAGGGGAATTCCCACCAGCCTCGATTGGCCCATTGACGGCGGCGAAAACTGTACATCCACTTCCGCCAGGATTGTTCCATCCGTGCCGGTGACCTCCACTTCGGTAATGGTGAACTGCACCAACCCGTTGGAATCGACTTCAGTTCCAGGAACCGGGTTCGGCAGGTTCGTCCCTGCCGCGGGCTGCCTCCTGCCCGCGGGGATCGCCGTAAGCTGCCCGTTGGTATCTTCATACCAGGCGTCATCATGAATCTGCGCTGTAATGTGCGCCGTCCGGTAATTCATTCCCGGCGCGATTTTCAGAATCCGGAAGGGCTGGTTGAGAAATCCCTCTTTGGCGTATGTAACGGTGACGATATCGCCGACGCGCTGCCCCAGCGCCTTCACGGTTGTATCGAACTCGATATACCGGTTTCCTTTTATCGATTTATCAAGCAGGAACTTGAGCGCCCGTGCGGCTTGATCGTAGTTCGGGATGCCATCCACCACTGCGCGGCCTGTGATCTCCTGGCCCGTTCGCGCGACGTCGTCTACATCCACAATGTCAAAGCTGTCTTGCTGGTATTCGTTAAACATATCTTGAAACTCGATCGCGAACCGATTGGGCGTGTCTGCTGTCGCTCGCGACCAGAGTTTCACAGTGGATGCCTCGTTGCCGTCCCGCAAAATGCCCGAGCGAGGACTGCCGCCGGAGCCGTCGCTGTAAACGTAAACGGGCCAGCCTCCATTTACCATTTCCGGCGCGTTGGATCCGTAGGCCTTTTGCGGCTGTTGCAGCGCCAGGCTATTCTCCACGCTCACGCTGAGCTTTCCATCGGTCGTGTAGCTCAGCATCAGGCGGGCGTTATTGCGAATGCCGCGAATCACATCGGCGGCGGCCCGCCGCGTGCGGATCAGCAGATTGCACTGGAATCTGGGAATAGAAATCGGATTGCCATTGTTGTCGATCGCCGCGATGGTTTCGTCACAAAATGCCGCAGCTTGGGCGAAGCTCGCCAAGTCAAGCTCTTGCAATTTCCAGTTGCTGTGCCGCAGCACATCCAGCAATACCCAAACCGGGTTGTTGTTGAACGAATATCCGAGCGAGTTCCCATTTGCATTGAAGGTTTCGATCTTCGCGCCTTCTAGCAAAACCTGAAGCCGGGGCAGACTGGTTCCGTTGTTGATCTGATTCGGCGCGACCACCGAGAGGCAGGCCATGCTCCCGTAGGGATCGCCGGCCGGGTTGCCGCTGCTGTCCGCGAAATCCGGATCAAACCCTCCCAGCCGCGTTCCTGCGGAAATGACGTTGTACCAGCCGCTCCCCGTCATATCCTGGCCGGAAACGCCGGCGGGAATCTCGATGCCGTTGGCCACCACCTTCAACACCTGATTGATCTCCCCCAGCGCCAGCAACACCTCCATGCGCGTAAGATTGCCGTCATTGCGGGAGAAGACGACCAGCGGATCGGTCCAT
>DASREK010000263.1:0-8273 GCA_035652135.1 Bryobacterales bacterium | reverse complement strand
GCGGCAGGAAGACTTCAGCCGGGAAAGCACCCGGTTGGCAGGTTTCGCTGGATGGTGGGTGTGGCGATTCTGGGCGCGCTGGCCGCTGCGCTCGCGGACCAGCAGCCGGTCTTCTCGTCGCACGAGAAGGCGTTTTACCTGGACGCGCAGCAGGTGAATTTTGTTCGTCCCGGTTTGCGAATCCAGATCGAGTCGGCGTCGATTGACGGGCAGGGCGTCATACAGACTCAGTTTAAGATCACGGATCCAAAAGGGCTGCCGCTAGACCGATTGGGCGTAACTACGCCCGGCGTGGTGAACACCAGCTTTGTGGCGGCCGTGCTGCCGAACGGGGCGACGCAGTATATGGCCTACACCACGCGTATCCAGACCAGTCCGATCACAAACCAGAGCGCCACGCAAGCATCCAGCGACACCAATGGGACATATCAACAAGTCGGCGACGGCAAATATGTTTACACATTCAGGACCAGAGCGCCCTCCGGGTTCGATCCTTCCGCCACCCACACCATCGGGGTCTACGCATCGCGGGACCTCTCCGAATTCGATCTGGGTACGCAATTCGCCGACGCCACCTTTAACTTTGTCCCCAATGGCTCGCCCGTGGTGAACGTGCGCGAGGTGGTGCGAACGGAAAGCTGCGATCGCTGCCATGATCCCTTGTCGGCTCACGGCGGAGCGCGCCGCAGTGTTTCCTTGTGCGTGCTATGCCACACGCCTCAAACCACAGACCCGGACACGGGCAACACGGTAAATTTCCCCGTCATGATCCATAAGATCCACATGGGATCGAGCCTGCCCAGCGTTCAGGCCGGAACACCCTACCAGATCATCGGCTTCAACCAATCCGTGAACGACTTTTCAACGGTGGTGTTTCCAGCCGATGTCCGGCGATGCGAAATGTGTCACGTCCCGCCCGCCCCAATTACCGCCGCCCAGCAGAACAACTACTTGACCAAGCCCTCACGGGCGGCTTGTGGGGCCTGCCACGATAACGTGAATTTCGCCACCGGCGAGAACCATGTAAACCTGCCGCAGGTAGACGACAACTTATGCTCGACCTGCCATATCCCGCAAGGCGAACTGGAGTTTGACGCTTCGATCAAGGGCGCCCACGTCATTCCCAACCATTCCTCCATGCTGCCGGGAACTACCTTCGAGATACTCAAGGTGGACAATACGGCCCCGGGGCAAAACCCCACCGTCACTTTCCGGATCACGGATAAGGCCGGAAACCCCATTCAACCCTCCGATATGACCTCCCTGTCGCTGGTGAACTCTCTGAGTTCCACCGTCGAGTATTCCGGCGCGGTCTCCGAGAGCGCAAAAGGCGCTACCGGATCGAACGGTGTTTACACATACACCTTCAATACTCGCATTCCCGCCAATGCTACGGGGACTTTCGCCGTGGGCATCGAAGGCTACCGCACCATCACTCTGCTGCCCGGCACAAAGAAGCAGATGACCGCGCGAGATGCAGGCCTCAACAAGGTTTTTTACTACGCGGTCACCGATTCCAAGCCGGTTCCGCGCCGTGCGGTCGTGGCCCTTGACAACTGCAACTCCTGCCACAGCTTTCTCGAGGCGCACGGAGGCATCCGCAACAACGTCGAGCACTGCGTGCTCTGTCACAATCCGAACGCCAATGATTCCGCGCGGCGGCCGGCTGGGGAGAATCCGCCTGAGAGCATCCATTTCAAGTCCATGATTCACAAAATTCACACGGGCGAAAATCTGACGACGGATTTCACCATCTACGGTTTCGGGGGCAGCCGGAACAATTTCAATGACGTCCGTTTTCCGGGAGACAGGCGCGACTGCGAAAAATGCCACGTGAACAACTCCGAGCAGTTGCCGCTGCCCGACGGCGAATTGCCTTCGCAGCAGCCGCGCGGCTGGTTCACTCCGCAGCAGCCCATAGAGACGGCGTGCCTCGGCTGCCACACAGAAAAGCAAGCGGCTGCTCACGCGCTGCTCAATACTTCGCCGCAGTTGGGGGAGGCGTGCGAAGTGTGCCACGGCCAGGACGCGGAGTTCTCAATTAATAAGGTTCACGCCCGGTGATTGTTTTCCTGCTGCTTCTGGCCGGCCTTTGGATCCCTGGGCGGGCGCAGGACCCTCCGAGCCGGACCCCGGTTCCCACGCCGCCCGGAGAAACCTTGGCGGCTGAGGCGGATGCCTATGCCGGCTCGGAAACCTGCAGTCTTTGCCATGAAGACATCGCCCGAGCCTTCCAGCAGAACGCTCATTTTTCGGTGGATAACGGCCGCAGCAAGAAAATCCAAGCTAAGGCATGGGCAAGCCGAGCCTGCGAAAGCTGCCACGGGCCAGGCAAGGCTCACGCCGAGGCGGGCGATGGCAAACAGATTTTCGTCTTCACAAGTGCAGCGGGCGCCCGCGCGAACCAGCAATGCCTCGCTTGCCATGCAGGCGATGCCACACATAGCGGACGCCTGATGGGATCGCACAATCGCAACCAGCTCGCCTGCACGAACTGCCACAGTATCCATCATCCGACCGCGCGCAGGCTGCTGGCTGCAGCCCCCAACGCCCTTTGCCAGAGCTGCCATCTGGAGGTAGGGGCGGAGTTTCAGCGTCCGTACCGGCACAAATTGCAGGAAAGAGCGATAACGTGCGCGGATTGTCATAATCCCCACGGCGGCCTGCCGCCCCACGATCAGCGGCGGGCCGCCGCCAACGAGGTCATCTGTTTGAAATGCCATGGCGACAAGCGCGGTCCGTTTCCCTTCGAGCACGCGCCGGTGCGGCTGACTTCTTGCAGCACGTGTCACGAGCCGCACGGCTCGGCGAACCCTCGCATGCTCACGCGGCATGACCAGAGCCTGCTCTGCCTGGAGTGCCACACGACGACTCCGGGCTTTGCAGGCGCGACGCCGCCGGCATTCCATGACCTGCGCAGCGCACGATTTCGCAACTGCACCATCTGCCACTCGAAGATCCACGGCTCCTATATCAGCCGCGACTTGCTGCGATGAGACGGCGCGTCAAAAACCCGGAGAACGGCCCCGGCTTGCGCCCCGCTGTAAGGCTGCTAGTGTGCATCGTATCGGTCGTTTTGCCGGCCGTCCTTGGCCAGGCGCAGCCCGCCGGCGCGCAGGCTCCAGCACAGACTCGACAGCAAGAGGCGCCGCCGGCCCAGGCCGTCGCCGAGCAGCCTCCTGCCCCGGCGGTCAAGGAAGAGCAAAATCGCGGCAGCATTGATTTCGGATACCGGTGGATCCTTGGTCAAGGAGGGAGTCACGACGTTTATCGCAGCATCATCAACCTGGGCGGGGGACCGAAACTGTTCCAGGCCGAAGCAAGCCTGCGCCGCCCAAACGGTTTCCTTTACGACCGCATTGACCTGCATGCCTCTTCGTGGGGTGGCGATCCCTACAACACGGCGCTCCTCGACGCCGCGCGGACAGGCGTTTACGATCTCCGCATCGACTATCGTAACGTCAAGTATTTCAGTTCGATTCCATCGTTCGCCAATCCCTTTCTGGGGTCTGGAATCCTGTTCAGCGAGCGCTCTTTTGATATTGATCGTCGATACCTGGATGGCCAGATCGACTTCCGGCCCGGAGCCCGCTTGTCCCCCTATCTCGCTTACTATCACAGTTCCGGTTTCGGGCGCGGCGTGACAACCTTCGTCTCCGACAGCAACGAGTTTCCCGTAGGAACGCACCTGCGGGATGGAACCGACTCCTATCGCGGCGGCGTGCACGTCAACTTATCCAAACTCAATATCACGTTGGAGCAGGGCGGAACCCTCTTCAAGGACGATCAGCAGGTCGGCTTCAGCGGCGTGAACCCAGGCAACAGGACCACGCCGGTACTGGGGCAGATGATCGTACTAAAGGATCTGTATCAGGCTTACGGGGCGCGGGGCAGTGGTATTTTCAGCCGGGGGGTGATCGAGGCGCGTCCATCTTCGAAGCTGAGCTTTAGCGGACAGTTTCTTTACAGCAAGCCGTCGATCGACGTGAAGTATTTGCAGCAGAACAGCGGCAATTTTCTATTGTTGAGCACGCTTCAGGTATATACAGGGCAACTCGACCAATCACTCGCGGACGCCAACCGCCCGCACACCTCCGGCTCCTGGTCGAGTGAACTCCGCCCCCTGCGCCGTCTGCGGATCATCGATTCCTGGTTTACCGACCGGTTCCATATCGCGGCCGGATCGCTGCTCGGCGAGACGTTTCTCACCACCACGGGCCTGGTGACATCGAATACAACGGCGGCCGAGCGGCTGGTGATGAACTACAATCAGCACCAAGTGGAGGCAGTTGTGGACGTCGCCTCGTTCCTCAGCTTGCGCGGCGGGCACCGCTACGAGTGGGGCGACGCAAGCGTGCCGGCCTCACGGCTCACGCCGCAAGGCGAACGCGCAAATTTGAGCCGCCAGATCGCGCTGGCCGGGGTGTCAGTCCGCATTGGCTCGAAAATTGATGTCAATGCGGATCTCGAAGCGTCAGCCGCCGGCCACACTTTCTTCCGCACAGACCTGGCTGATTATCAGCGGGGCAGGCTGCGCGGCCGCTATCACGCATCGAAGTCGGTGGCCTTCAGCGGCGCTTTCGCCGTGCTGAACAATCAAAATGCGGCTCAGGGCGCACGCCTGGATTACCAGAGCCGGCAGAGCAGCTTGGCCGTCATTCTGACTCCCAGGGAGGCCAAGCGCTGGAGCCTTTTGCTGGACTACACGCGCGGGACATTGCGCAGCTCGCTACCGTACCTTGTGCCCCAGGATCGCACGCAAGAGACCTCGCTTTACCGCGACAACGGCCACTTCGGCGGAGCGGCCTTGGATCTGGCGCTCTGGCACGGCGCACGGCTCACGATCGGCGGCGGCTTTTCTCTGGACCGGGGCAGCCGCCCGACGCGCTACCTCCAGCCGCGAGGCAGCGCCGTGATTCCCTTATGGAAGCTGGTGAGCTGGACCGCCGAGTGGCGATGGTTCGGCTTTGATGAGACGCTCTTCGGCTTCGAAAACTTTCACACAAACCTCTTTGCGACCGGTTTGCGCATCGCAAAATAACGAATATTTATGAGACGAACGACGTTCAGCGTGCTGGTTCTCCTGGCGGCGCCGCTCGCCCGGGCGCAGACCCATCCGGGCGACGCTCGCCGTGGGGCGCAGCTCCTTGAACAGCAGCACTGCGTGCTTTGCCATTCCATCCGCGGCGCTGGAGGCAAATCGGCGCCCGACCTGGCTCGCCGCTCTCTCAAGGCTTTCTCGCCATCCCTTCTTGCGGAAACCATGTGGAATCACGCGCCCTCCATGTGGCAGGCGATGGCCGCTCGCGGAATCCCCATTCCCAGCCTCGAGCCGCCGGATGTAGCCGACCTTTTCGCATACTTTTACTCGCTGCACTATTTCACCCCGCCGGGCGACGCAGCGCGCGGCAAGGCGGTCTTTATTTCGGCGCGCTGCGCCAACTGCCACGCGGCGGCGGGCGGTCCCGGTCCGCCCATATCTCAATGGAAGGCCGCTGGCGACCCGATCGAATGGGCCCAGCAGATGTGGAATCATTCAAGCGGCATGCTCCGCGAGGTTGAAAAGCGCGGGATCCGCTGGCCGGAGCTGAACGCGCAGCAGATGGTGGACCTGATGACCTACGCGCAAAATCTGCCAGGCGCGGCGGCCAGGCCGCCGCAGTTGCGCTTTCAGGATCCCGGCGTTGGCGCGAAGCTGTTCGAGTCGAAGCAGTGCGCCCGATGCCACACTCTTGGGGGACCGGCGGAGCCTGGCAAGATCGACCTGCTGCGCCGCGCGGAGCGGTTCCGTACGCTTCTGGATTTTGCCGCGGCGATGTGGACCCACGGCCCGAAGATTCATCGCCGGGCCCGCGAGGCCGACATTGAGATACCTGCCTTTCAGGATTATGAAATGGCGCACTTGCTGGCGTATCTGTTCGATCGCCACTACTTCGACGAACGGGGCAATGCCTCGAGGGGCGCCCGTGTGTACAGGTCCCACCGCTGCCCGGCCTGCCATGAGACCGTCGAGGCGGGAGCGCCGCAACTGTCACAGTTCCGAGGCCAGTTCACCTCTTTGCTCTTAACCAGCGCTTTGTGGAAACACGGCCCGCGGATGCTCGCCGAAATGGAGAAGCGTGGCTGGAAGTGGCCGACGTTCACCGGCACCGAAATGGCGGATCTGATCGCGTACTTGAACCGGTAGCTGGGAGCAAGCCGGCAGGTTCATAGCAAGCCGCGCCGCATGGCGTGCGTCACTGCCTCGAGGCGATTGGTGGTTCCCAACTTCCGGTTGGCGTGATGCAGGTGATTGCGCAAGGTGCGCGGGCTGATCTGGAGCTCGCGCGCCACTTCGGTCGGGCGCTTGCCGGCGGCAAGCAAGCGCAGTACGCGCTGCTCCTGGTCAGTCAGCGCGGAAACCGGGGCCTGGGCCGTGGGATCTTCCGCCAGCACCACCAGGTCTTTAGCCGCGCTTAACAGCTTTTGCGCGAGATCCTCAGTTCGCCGGCGCTGGGCGATGTCGCGCAGTAAGTGAACCGCATAGCAGCGGTTGGTGCGCCGGTCCTGGAAGCGGAGGATGGAAACGTTGACCCAAATGTTCCGGCCGGAGCGCGTTTTTACCTCCAGGTCGAAGTTGGGCACCTCCTGGCCGACCCGAACGCACTCCAGCACCTGACAATTCTCGCGGCAAACCACGGCGCCCATCTTGCCGCGCCCTTCGAACAGGTCGGCGCAAGGCTTGCCCAGGACCTCCGAGGCGCGATAGCCCAGTAGTTTCTCGGCGGCGTGATTCCAGGAACGCGTTAGGCCCTGCGCATCGACTACAAACGCCGCGTCGGCGGTCCCTTCCAGCAACTGAAATAACTCGCTTTCGAGCACGGCCATTCCCGAGGACAATTGTCTCACGAATTGAGACAAACGGACGATTGTAGGACGGCCGCGGAAGTCTTATACGGATTAGAGGATGCGGAAGTCCTGAAGCCGGAGCCGCCGTGCTGATGTCGCGATCAAGCTTGTATGCAATTCGCGCACTAACCTACCTGGCGTGCCAGGCGCCGGGGAAGCTTTCCGGCACGCGAGACATCGCGCGGCACGAAGGCATTCCCGCGGCCTTTCTGGGCAAGGTCTTGCAGCAGCTCCGGCGGGGCCGTCTGCTGCGTGCCTATCGGGGGACTGGAGGGGGGTACGAACTGGCGCTGCCGCCGGAGAAGATCACGCTGTTGGCGGTGCTGCGGTGTATGGACGGGGCGTCGGGGCTGGATAGCTGCGTTCTGGAGGAGCGTGACTGCTCATACAACAACCCCTGCGCCTTGCACAACTCCTGGGGCCCGGTGCAGGCGCGGTTGCTGGAGTTCTTCGAGAGCAACACGCTGGCGGAACTGGTGGCGGCGCGGCAATCGGAGGCCAGGCGAAGCGCTTTGCATCGGGAATAAAGGGCAATTGCGGACTTGCCGATCTGTGCATCCGCAAGTCCGGCAGATAGAAGGATGGACCGGTATGGGATTGATCGAGGACTTTCACGCGGATCACCGGCAGGTGGTAGACGCGCTTTTTGAGCTGCGGCAGGCCATCGCGGCGCGCGAGGTGCGTAGGGCCGCACTTCAAGTTCGAGGAGTGCTACCTCTACCCGTCGCTGGAGCGGTTCCTTGGGGAAGGTTACGTCAAGAAGCTGCTGAACGAGCACGATGGAATCTTTCGCAGTGTGTGGAAGCTGGCCAAGCTGGCTGAGAAAGAGACGTGGTCAGACGCGGATGTCAAATCGGCGGAGGCCAATCTGGATCTGATTTACGAGCATCCCATCGGCTGCGACGGGCTGAGCCTGTGGATGGAACGGCTGGGGGCGGAGGAACGCGACGAATTGTGGAAGCAGATGCACGCGACGCGGCGCAAGGGCACGGGTCTTTTTGATTACTACTATGAGCGGCAGAACGCCTGAGCGAGAGCGGCGGAGGCGGGCGTCGTTGTGGCTGCCTTGTGTTGCAGCGCTGATAGCGGCTGCGCCGGCGGGCCGGGCCCAACAGGCCGCCGATTTTTTCCGGCAGAACTGCACAAGCTGCCACACCATCGGAGGCGGACGGATCACCGGGCCCGATCTGAAAAACGTCGAGCAGCGGAAGGACCGCCCCTGGCTGGTGCGCTTCCTTCAGAACCCCAAGGCGATGATCGACAGCAACGATCCGTACGCGGTGGAGCTGCAACAGCAGGCGCGCGGGGTGATCATGCCCACCATTCCCGGTATGACGCCGGTGGTGGCGCAGGCGCTGCTCGATCTGATCGAGGCGGAATCAAAG
>DASREK010000262.1:0-17000 GCA_035652135.1 Bryobacterales bacterium | reverse complement strand
AGGCGGGCGCGCGGATGAAAACAGGTCCGGGCCGGCGCTGGCGTTTTCAAAAATCCGGATCAGGCCTCCATCCGGGGCGGGAATGCCCGGCGGTACTTCGCGAAACAGCGGCCCATTGCGAAGAAAGTCGATGGTCATCGGCCCGCCCTGGAAGCGGCCCAGAGGCTGTTGTGTGCCGCCGTCTTTCCATAGAAAGTATTGCGTGCTGCTCATGATCCGGCGCACCTGGTTCCGGCTGGAAGTATATGCAGTCGTGTAGAACTCGAACGGATATTTCAGGAGCGCGGCTTCGAGGTCGAGATTGTTGCTGTTAAAGGACCAGGTGTCGGCGCCTAGCCCCACGATCATTTTCGATTGAGGGCCCAGCCGCTCCCGGTGCGCAATGCGCTCCAAAACCTGATCCAGAGGCCAGCGGTCGGGATTGGGCGCAAATGCGTAGCCCATGTTCGGCGCGAAAATCAGCCAGCGGCCTAGCCGCAAAGTTTGCGAGCCGAACACCGGAAAGGAATTGCCTATGGCAATCAGCAGCGAGAAGACTGCCGCAGCCGCCAACAGGCAGCGGCTGGCGCGCTTCCACCGGTTGAGCACAAGCTCAAACAGCACAGCGCTGGTGATGGCGAAAGCCGGCGCCATGGGCGCGATCAGCCGCACATCGCGGTTTTCGGAGAGAGCAAAGACCGGCAGAGTGATCAACCATGGCGCAATATAAAAGACGGCAGCGCCGGGAAAATTCCGCCGCCGTGCCGCCCAGACAGTTAACCCCGCCACGGCGGCAACCACCTGAACGGCGGAAACGGCATGGCTCAGCAGGATAAACACGTAATCCACAGCCATGCCCACAGGAGATTGTCTTTCGGTGGGATGCACCGGTACAAAATAGCTTTCCTGAAAGGAACGATGCGTAATGGCGTCCCAGTTGTTGAGATACCAGGGTCCCGCTAGCAAAAGAGCCGGCGCCGCGACCAGGATGGCCGCCACGGCCGCTTGGAGCGTCCCCGCCGCTGCGGGAGAAGATTCCGAGCGCGGCGTCCTCCGCGCTCTCCAGAAGATTACAGCCACGGCGGGAGCCACGAACAGCGGGAAGGTGATTTTCATCAACAGTCCCAGCCCGCACAAAACACCCAGACTAAAGGCCCATCGCTGGCATCCTGTTCTTTCCCATCTTGCCAGTGCGAGCAGAGAGCTGACCACCAGCGCCGTGAGCCAGTACTCGACCAGAAACAGGCGGGAAAGGCCGAGGAGCAAGGGCGAAAAGAGCGCAAAGAACACAGCCAGCAGCGACACTCTTTCGCCGAAGAACTCACGTGTGAAGAGATAAAGAGACGCCGCCAGCGCCAGGCAGGCCGCGCTGTTCACAAGGTAAATCACGAAAACCGACCGGCCAATCAAACAAAAGAAAGGGAAAGGAAGCACGGTAATCAGGGGAGCTTTGTCGCCCAACGCATGCTCGAAGCCGCGCCAGTAGCCGGCCACCCCCTCGGAAGCGAAACGGTCGAATAAACGGACGGACGCCGCGAGATACCAGCTGTCATCCCAATGCGTGGGGCCCTTTTCGTGAACGCCCCATTCGAGGATCATCGCCACAGCGGCAGCTACGATCAGGTAAAACCAGGGGGGGAATCTTTTCCAGCCGGCGGATCCGCTCATCAGAAAAACTTGAACTTCCGGGCTGCGAAGACGCACATGCGCAACAGCAGCAGGCCGTGCCGGAAACGGCTGATGTTGGTTGAGCCGTAGGCGCGGTCGCGATAGCGCACAGGGATCTCAACGATTTTCAGGTGCAGCTTCGCAGCGCCGAAAAGCAAATCGAAATCTCCGAAGGGGTCGAAATTCCCGAAATAGGTGCGATTGGCGGCTATTTTGGCATAATCCTCGCGAAGCAGGACCTTGGTGCCGCAAAGTGTATCTTTGATAGGTTGATCGAGAATCCAGGTGAACATTTTGCCGAAGAATTTATTTCCCAGCAGGTTCAGATACCGCATGGCTTCCTTCTCCATGGGGTACACCAGCCGGCAGCCGTTCACGAATTCCCCGGCGCCGCTCTCGACGGCGTCGAAAAAGCGCGGCAAGTCTTCCGGAGCAACGGTTAAATCGGCGTCCAGAATCATGAGCACGTCCCCGGTAGCGGCCGCGAAACCCTTACGGACCGCATCCCCTTTGCCCAGGCCTGCTCCTTGCTCTATCAGCTTCAACTCGTGCGGCCCCTGGTAACGGGACATCACCGACTGGATTTCCTCCAACGTCGAGTCGCTCGAATTGCCTTCCACGAAGATGACCTCGGTATGCTCTCCCATAGAGGGTATGCGCTTCACGGCGGGCTCGATATTCCCGCGCTCGTTGCGGCACGGCACGATGACCGAGCACGAGTAGCGGGGGCGCGCGCCTCCGGGCTTAGGCCGGGCTACAAGGTACTGTTGCAGTCCGAGCCGCCGGAGCAGCGGCAGAATTTGCAGAACGCTGTTTAAAATTTCGGAAACAAGCGGAACGTACAGCGGAAAGGGCATCCGCCTGCCTTGTTTGATTACCTCAAACCCGCTCAGATCAAGCAGGTTCGCCAGATCCTGGGGGCTGAGCCAGTTTTGCAGATTTTGCCGGGTCTTCAGGCCGGCTCGTTCCGCCGCTTTCAGCACCGGCTCCCAAAGGAAGTTGTAAAACGTGATGATGATGCGCGTCCGCGGGTGACACAGCTTGCCAAGCTGTTGCAGTGCGCCCTGGACGTCGTACAAGTCGCCGACCAGGTCCGACAGGATGATATAGTCGAACGGCTCCGCCAGTTCGGGCTCGGGCGTCAACCGGTGGGCATCCATCTGGAAAAAACGCAAATGCGGATGCCGGCTGCGGGCTACCTCCAGCATGCGGCTGCTCAGATCGATGCCCACTCCATAACCCGGATCGACCGCCGCCAGGAGGTCGCCGTTCGCGCATCCGATTTCGAGAACGCGTGACCCGCGCGGCACCAAAAATTTCAAGAGCCGGACAAGCCCCTGAAAATAATACTGATTCTTTTTAGAAGCCCATTCGGCGGCCAGGCCGTCATAGTAGCCGGTCAGATCCTGATGCACATAGGAATCTTGGCCGGAGCTTACGGTCGGGGCAGGCATCGCAAAAAGAAGCCGATAATACAGCAGTTTCCCGCTTATGATAACAGATGCATTTCGCCCTAGCCGGGGAAATGCCTGACGGGGAGTCGCCGGGGCGGTAGAATGGCGTTTCTAGCCTCTGCGATTTGAAGAATCCAAGGCGCGGGAGAGTGAGTTGAGCGGACCTACGCCGGAACAGTGGCGCAAGATCTTCCTGGAATGTGATCCCGGTCAGGATTCGGGCGAGCGTTTCCTGCCGTCGCGCTCTTGCAGAAACCTCACCTCAGCCGAACATTTCGCGCGATATTTGTTTGCTTCCGGCTTCTGTGCAGGCAAGCGCGTCCTGGATGTCGCCTGCGGCGCCGGCTATGGTTCCTACATCTTGAAAATACTGGGCGCGGCCCACGTGGTGGGGCTCGATTCCGACGCTGTGGCCGTCGCTCTCGCCCGGCGAAACTACCAGGCTGCGGGTCTGGAGTTTCGCGCCGGCGATGCAACCGCCTGGGAAGCCCCGGATGCGCCCTTTGACGTAATTGTCTCCTTCGAGACGCTGGAACACGTTTCCGATCCGGAAGCCCTTCTGAAAAATCTCCGGCGGCAGCTCGCTCCGCAGGGTTTGTTCCTCATCTCCTGTCCGCATGACGCGCGCAGCCCCTGGCCCAGCCCGTTTCACCTCCGGCACTACACGTACCATGAATTCCGGGATCTGGTAGGGCGCTATTTCCCTGAGATTTACCCCTTCGCTCAGATTCACGCCGTAGCTTCGCTGATCTTACCGCCCGAAGCCGCCGCCGCCGATGAGCTTGCCGCGCTGCCGCTGCCGGAAGCCTATTTCGACGTGGCGAAATCGATTGAATCAAGCGATGCTTTCGTCCTCCTGTGCGGGCCACGGACCGCAGCCGCCCGGGGATCGGCGGCCGTAATTAGCAAGAATCTCACCGAGTTTTTGCAGGAGATTTACGCCGGCGTCAATTATGTTCGGGAACATGTACCGCATCTCAAATGGCAATTGGCCGAGGCGAAGGCGCAGATTGACCGCCAGGCCCGCCAGTTGCGGGCCCGCAGCCGCGCCCTCGAGGACCAGAAGAAATACACGCTCGAGCTTTTGGAGCAACTAGAGGCGATGCGCTGCTCCCGCACCTGGAGGGCGATGCTGGCTTGCCGGGAAGCTGTGGTCTCGCTGGCCAGGTTCTCTCCCGGCAAACTTTTTGCCCTGCCCTTTCGCCTGGGGCGCATCCTGACGGGCCCGCCCATGCCGCCCGCGCCGGCGGGCGCCGATACGGCCTTAACCACCGCGCCCATTTTGCCGCAGTATCTGCCGCACCGGCGTTCGGAGATTCGCGGGTGGCCGGCGGAGCGCCCGCTCATCACGGTCGGAATTCCCTGTTACAATTACGGGCGCTTCCTGCGCGAGGCGATTGACAGCGTACTGGCCTCGACCTTTCAGGATTTCGAGATCATTGTCGTAAATGACGGCTCGACTGAGCCGGAAACTCTCGCTGTCCTCGAGGATTTGGAAAGAAACCCGCCCGCCGGAGCGCGCCTTCGCGTCGTACACCAGGAAAATCAGGGATTGGCGGCGGCGCGCAATAAGGGCGCCGCGCTGGGCCTTGGCAAGTATGTGGTCTCGCTTGATGCGGACGATCGGATTGACCCGACATATCTCGAAAAAGTCGCCTGGGTTCTGGAAAATCAACCCCAGTACGGATTCTGTTATTCGCTGGTGCAGCGCTTCGGAGCGGAGAACACCATTTGGAAAACCGAGCCGTTCAGCCTGGAGAAGGCTTTACGCTACAACCACGTCCCCACGGGCGCGGCATTCCGGCGCGAAGCATGGGTAGAGGCTGGCGGGTTCCGCAACGAGCTTCGCGGCCAGGACGACTGGAACTTCTGGATCACTCTGGGGGCCAAAGGATGGGACGGCTACTTGATCGAAGAGCCGCTGTTTTTCTATCGCACCCACCCGACCAGCATGTGGTCCAACATCCAGATATCCGACAGAGAAAAGACAGCGGAAAAAATTCGAGCTCTGAACAGCTACTTGATCGGCCAGGGCGACAGCCGGGCTGCCGAGGAGTTCCAGCCGCCACAGGATCCGGTTGTCCGCGCAGCGATCGACCAGCCTGAACCGCCGCCCAGGCCGGGCGTACCACTGGCGCGCCGGCCGCACCTCAAATTCGGAGACGGCCGGCCCGCCCTGCTGTTTGCCATTCCCTGGATGCAAATCGGCGGCGCGGAACAAGTCGTGCTGCAAGTAATGCAAGGTCTCGCCGGCAATTACGCGCTGGCGGCTGTAACCACCCTGGATGTCGAGCACAATTGGGAGGCAGAGTTTGCCCGACTTACACCGTGGATCTACCATCTCGCCCATCTGCCTCTAGAGGATCCGCAGACGTACCTGCGGGAACTCATTTCTCTTCACGGCATTTCGGGCCTGGTGATATCCAGTTCTGCGCTCGCATATGAAGCTGTGCCTTTTCTGAAGCAGGATGGAGACCTCTGGACGGCTGACATTGTCCACAACACGGTTGCCGAAGGCTACTTTGAAAGCTCCCGCCGCGCGGACCGCTATCTTGACTGCCATTTCGCAGTGGGAAGGCCGCAGCGCGACGCCCTCATCACCCGAGGAGGAATACGTCCGGAGAAAATCCGCCTGGCGCCCACCGCCGTGGATGCCGCCTTACGCTTCAACCCATCGACTTACGCGGCCCGGCTTCCTGAAATCCGTCACTCCCTGGGAATTAAGGGCGGGGAAACCATTTTGACCTACACCGGGCGCCTCGCTATCGAGAAAGACGTTCCGCTGTTCGTGAGAGTGGTTGGCGAACTGGTCCGCCGGCACCCGCAAAAGAAGTTTCAGGCATTTATTCTCGGCGACGGCCCCGAACGCGCCCGGGTGGAGCACGAGATCCAACTGCAAGGCTTGCAAGGCGTCATCGAGCTGCTGGGCTTCTGCGACAATGTTCCCGAGATCCTCGCGGCCTCCCATTTCGCGCTTCTCACGTCGAGGTTTGAGGGCAGTTCCATTACGTTACTGGAAGCCATGAGCATGCGGCAGATTGTGCTGAGCACAGAAGCCGGAAGCGTGCGGGACGTCATCACCGACGGCGTAAACGGTTTTATTATCTCTTCCCGTTCTCCGGCCGAATTCGCCGGCCGTATTCTGGAAGTGCTGGGAAATCCATTCCGGGAGGCGGAAATCCGCGAGCGCGCCCGCCAAACAATCATTGAACACTACGATCTGGCATCCATGGTTCGGGTTTACGCCGAGACCATTCGGGAAGCGCTTGCTGAGCGCCGGGATGCGGCTGTCCGGCCTGCATGACGCTAAATCCTTCTTTCAGGCGCTCCGATTGGGTCTGTGCAGGCCTGTTGTGGGCGGCGACTGCGGCGGTGTTCGGGACCGGCGCCTCGCGGCTCGGATTTTATTACGACGACGCGGGATGGCTCGCGGAACTGCCTTCCGCCGGCGCGCATTCGCTTTGGGCCCTTATGACGGGCTACATCCCGGGCCGCAATCTTTTCCCGTTTTGGCAATTCCTGATTTATAGCTCTGCACAGAGCCCTGCCAGCCATTTAACGGAGTTTCACATCTCTCAGTCCACGCTGGATGGGCTTGCCGTCGCCGTTTTCTTTTGCCTTCTTCGCATGCTGAGCCTTCCCGCCGACGTGAGCATTATGGCCGCCGGCCTCTTCAGCTTCTGGCCCATTCACGGCGAGACACATTACTGGTTAACCGCCATTCCCCAAAACCTTCTCTCCACAGTCTTCGTCCTGACCTTCGCGTGCACGAGCGTGGCGCTGGCCCGCGGGGTCAGACTTTGGTGGATTTGGCTGCTGGATGCCGCATCCTTTTTCTGTGGTTTGTTCACTTACGACCAGTGTTCGATCGCCCTGGGTCTCATAGCAGGTGCTCGGGCCGGAGCGGCAATGATCCGCCGCAACCAAAGCGCCCGGGTTCTCGCAGCCATGCATGTTGCCTATGCGGCGGCCTTGCTGTTCTACGCAAAACTAAAGCTGAGCACCGCTGCGGGTGCAGGTCCGGCATTGAGTGGGCAAGCCTGGTCCTCATTTCCCCAAAATGCCCTGGCGACGGCGTCCGACACTGCGGGAAAACTTTGGGCGCACCACATGGCTGAGTTGTTTCAAAAAGCGAGCTTCGCCGACTGGCTGCTGGCTGCGCTCGCCGCTGCGACGCTGACGGG
This sequence comes from Bryobacterales bacterium, assembly GCA_035652135.1. Taxonomy (GTDB): domain Bacteria; phylum Acidobacteriota; class Terriglobia; order Bryobacterales; family JACQDG01; genus DASREK01. The sequence goes on along the minus strand of DASREK010000262.1, from coordinate 9,715 downwards.
TCTGGCTCTCTGGCGCCTGCAAGAAAAGGCGGACGCTCCCTTGTGGCTCAGCCCAGCGCGTCTACTCTTGCTGGCGGGCGCGTTTTACATCGCTGCCTATATTCCGGTTTGGGTTTGGTACATTTCACGGCGCCACCATTTGCTCCCGTCAGCCGGCCTTTTTGTCGGGGTGGCCGCCGCGGCGACGGTTCCTGCGGGATCTGGCCGCCGGCTTTGGCGCGTTCTGATTCTGCTGCTGTTCGGCGGCGCGATTCTGGCATTTGCGGCGGCCAGCCGAGGCGAGAGCCGCTACTGGGAGGAGTCCTTCGCGGTAAAAAAAGAACTGTTTCGGGAGCTCCAGCCGGATCTGGCCGGCCGCCAGGCCCTGGTGTTGACTGGTTTCCCGTCCTACTTAGGCCCCGCTTATCTGATCTCTCCGCACGATGCGACCTTTGCTCCGGGGCTGTTTTTCGGAAAGCCCTCTCCGCTCGATCCGGGCTTCACGGGCAGCATTGGCGCTGTGCCGGCGCCGGGGGGAGTGTTCATCCACACTCTGCTTTCCATCTATGGCGCAAACCAATTTCTTTACGAGCCTGCGGAGAAAACATTGGTGGTCCGATACAGCGGCTGGGACCGTGGCCGGCTGCGATTCGAAAAAAATCCCCCGCCGCGGCTGTTTTATGAAGTTGTGCCGGACAATTCCCGTGGAGACGCAGATGGCGGCGTCCAAATCGCGGCCCGGCGTGAAGCCGGCCAGACCGTCGTGTCATTTCAGGTGGATGCGAGGCTGCCGCCTCACTGCTATTTGGCAGCTGTGTTGAGTTCCTTTCACGACGGTGGTTTTCATCGTTGGGGCGTTTTTGAAAAAGGTTTTGGGTACAACGTAATGCCGGTTCTGCTGAGCGGTTCCCAGGAGCCTCCGAGCGGCGGAAGCTCGGGGAGCGGCGAGCCGGCTGACGCGCGGCGGGCAAGTAGCGCAGGCCGGTGGCGGGGGCTCCTGCGGCTCCATGATTTTCCCGAAGCCGAGCGTCTCCAACTGGAGTTCTTCAAGGCTTCGAAGGATCATCTGCCAGTCCCCTTGGGACGCGCGCAAACGGCCGTGCAGCCATGACGGAACTCGGAATCAGAATGCAGAAGTTGACCTTTCAGGATGGGGTGGCTGCTGCCGCGCTGTGGCTCGCTGTGCTGGCTGTGTTCGCTCCGGGTTCGGGGCGTCTCGGCTTTTATTACGACGACGCGGTATGGATGACCTCGGCGCCACCGATCATGATGCGGGGCCTGTGGGCACATATGCTGGGGTATATTCCAGGCCGCAATCTTTTCGTGCTTTGGGAATATATTCTCTACCGGCTTTGGAACCCGATGAATAGCCTGCCGGCAATTCATTTGGTCCAGACCGCGCTGGATGGGCTGGTGGTGGCATGCTTCTTTCTCGTGCTGCGGCTGTTGTGGCTGCCTGCTGCGCCGTCGCTGGTCGCGGCGGGGCTCTTCGCGTTTTGGCCCATCCACGGTGAAACTCATTTTTGGCCGACGCTGATTCCCGCCAATCTTTTGACCACCCTGTTCGTGCTTCTATTTGCGATGACCAGTCTTCTTCTGGTGCGCACCCGGAGCATGTCACCGGGCGTGTGCATGCTGGACGCCGCCTCATTTCTAGCCGCCCTGTTCACTTACGATCAGGTTTTCGGCGTGCTGGTTCTGCTGCTGGTGGCTCGCCTTGCCGCTCGCTGGGCCTGTGGCGGGCGCGACCGCATCTTTTTTCTTCTGCACGTCCCCTACTTCGCGGCGGCAATCTTTTACGTGCGGCTGAAGCTGCGTATCAGGCCGGGCGGCGCGCCGGCGATTCGTCCGGATATCTGGCCGGTCCTGCGCCGAAACATCGCGGATACAATTTCAGCCGTCGCCGGCCGCATCGGCCTTTCGCAAGTGGCCCCCTTGCGCGCTTACATAACAGTTTCCGATTGGCTGCTGGGGATTGCGGTTGCGGCCGGCGTGGTCGCCATGGCCTCGTGGCTTCTCTATCGGCAAAGCGTACAGAACCGTGAGAGCGCCGCCGCTCTTCCTTTTCCACGCCCTTGGCATGTGCTCCTTTTGGGGGCGGTGTTCTGTATTGCGGCTTATGCACCCAATTGGCTCTGGTGGATTTCGCCCCGCCACCATTATCTGCCTTCGGTGGGCCTGTTTATGGCCGTGGCCGTGTGCTTGCAATGGGTGTTCGCACGCGCAAGCAAGACGGCTTGGCTCTGTGTTCTGATGGCGGCGGGCGGCCTAACGGCTGTTTTCGCCGCCTGCGGACGGGGAGAGAGCCGGCTTTGGGAAGCAGCTTTCGCCGCGAAAAGACAGCTCTTCGCCGAGTTGAAGCCCGACCTGCGCGGCAAAGACGTTCTGGTGCTGGAAAATTTTCCGCTCATGCTCGGCGACGCTTACCTGATCGCGCCGCACGATGCGGCATTCGGCCCGGAATTGCTTTATCCCGAGCCCCAGTGGACAAATCCCCGATTCATCGGCTCCATCGGCAGCTCGCCGGCCCCACAAGGTATTTTTCTGCTGACGCACGCGCTCTACGGGCCGCAGAGCTTTCGCTACTACTCGGCCGGCCGCGAGCTTGTCGTCGAATATCTTTCTTTCGACCGCAACCGATTCTGTTACCGGAAAAACCCGCCTCGGACTCCGCCTTACGAGGTGCTGCCGGCTGCGACCGGCGCGGACCGGCTGGATCGGGCGGGCGCGGGTTCGAAGTCAGCCGCGTTCACCATTCAGAAAGCTTCGGCTAAGATGGAAGGCGGCAATCTCCGCGTGTCGCTCGATTTCCAATCGGCTCAGCGCCCGGGCGCGTGCCTTGCCGCGACTATAAGTTTTCTGCACGTGGGGAAGTTCTACCAGTGGGGCCGCTGGGATGGGGACAATTTCAACCTGATTCCCATTCTGCTTGTGCCGGAACCGAAGGCGGGCGCGCCGCGGGCCCTCTCCTGGCGGGGCGACATCGTGTTGCATCATTTTCCTCAGACGGCTCGAATCCGCGTCGGCTTGTTCAGCGCCGGCCGGAACGCCGATCCTGTGCTTCTCGGACAATCGGAGGCTGCTGTCGAACCATGAGTGGCGGGGCGTCCCACTCCTTGGCTGCCCGCACCGTGATCTGCTGGGCGTTGCTGGCGATGTTCACGGGCTGGCTGCTGCTCGCGAATTATAAGTACCAGGTCGCTGATCGCCGGCCGCCTACTTTCGACGACGCGTGGTATCTCGAAACCAGTCTCTATTTCTACCACCGCCTCACGCACGGTGGTTTCATTGACTTCCTTTCGGCCTACGCGGCCTCGTTTCGTACCAAAGCGCCGCTCATTTCCGTCCTGCCGATACCATTTTATTTGCTCCTCGGGCCGCGCCAGCACACGGCCATGCTGGTCAATTTTGCATTTATCGCCATCTCGAGCTTGTATCTATTTCTCCTGGGACGCCGGTTGTTTTCTGCCGCTGAAGGCCTTGCGGCTGCGGTTTTTTTTCAAACGATGCCGCTGGCCTACGGACTTTCACGAGTCTTCATGGCCGATTATGGCCTCACCGCGATGGTCATCGCCTGGATCTACTATCTTGTCGCGTCGGAAGGGCTGAGCCGCGGGCGCGCCAACTTCATTCTGGGAGTATTGCTGGGCCTAGGTTTGCTGATGAAAATTCTCTTTCCGATCTATGTTGCGGGGCCGCTGCTGGCGGTGCTTCTTTTGCGCCGTCCGCACAAACAGGCCGGCGCGCCGAAGTCCGGGGGAGAGCATTGGCTTTGGCGCGCCTGCGCCCGCTGGCCGCTGGCTGCGATCGCGATTCCTGCCGCGGCTCTGGCGTCCACATGGTATGCCTTTCACCTCTTCAGCATTCTGCGGTATGCCTGGGACGCGGGCTACGGCGGCATCGGCGAGCAATACGGCGCTGCCGACGCCAACCACTGGGTCCATTACGTGATCAATCAAGGCATCGGCTCCTACTATGCCGCCGTCCTGCTCTTGTTCGGCGGCGCAGCCCTTGCAGCTTGCAAAGCCAGGCTGGAAGGGAACGAAGCCGCGGGCGTGCTGCTTGGCTGGATTGTGCCGCCCATGGCCGCTATCGCCGCCGGAAGCAACCGCGAGATCCGCTTTGTTCTGCCGGTCCTTCCAGCCTTCGCCTTGCTGCTGGCCGGCTCTGTCGCCCGTCTGATTCCCCGGCCGGTGATGCGGCTCGCGGCAATGCTGGCGCTGGCGATATTTCCGCTTTGCTTGTTTGCAACCCTCAGCTCCCCCGCTTCTTCGCCGGAGCATTACGGCGCCGAACATCCCGTCAAGGCCGGCCCTTTCATCCTCTTCGCCCACGAACTGGGCTGGGCGCGGCCGCCCGATTCCCGCGGCGACTGGAACCAGGATCGCATTCTCGAAGCAATCGAGGACATGGAACCGCCGGGGGCGACTCCGCGATATGTCGTGCTCGGAGTGGAGCACCCGTACCTCAATGCCAATCTGCTGCGGTATTTAAACGCCTATAAACAGTATCCTCTCTATTTCACATCGGTGGGCTACGCGGAAAACTCGGTGGAGAGGGCGATCCAGCGCATTTATAGCCTCGATGCCCGCTTCCTGATCATGGGTGAGGGCTTTCACAATTTTGATCTGGTGGAGTTTCTGAACCGGACAAATCGCGATCTCCAGGCGCGCCTCGACCATGGAGAGCTGCCGTTTCGCCTGCGAGCCAAAGTAACGCTGCACGGCGAGATCAAGGCCGCGATTTACGAACGCGAAGAGCCGTGGCAGCGGTTTGCGGCCGGCGCCGCGGAAGTGCCGGCTCATCCGCTGACCGTCGATTTTGCCGGCGGAGCCCGCTTTCTGGGATACGACTGGAAGCGCCGTAACTCCCAGCTTTGCGAAATTTCTTATTACTGGACGGTCTTGCATCGCGTGACCGAAGATTACCGCGTCAATGTCGAGTTCCGGCGGGGCGGTAATCTGGTGCTGTTACAGGATTATTTTATCGGGCAAGGCCGCTATCCTTTCTATGAGTGGCAGCCGGGCGAGATCGTCAAACAGACTACGACCGTTTACTTGCCTGAAGGGGCCCCGCCGGTCGAGGCCCGCGTCTGGTTATCGGCGTGGGGAGCGGGCGGGCCGGTCCAGATCACCAACCCGAAGGCGATGATTCACCAAAGCATGGTTCCCCTGAGGCCCTAGCCGTGAGCAGAACCGCCATAGCCGCCCTGTGCTGGGCGGGGCTTGTGTTATTTACGCTCTACCTGCTGCGAGTGAACGATTCGTATTACCGGGCCAATACGCGGACCCCTACTTATGATGAAGCCTGGTACCTCGAAACTAGCTTGCATCTCTACCATCGGCTGACGCGGGGCGGCCTGGTTCCGTTTTGGGAGGCCTATCGGGGGACCTTCGGAACGAAAGCCCCGCTGATCGCCGCGTTGCCCGTTCCGTTTTATTTGGTTTTCGGAGTCAGCCACTACTCGGCCTTGCTGGTGAACAGCTTGTTTATAGTAATTACTAATTTCTATTTATTCCTGCTTGGCCGCAGGCTCTTTTCGCCGGAAGTGGGCCTGGCTGCTGCCGTCATTTATCAAACCATGCCTTTGGCGTATGGCCTTTCCCGAGCCGTGATGGCAGAGTACGGTCTGACGGCCCTTGTCGTTGTTTGGATTTACTATCTCGCGGCTTCCGAGCGGCTTAGCCGGGGACCGGCGAACTTCGCCTTGGGCGTGACTCTGGGCCTCGGACTGCTCATGAAGATCATGTTTCCGGCTTTTGTTGCGGGACCGCTTCTGGTGGCCTGGTTCTTGCGCCAGCGCGGAGCCAAGCCGTCGGTTGGGGGAAATTTTTGGCTATGGAGGCTCTGCGCGCGATGGCCAGCGGCGGCTATCGCGGTTCCCGCAGGCATCATCGCCGGCCCGTGGTACCTCTCAAACTGGAAAACTCTTCTGGCCTTTGCATGGCAAAGCGCCTACGGCCAAATCGGCGCGGAGTATGCGGGCGGGGGTTTTACACAGTGGTTACTCGCGTTTGTGAATGAAGGGGTAGGCGCCTATTATACGGCGGCGCTGCTGGTGCTTGGATGCATCGCCCTGTTATCCGGCCGGCGCTGGATGCGCGGGGGCTACCGCGAATTGCTGCTGCTGGCCTGGCTGCTGCCTCCGTTTATCGCCATCGCGGCCGGCAGCAATCACCTGATCCGTTTCGTGGCGCCCCTGCTTCCAGTGTTCGCAATTGCTCTGGCCGCAGCCGTATTCAGCTTGGGCCGTAGCTGGCTTCTTCGGGCCGGCTTGGCCGTCCTGCTTGTCATCTATCCCCAGCGCCTTTTTGCATCGCTCAGCTATTTTTCTCACGGCGGGGGCCACGCGCGCGCGATAAGCTGGGGTCCGTTTACGCTCTTTAGTCGCGATCTCGGATGGGCGCATCCGCCTGCCTTTGAAGAGCAGTGGCGGCAGCAGCAGATCATCGAAGCGATCCGGCAATTGGACCCCGGCGCAGTGCGCCCGCGGTATGTCGTCGTGGGCATCGAGCACGTTTACCTGAACGCCAATTTGCTGAGTTATCTTAACGCCTATCAGGAATATCCTCTGCTGTTTACATCTTTCGGTTATGCGGAATCGGCGCCCGACCGGGCCGTCGAGCGCATCTTTGCTGTGGATGCCCGCTTTCTGGTCATGGGCGAGGGTTTTCAGGATCTTCCGCCTTTCCTAAACCGGGTAAACGGCGAAATTCAGGCTCGGATCCATGCGGGGGAACTGCCGTTCCGATTGTGCGCCACCGTGCCGCTCGCCCATCGTATGAAGGCTTTGATCTACGAAAAGGAAGTGCAATGGACGGTTTCTCCTCCCGGGTCTAACGCTGCGGGGCCCGCCCGCGCGCTAGCGGCCGATTTCACGGGTGGCGTCCGTTTTCTCGGCTATGACTGCCGGAGGCGTCCTGGAGGCCTCTGGGACGTCGCCTATTATTGGAGTGCGCTCAGCCACATCGAGCAAACGTATCGTCTGAATGCGGAGTATCGGCGCGGCGGCAGAGTTTTTCTTACTGAAGACTACCCGCTGGCGGCGCCTCGCCACCCCCCTGCGGAATGGCAGCCGGGAGAGGTGTTGCGGCAGAGCTTCACCATTTACGTCAAACCGGGCGGGGCTGAAGATTTGGAGGTCGATCTCTCTCTCACTCCTTGGGGCATCGGCCCCCCGCAAGCGCGCGCAGGATCCAGCGAACCTTTCCTTCGATTGAGGCTTACGGAATGAAGAAAAAGGTGTTCGCGGCCCTGGTCGTCACCGGTGGAGTCTATTTTTTGTACGTTCCGTACGCGCTGCCGGTGCTCGATGATTGGATGTTTCTACAGTTATTTCATCAAGCCCGGGCCGGAGGGATAACGGGAGACTTGGCTTTTCTGCGCCACCTGGTGGACAACACGTGGATCGTGCAGTTCCGAATCTTCTGGGCGAGCTTGCTGCCGGTTTTTGCGCTCTCGTTCGCCGCCGATTTCGCCGGAAAGGCTTACTTCCTGCTGGCCTGGACGGCACATCTGCTCACCGCGTATCTGCTTTGGAGGATTGCAGCGGCGATATCCGGAGATTCAGAAACGGCATTTGCCGCGGGCGCTATCTATATGGTCTTCCCGGCGGCGACCAATCCGCTGTTCTGGCCGGTGAGCAACGCCGTCTATTACATACAAAGCCTGGCTCTGCTGGCCTGGTTTTGGCTGACTTGGAAGAAGCTCGTCCTTCAAGGCGATTGCCGCTATTCGTGGAAGGATTTTGCCCTGCTCGCGGGCGCAATTTTTACAGGAGAACAGATTCTGCCGGCTCTGGCGATCTTGCTGCCCGTGGCATTGCTACTGCTTGGCAAACGGGAAAGGCGCCGGGAGTATGTTCGCTTCTGCATTCTCCATCTGGCGCTCATGGCCGTTCTTCTCGGCGTCTACACGTTTGCAGTCAACGCGGCGCCGGTTTGGAAAGGCTTCCAGAACCGCTACGCAAGCGTCCATCGCTGGAGCCTCCGCCCAGTGGCCTATCTGCTTTTTGGGGCGCTCGGCTTGAATCGCGATTTCGTTCCCTGGCCGGGACACTGGTGGGCCGACCGGGCGTTAATCGGATTGTTCGCGGCGGCGGCGTTATCGTTTTTGGGGGTGGTTGGACCGCGTCAGAAGCCGAGCAATGCGGGCCGGTTCGGCGAGATGTTGCTGTGGTCGGTGGCCGGCGCTATTCTCACCTATTTACCCCTGGCCCGGTTGAGCACCTTCGAGTGGCGATATTTATATGTGCCCTCTATGTTTCTGGTAAGCGGCGGCGCCGCTCTCCTGGGCGTGCTGCGGCGTCCCCTGCGCCTGGCTCTCAGTTTTACGGCGCTTGCTTATTGCATTACTCAGACATATTTAAGCATGCGCCACTGCTGGATTCCGCAGAGCCGGGAAGCCAGGGCCGCCCTCGACGCGGTCGCCGCAAGCCGGTTTGCTCCCTATGACATCGTGATTCTCTCCGGCGATCACCTCGCCAATGGTCTTGCGCCAAGCTTTATCACCGGCGCGAGTTGGGCGCAGCAAAGCATGCTCGAGCACTGCACCGGAGCCGGCCATATCCAGGGCGCTCGCGACCTGGTCGTCAATGAGAAAGGGGAAATGGCGCTTTACCGGCGCGATTCGTTCCGCTACTTCCATCGCCAGGAGATCAGCCGTCTACGTATCTTTGTTCGGGATCCCTCCACGAACCGTTTTTTACCGAAATTCGTGCTGGCCTTGCCGGTCCAGGACGGCCGATATCAAATTGTCCGTCTGGGGTCTTCCCAGCAGGAGCTGCCGGCGCCGCTGAGCCTGGAAGAGTTGAAGCGGCTCCCGCAATTCGGCGAAATCTATTTTGCGCGCCGCATTCATAGCCATATGAAGCCTACAGACCTGTAGCTCGCATGCCTGCATCTTCCATCGGAAAGAAATTCTTCTATACCTCGATCGCCGGCGAGTTCGACCGGATGATGAATCCGTACGATCTGGAGCGCCGGCTGGAAGTGGTGTTTGAACAATTGCTTTTGGGAAGCCTCGCTGGCCGGCTGGTCCTTGACGCCGGTTGCGGCACGGGCTGGTTTGCCGCCCGTGCGCAGTACGGCGGCGCCTGTGTTGTCGCCCTCGACCTCGGCCCTCCGCTCCTGGAAGAAGCGCGGCGCAAGGCGCCCGTTTTCGCGGCTGCCGGCGATGCGCTCGAGCTGCCGTTCCGGGACAATACGTTTGATATCGTCATATCGAGCGAGGCCATCGAGCACACGATCGACCCGGCCCGAGCGATAAGGGAAATGGCCCGTGTGCTCCGGCCGGAAGGAACCCTGGTTCTTACTTGCCCTAACAGGTTTTGGCAGTGGCTGGTGGGCTTCGCCAACTGCGCGGGACTTCGCCGCTTTGATGGGTACGAAAACTTCCCTTCCTTTCACGGACTCGAACAATACATAGCAGCCGCCGGCCTCGCGCTCGAGTGCCACATCGGATTCCACCCGTGGCCCTTCCAGTTGCGCCCTCTCTGGGGCGTTTCACGATGGGTTGACGCGAAGCTCGGCGGCGGATGGGCGCGCCGCTTCATGATCAACCAAGCCGTGCGGGCGTCGAAACGTCATGTCCAGCCGTAGCGTTTTTGCTATTTATGCCTGCCTGGGGGCGGTTTACCTGCTCTACCTGCCGCATGCGCTGCCCGTGCTCGACGACTGGACCTATTTGCAGGCCTTTTCCCAGGCTCATGCCAGGGGCCTCGCCGGTGAAATCGACT
>DASREK010000261.1:0-3048 GCA_035652135.1 Bryobacterales bacterium | reverse complement strand
ATCTTGATGCCTCCGGGCTGATCGGTGAAATCGCCGGGATTGGCTAACTCGTAGGCCGTAGCCGTCGCCAGCAGGCCGGTGTTCTTGCTCTGGATCTGGCGCAGCTCTTCGATATCGCCGAAGAAGAACGTCCGGTCCTTCTTGATCGGGCCGCCCAGGCTCCCGCCAAACTGGTTCTGCCGGAACTCCGGGCGCGGTATACCGCCGGCGTTCGCAAAAAAGTCGTTGGCGTTCAGCTTGTCGTTGCGGAAGTACTCGTAGAGGCCGCCGTGAAAGGTGTTCGTCCCCGACTTGGTGATCAGGTTGATTACGGCGCCGCCGGCCCGGCCGACCTCCGCCGGATAGCTGTTGGTATCCACCTTTACTTCTTCAATGGAGTCGATCGACGGCCGGAACAGAATCGTGAACTGCTCGCGCTCGTTGTTATCCATGCCATCGATGAGCTGGTTGTTGAACACCTCGTTCATCCCGTTGGCGACTATATTGGCCGTCTGGCGGCGTTCGTCGGGGCGCGTACCGCTCAGAATCGAGTTCGAGGGACCCATTGTCGCGCCGACGGTGGTTTGGACCAGCGTAATGTAATTGCGCCCATTCAACGGCAAATCCTGTACAGACTGCGCGGCCACGGTGTCTCTGAGCGTGGAGCTGTCGGTTTGCAGTGCGGGCGCCTGAGCCGTTACCTCCACGGTTTGCGTCACTTCGCCCACTTGCAACTGCGCGTCGGCGCGGGCCCGGTCCCCGGCTATTAGCGTCAAATTCGTTACGGACCTCCGGAAACCAGGCGCTTCCACGGTTACCGTGTATTGGCCCGGAGGCAGAAGGTTGACCACAAAATCTCCCGAAGAACTGGTTTGAACAGTGCGCGTATCGCCGGTCGCGATATTGACGATCGTTACTTTGGCGGTCGTCACAACGGCGCCGGCGGCGTCGGTTACAGTGCCCAGAACATCCGCCGTTGTAAGCTGGGCGGCGGCCGGGCGGCCACTAAGAAGAAGGCACCAGGCGATCACACACACCACGGTCGCGGTATTTAGCGGTTTCCTCATGGCTTTCCTCCATAAGCTTAAGAAAATGCCTGTAAGGAGCAGCTAATTGCACAGAACCCCCAAATAATCTGCGCGCCATTCTAAGACTAGGCTTCGCGGCAGTCAAGAGCGTTTGTACCCTTGGATTGCCAACGCCTGATTTCGTCCGATCGGATTGCCATGTAAACGTTTGCGCTTGCGAGATGAGGAAAGCCGGCTGCATGAAAGCGAGGAGCGTGCCAGACCGGGGGCGGAAAGAGAAGCTACAGGAGTCGATGCTGACGGTCTCCGCGACTGCATTCTCCAGCTCTATCAACGGAGCCTGGCCTCCTCAGGGCTTCGCTCGGGAGGTTTGCGATTGCAGGTCCGGTCGGATTTTCTTGGCCAGGATCTCGGCGGCCAGCCGGTGGCCATTCTCATTCCAATGCGCGTCGTACTTGTTGTACAGCCGCCGGCCGCTTTGCCCGGCGGCTCGCGCGGCTTCCAAAAACTCTGCGGTAGGCTCGATGCACTCGAGCGACTCCTCGCGGCAGATCGACAAGAAACGATCCGTCACGCCGCGCATATCCCAGTCCTCAGGATGCAGGCCGAGCTTGGTTTCGAGCTCCGCCCACTCCTGCCGGTACACGTCTTCCCGCCGTGGAATGTAAAAAACCATAAAGCGGGCGCCATGGCCGGCTACTTCGCGCTGCATTCGGGCCAGCAGAGCTCCGGTAACATCCCACGCCGAACGAACCTCCGGCGTTTCGGGCTTTTTGTAAATCGGAGAATAAGGCGGTAAAGGCGTCAAATCCTGCAAATCCACGATCAAAAGGCGGTACAGCCGGGAGTGTTGCGCCGCCCAACGATGAAATTTCGGAAACCGCCCTGCCAGATTCCAGCGAGCCTGCTCGTGCGGATGATGGCCGGCCAGACCCTCGGGCACGGGCACGTTGTGCAGCGCAAGCTTCTGGCCGTCCCACAAGAATTGCGGCTTCGGACCATAAAAATAGGGCAAGCCGTTGCCATAGATGTCGTTGTCGAAAAACATCAGAACTACGAGGTCGGGCGAATACGAAAAACCCTCCGATTCGAGCCAAAGCAACTCCTGATCGGTGCTGTAGCCGACCACCCCCATCGGAACTACCTGGACGTGTTTCTGCGAGCCAGCTTGGTTCAAGGATTTTTCGAGAAGCTCGGTAACGCGGCGGCCGTAAGGAACCATGAAGGCGTCGATAAAGGAATCACCCAGCACAATGATCCGATACGTTCCCGGCGGCTTCGGGTACGGGAGATCGGGACCCCGCATTCCGTGGGAATTGTATTGTAAATGGGTAACGTATTCCCAATCGTAGACAGTTCCCTTAGCGAACGGCCGGTTTTTCCAGCCAAGGGTGCGATCGTATTGGAAGAAAGGCGTGAGATCCAACTTCGGCCGGCCGAAAGGCGTGAGCCGGAGGAGGAACTCTGCTGCGATTAGCCCTACCAGGACCGAGGCGGCCGGCAGCAGAACGTGGCGCCGCCAGCTCATGCGCCGCCGGCCCGAAGCGTCACCCAATGCATGGCGTCATCTTAGCGCACGGCCGCCTACCCGCTCATGGATTGCAGGAATTGGGCGTTCGACGCAGTCTTTCCCATTTTGTCCAACAGCAGCTCCATGGTTTCGACGCTGGAAAGCGGGCTCAGCACTTTGCGCAGCACCCAAACCCGGTTCAGCTCTTCTTTGGTCAGCAGCAGCTCTTCCTTGCGCGTCCCGCTCTTGTTGACGTCGATCGCCGGAAACACGCGCTTATCCACCAGCTTCCGGTCAAGGTGAATTTCCATGTTGCCGGTGCCTTTGAATTCCTCGAAGATGACGTCATCCATGCGGCTGCCCGTATCGATCAGCGAGGTGGCGATGATCGTCAACGAGCCGCCCTCTTCAATGTTGCGGGCGGCGCCAAAGAAGCGCTTCGGCCGCTGGAGCGCGTTGGAATCCACCCCGCCCGAGAGCACCTTGCCGGAAGGCGGCACAATCGTGTTGTAAGCCCGCGCCAGCCGCGTG
>DASREK010000260.1:0-24564 GCA_035652135.1 Bryobacterales bacterium | reverse complement strand
ACGTGACGATGGGGACCTCGCGGGCGTTTGCGAACGGGGGATCTCGGCTATTCGAATTCGACCGAAACGGAAAATTCATCCGCGAAATCGGGCACGGGCTTTACGGATTTGTTTTTGCGCACGCGGTGCGAGTCGACCCGCAAGACAACATCTGGGTTGTGGACGAAGGGTCGAACATGGTCATCAAATTCAACCCAGAGGGGAGAGTGGTGATGACCATGGGGAGAAAGGCGGAGGAGCTGCGCGTGCCTTCCGTTCCCACGGTTCCGCCGCCGCAAGCGGCAGCCAATCGGCCGGCGGCCGCCGCGGCCCCCGCGCTTCCCGCCGGGGCAGGCGCTCAAACCGACGTGTTCAACCGGCCGACCGACGTTGCTTGGGACGCCGCCGGCAACATTTTCGTCTCAGACGGCTACGGCAACTCGCGGGTGGCCAAGTTTGATAAAAACGGCCGTTTCCTCAAATCCTGGGGATCGAGAGGAACGGCGCCCGGGCAGTTCAACACCCCACACACCATCGCCACCGATGCGCAGGGCAATGTTTACGTCGGCGATCGCGGAAACCGGCGCATTCAGGTCTTCGATAACAGCGGGGAGTTCAAAACGCTGTATCTGAATGTGGGCGCTCCCTGGGCGGTCTGCATCTCGCCGGGCGCTCACCAGTACCTTTTCAGCTCTAACTCCAACGGCACCGAGGACATGGAAAACGGCGAAATTTACAAAATGGAACTGGATGGCAGAATCCTCGGCAAATTCGGCAAGGCGGGCAAGCTGCTGAAGGAATTCGGCTCAGTTCATGAGATTGATTGCCGCAATCCGAACGAACTGTACGTGGGCGAGATCACGAACTGGAGAGTGCAGCGGCTCACTCTGCACCCCATAGCGGCGAATTGAAGTTGCAGGCAGAGGTCGTCCGGCCCCTAGAAGCCGTTCCTGCTCCAGGCGCTTCGGATAGCGCCTGCGAGCAGAACCTCCTGTTCCGGTAAGACCGTTCGTAAATCCAAAATGATGCGCTGCTTTTCGAGCCGCGCTACCACCGGGGTGGCGCCCGTCCGCAGGAGCCGCTCGCAAGCCGCCGCCGACTCGGCTTCCGGAGGCCGCAGCAAAATCAGCGTAGTCGGGAGTTCCATAGCCGGAGTCGAGCCGCCGCCGATGACGGAGCTGCCAGGACAGAGATCCGCTTCTATGCCGGGGAGCGCCGCAACGAGCTTTTCGGCGCGTTCGCGAATCTGATCAGCCGTTTGGTCGAGCATGGCGTAAATGGGGATGCCGGCGCGATCTTCGAGCAGGTAGTCCCGCAGCGTCGCGGAGAGCGCCGCATAGATGAGCTTGTCAACCCGCAGCGCCCGAAACAGCGGATTGCGGCGAATCCGCGCGATCCACTCTTTTTTGCCCGCCAGGATGCCCGCCTGCGGACCTCCCAGCAGCTTATCTCCGCTGAAGGTAACCACGTCTATTCCGGCGGCGATGCTTTCGCCTACGGTCGGCTCATGTTCCAAGCCGTAGCCTTTCAGGTCCACGAGGCACCCGCTGCCCAGGTCTTCCACCACAGGAATCCCAGCCTGGCTGCCGGCATCGACCAGGTCTTTTAACGAAGGGCGATCGGTAAAGCCGACGATCCGGAAATTGCTGTGATGAACGCGCAGGATGGCGCGCGTTTCGCCGGTAATCGCCGCGCGATAGTCCTCGATGCGCGTTCGGTTCGTGGTCCCCACCTCGCGCAGCCGGGCGCCGCTGCGGGCGAGGATGTCGGGAATGCGGAAGCCTTCGCCGATTTCGATCAGCTCGCCACGGGAAACGATCACCTCTCCGCCCGACGCCAGCTCGTGCAGAGCCAAAAAAATCGCCGCGGCATTGTTGTTAACCACGATGGCGGGCGCCCCCAGCAGGCGCTCGAGCAGCGCCGCGGCGTGCACGTCGCGCCGGCCGCGCGCGCCTTTCGTCAAATCGTATTCCAGATTGTTGTATGCTCCGGCTGTCCCGGCAATGGCGCGAAGGGCGGAGGCCGAAAGCGGAGCGCGGCCCAGGTTGGTGTGCAGGACGACGCCCGTGGCATTGATTACGGAGCGAAGCGAGGGAGAGATCAAGTCATCCAGGCGCTGCCGCACTGTCTCGGGGAGCTGCGGCAACTGATATTCGATCTCTTCCCGGCGGCCCTCCACCAGCTTATCGCGGAATGTTCCCAGCACCTCCCGGACGGCTTCCACCACCATGTGGCGCGGAAATCTTTCGGTCAGGCGCGCAATGGCTTCCTGCTTCAAAACTTCATCAACCGACGGGAGAACCCGGAAATCATTTTCAGCAGATGCGGGCACGCCACGATTTTAGCAGCGCCCGCGGCTTTGCAGGTAAGATCCCGCCAGACCGCGTCGGCCGCAGGCGCGGAATCAGATCGCTGTGGAAAAATCGCCCGTCCCGCCAGGCGCAAAAGAGCGCGGCTCAGCGCTTGCCCAAAAGCTCGATTTTCATCCCGCCCCGAATCCAGCGGCCCGGCTGGGCCAGCCCGGGGAACGATTCGTAATAGGCGTTCGCCAGATTGGTGATTTGCAGGAAGGGCTGGAAGCGGCTTCCTTGCCCGGCCACGGAAATATCCCACAAGGCGACCGCGGGTTGCCAGCTTCGATCGAAAGCGCCCACGCGAGTGCGCACCACCGCATAACGCCCAAGGGGCGCAGCCGCGGTAAAAGCAACCGAATTGCGGGGAAAATTGAAGATGTAGAGCGACGCCACGCCGGGAATGATCTCGCGGGACGCCCGAATGATGGTATAACTGATGCCAACATCTGCGCTCCGGCCTCGGACAGCGATCCGGTCGCGCGCGCCGATCTCGCCGCCGTGAAAGTTGAGCCGCTCGAAGTTCATGGCCTGCCAGACCGACGCCCCGGCAGGCCGGACGAAATCGATCGTGTTGCGCTCGCGCCGCTCAAACCAGGTGGCCGAGATGTTCGTCCCTCCGCGGCCCCACCAGTCGAGGCCGGCTTCGTAGCTCCAGGCGCTTTCCGGCCGCAGATTCGGGTTTCCAATATTTGCCGGATCGTGGTAATACAATTCGGTATAGGTCGGCACGCGGAAGGTGCGGCTGAGGCTGGCCCGGGCCTTCCACCCTTTTCCGAGCCGCACTCCGGCCGCTAGAGTAGGGCTGGCGACGGCGCTCCATTTCCGGTAGATTTCTTCGCGCAAGCCAGCGCTCAGGCTCAAACGCGGACCAGGCCGCGCTTGCAGCACAAAGAATCCCGAAGCCCTTTCGCGCCGGTGATCGCTCAGGTTCGTGCTTTCGATAGCCTCGGAAAGGCCGTCCGCACCCGCGCTGAGGTCCACTCGGCCCGACAAGGCATGGTGGAAAGCGTAGGACCCATACCAGGTTCCGCTGGTGTGGAAATTCTGGAAGATTTCCGGCTGATCGCGGTAGAGAACGTAGTGATCGGTGTGCCGGCGATAGGAAAACTGCACGCGGTGTTCTCCCACTGTCTGGCTCAGCGCCACAAGCTTGGTCCCGGTCTCTTCCCAGGAGGGGAAGCTTCCGTAAAATCCGTTGGCTCCAAAAGGCCGGTCATTATAAGCGAACAGCAGACTGGTCGAACCAAAGGACTCGTCGAAAAACGATTGGCTCGCCACAGCCAGGTTGCGGAAATCGCGGCCGGGCCGAAAGCCGGTCGAAAAATCGCGCGCCACGGCGGCTTGCTGGCTCCACTTCCCGAACCGGAAGCCGCCCGAGAGCGCTTCGCGATTCCAGCCGAAGTCTCCGATTCCCGACGACACGTTGAGTTCCGTCGCTTCGGGCCGCCGCGTGATTACGTTCACCGCTCCGCCGACCGCGTCCGAGCCGTACAGCGTCGAGCCGCTGCCGTGCAGCACTTCCATGCGTGAAACGCTCTCCAAAGGCAAGGGCAGATCCATATCGTGGTGGCCCGATTGCGCATCGTTCACGCGCATGCCGTTGATAAGCACCAGCGTCTGGCTGAAGCTGCCGCCTCGAATCCCCACATCGGCCTGCGTGCCGTCAATTCCGCGCTCTTGCACATCCACGGTGCTGTCCGTCTTCAGCAATTGGGCCAGCGAAGTCGCCGGGACCACCGCATTTTCGACAGGTATCACGATGATGCTGCGGTCCACTTCGGCCAGTTGCGCCGGCTCGGGCGTGCCGGTTACCACGACCGGAGACTCGACCCGCGGCTCCAGAGCCAGCGTAATCGTCTGTTCGCCGGGAGCGTTTGCAACCAGGGACAAGGTTGCAAACTCGGCCTTTTCGACCGTGATCTTGTGACGCCCTGCGGCCAGGCCGCAGATCACGGCATTGCCGGCGTCATCGGTGAGATTTGCGCTTCCGCCGTCAACGTGAACGGCGGCCCCGGCGGCCGCCAGCCCGGAAGGGTCGCGTACCGATACGCGGATGCATTCCGCCAGCGCCGCGCTCTCCAGAAATGTCCAGATCAGCAGGCACGCCGCCCGGCGCCCTAACATTCTTCGAGCACCCATGAATTTGATGGAATCCACCAGCCAGTAAAAACTGCGTGATTGTACATTATGATGGAACCGCCCGCCGGCTGCCAAGCGCAGCCAGGAGGAATGACTTGCCGGCGATAGGCCGGCGAGAGTCGTGCCAATCTAGGTTGCAGGACTCCGGCTCGCTCTGATAAAACATCTCGGAATCCTGAAGAGAGCGTACTCTAGCCGCAACCGTAGCCGTTCGAATGCGCCCGTCTGACTTATCTGCCGGAGGCTGCCTGAAGTCGTCTCGCGTAAGTCAGGTTGTGCTGGATCGAAACCGAAGCAGGCATGTAACGATTGGCCTGTTCGAAGTGCGGGATGGCTTCCGCGTAACGCCCCTGGTCCATGTAGAGAAGTCCCAGATCATTGTGATGAATCGCCAGCCGCGAATCGAGCTGGTGTCCGGGAAGCACGCGCCGCACGAGCGGACCGAGAGCCACAAACGCCTTGCTGACGTTCGGGTCGAGCGGCGCCCAGGTCTCAGGCTGGAAGAAAACCAGATGAACGTGGAGTAACGCCGATAGGGCGAAAATGCCCCAGGCTGGGGCCTGCCAGCGCCGCCAATCGCTTCCGGTTTTCGCGCTATAAGCCACTCCGAGCAGCGCCAGAACCATCAGCATGGGCACAAAGTCCTGCATATACCGGCGGCTGGTTCCGACGAAGCACAGGAGGCTGAAAAACACGGCGAAGGCCGAAAGTCCGGCAACGGCGGCAAACACTTTCAGCGGGAAAATCCGCCCATCGCGCGTGCGAAACAAGGGCCAGGCCAAAAAACCGAGCAACAAAAACGGCGAGGCCAGAAACATGGACGACATGTCTTCCGCGCGTTCCGTTTTCACCAGCGGCTGCCAGCCCTTGTGGGTGAACCAGGGACAATCTAGCGTCACGTGAATGGGAGCGAGCACATAATGCAGGAAGTTTTCGGGCACGCGGTTCAGCGCATAGGCAGGCTTGTCGGCGGCCGCCACGGGCAGATATTTCAGGCCATACTCCCAGGGAGAGCGGAACCGGGCTTGGTTGTAAGCCATCATGAGCAGCACGCCGGCGGCTGCCGGCGCGGCAAGAGCCGCCAGGTGCATCGCCGCAACCTTCTTTCGCCGGCCCCAGTGCCGCTGCAAGACGGCCACTCCGGCGAGCAGGCCGGCCGCATATAGTCCGAGCGACACGCGGGTCAGGATGGCAAGGCCAGCACCGGCGCCCGCCAGGAACACCCAGGGAGCGGATTGCCGATCGAGATACTCGAGCAGGGCCCAAAAGGCGAAGAGGACCAAAAGCGCGGCCCAGGCGATGCTTTCGTGGTAAATCGTGCCGCGCAGAGCCACAATCGCCGTGGGGGTAGCCAAAGCGAAGGTAAAAAAGAACCAGCAGCAGAGCCACTTTGGCAAAGCGGGGAAGTAGCGCCCCCGGAGCACGACAACGATCTTCAAAAAAACCAGCGATGTGAGCCATCCCGCAAGAATACAGGCCACCCGGTCCGTGAGTTTTCCGCCGGCGAGCTTGGCCATCATGTGCAGCACCGCGGGAAACGGCCCCCATTGCAGGTAAAACCGCCCCTCGAACGGCACCATATCCATCAAGTAGCCTTCGCTCGGGTTCCGCGCGATGTAGAGATGCCCCGCCAGGAAGGCGTCCGCTTGCATGTTGTAGTAACCCATCAGGTCGCTGAAATCGAACTGGCCCCAGGTCGCAACACAGGCGTAGATGACCAGCAAGGCCCCCGCCCAAATGAGCGTCTCGATTCGCAATATGCTGGTTTCGCGGGGTTCGTCCGCCGAGCGGCGATGCTCAGGAAGCGAAGCATGGGAAGCCGGCGAGGGAGCGGCTTCCACGAAATTCTCAACCTTGGGGTGCAGACGTTTTTTTGATTTTCCGCGGGGATGGCGTGACACAGGCAGCTCAAAATTTTATCAGCTTTTAGATGGCGCCCGGGGCGGATACCCCTGCCCGGTTAGCTGGCATCTCCCTGCGCGAGCCGGCGCTTCGGAAGGCCGTGCGCCGCGGAAACACAGGCTGAGCGTCAACGGGGCACAACTTCATAGCCGCCGTCTGGCCCGACATCGACGATATACTGTTGCAGCCGGCCGTTCTCCAGAACAAAGATTCCGCTCGCGGCGGCCAGATAGATTCTGCTCCCGGAGAGCGCGATGTCATGGACGATGGAAGAAACGGAGTAAGCATTGATCGCGTGCGAACTCCGGTCCCATCTCAGCAACCCGCCCGGCGAATCGCCGTATTCGCCTCGATGCATCAGCCCGAGCCAGACCGCGTCAGATCCAACCCGCAAGGCCGAGACCGACCAGTCTCGAAC
Source organism: Bryobacterales bacterium (assembly GCA_035652135.1). Taxonomy (GTDB): domain Bacteria; phylum Acidobacteriota; class Terriglobia; order Bryobacterales; family JACQDG01; genus DASREK01. The sequence continues at coordinate 17,772 of DASREK010000260.1, read as the reverse complement.
TTCCGGCGGCGAGAAGATATGGAACTCGCGATCGCCCGGGTCGAAGTAGCCGAAGCCTCCCACCCCTACGCTGCCCTCGGCGTCATAGAATGTCTTCCCAAGCCATAGCCGGCCGTCGCCCGCGATCTCCCACGCGCCGATCGTCTCCAAGATTTCAGGGCCGCTGCCCTGGCAGATCGTGCCCGCGGGAATCACCGGAAAGGTGCGGCGCATGGCTTCCCGCCGCGCTTGGACGTACTCTACACAGCTTGATTGCGGCAGCATGAAGGAGGCGGCGCGGCCGCCAGCGCGCTCGGTCACTGTGCGCCAGATCGTGCCCCAAGACTGCGTTGTTTCCGGTTCCAAGGCGAAGCGCTTTCCGGGGCCGAAGCGCAGACTGGCCGGCGCCCTTCGCAAGTCACCAAATTCTCCCGAGGCCGTCGAAGAGACGATTAGCGGCGCCTCGGCCAACAGCGGCGCGGCCTCCTTTTCCGACAAAACCTGGAATGGAATCCGGCCGGCTGGAGCCTCCCGCAATAGCCGAATTACCAGGAGCCGATTGCCGCCGCCGGCAAGGAAAAGCAGAACGCCGTCTTTCATCAGAATGCGCCGAACCGTGAAGGGAGCGTACTCGATTCGCCGGAAGATGCGGCGGGAACGGGCGTCGAAGAAAAACTTGATGCTGTCGAATATTCCCCCTTTTTCTCCCGTCCTCCAGAGCACCAGCTCACCCGGAGCAATTCTAGCCACCTCCACGGCGCAGCTTTGATCGTCGTTCAGCAACAGCGCCAGCAGGTGCACCTGCTGAGGATGCTCGCGCTCTTGCAAGAATAGGCCCATCACATCGGTTTGATTCCACCAAAGGCCAGCTCCCGTCCAGCTCGGAGCCTGCACGCCGCCCCAAACCAGCAGCAAATCCTGGCTGGCCTCCACGGGATGCCGCAGCAGCGTGGTGAAATGAGCCAGCCGCTGATGGCCGCCCTGCCGGAAATACTGAATCACGGCCGGATCGTGAAGCTCGGAGGGGTGCGAATCCTGCGCCAATGCGTACGGCCTTAGCAGGAAAAGAAAGCCAATCACCGGGCCGAACGCCCTTGTTATTTTTCGCGGCGGCATGGCTCTGCTTCTTATAATAGTCTGCACTATGCGCTTACTGGCACTTCTTTTCGCAGGTCTGGCGTTGTCCGCGTTAGCGCAGACTCCGCCTGCGGAAATTCTCGTGCGCTCCACGTTTGAAGGCATCCCGGCGTTGGTCCTCTCCAATGACAAGCTGGAATTGACCATTCTCAGCCAGGGTGGGGCCTTCGCCAACCTCGCGCTGCGCGATGACCCCGAAAAGTTGAGCCCGTATTGGAATCCGAGGCGAATGGCGCGTGAGGACGGGCGCAGGCCGCCTTCCGGCTTCGAGGCCGGGCATTTCGTTTGCGTGGATGGCTTCGGACCGGTATCGGAGCAGGAGCGGGCGGCCGGGCTGCCCGGCCACGGCGAAGCCAACAAACAGGCCTGGCGGGTCGTGGCGGCCGCCAGGAGCGGCAAAACGGCCAGCGTCACATTTTCTGTAGATCTGCCGCTGGTCGAGGAGCGCTTCACGCGGACGGTGCGGCTGGTGGATGGGGAAAACGTGGTGTATGTGGAAAGCGGGTTGGAAAGCCTTCTCGCCTTCGACCGTCCCATCTGCTGGGCCGAGCACGCCACAATCGGCTCGCCGTTCCTGGAGCCGGGAAAGACCGCTGTGGATCTGCGGGCGGTTCGCGCCAAGACGCGCCCTCACGACCCGAAGCCCGGCCCTCTGCCGCATCGCCTGGCTTCATCTCTGGAGTTCACCTGGCCGATGGCGCCGGACGGGAGCGGCCAACTGATCGACCTCCGCGCCGCGCCGCCTAACCCGAACTCGGGCGATCACACGACGGCGTTGATGGACATGAATCGGAAATGGGCGTTTGTGACCGCACTTCATCCGGAAAAGCGGTTGTTAGTTGGTTACCTGTTCCACCCGCAGGAGTATCCCTGGGTGCAGAACTGGGAAAACTATCCGCCGACGCTCAAGATGGCCCGCGGCTTCGAATTCGGCACGCAGCCCTTTGACGTGCCGCGCCGCGAGGTGATTGACCTGCGTTCGATGTTCGACGCGCCTGTTTACCGCTGGCTCCCCGCGAAATCCAAAATCGAGTCGCGCTTTCTTTTCTTCTATACCAGAACGCCGGAGGGTTTCCAGCGCGTTGACGAGGTGAGCCTGGAACAAGGCGTCATTCGGATTGAGGATCGCACGGCGGGGAAGAGCATCACGCTCTCCGCCTCCCTCGAGCCGTAAGGGCGCTGCGCCGGACGGGCAAATGCCGGGCGCATGTTGTGCGCGCGGCGCTCCGTTATGGGCGCAATTGCTCCGCGAGCCAGACAATGTAATCGCTGTTGCGCCGCTGAACTTCCTGAACCAAGGCGGCGGGCAATTCGTCAAGCTTTTCCTTGAAGAAGCGATGATCGCCGGACGGATCGGCCGCGTCGCGAGAGCCGACGAGGTTTCCCAGCCAGAAAACGAGAAACAGATTGCCATCCACGCGGCCCTTGAGCCGGTCGCCGAGATAATAACCGAGTCCCTTCTCTTTATAGATCCGCGCCAACTGGCTCTCCTCGCCGAACGCTCCGGCCTCGGCAAATTGAACACAGCGATCCACCATGCGTTCGAACAGGGACCGCCAGGGCGAGCCTGCCGGCTGTTCCGAGAGCACATCGAGCAGTTGCAGTTGGAGCTCGCCGGAAATCTTGTAGTTCACGCGCCCGCCGGTCGAGCGGCCGATCATTTGCAGCACGCGAGCCTGCTTGCCGCTCCCCGAGTGGATGCTCAATGTGCCGTTAAAATAGCGCGCCACGTCGGCCAGCTCCCGCACCCGTGCGCCTAACTCCTTGACAGGGTCCCCGCCAAATTCCCGCTCCACGCGCGGCAGCAGCTCGGGCCACATCTTGTGCGCTGCATACTCGCGGAGAGCGGCGGCCGTCTCGGGGTACGCCTGGCGTTTCTTGAAGCCGAGATTCGGCGGCACCAGTTGCGCCCGGCGCCCGCGCGACGCCAGCCAGTGCATATAGAAGATCATCTCGCGGGCCGTGGTCAAGGTTTCCGCCTCGTCGATCGACGGCTCGAAATCAAAGTCCGTCGAGCGGCCGCTCTCGCGCTTCGCCTGCTGGATGTAATCATAAAGGTCTTCGTTCAACTGCAAGCTTTGGCTGAACTTGACCGCCAGCCGGCGGATTTCCGCCGGCGTGAACGAATAGACGCGGCCCTCGATGGAAAAACTCCGGCCGAATTCGCTCAAGACCCAGCGCTGCTGTTCCCGGTTCAGAATCCTCTCGAACTCCTGCTCGACCTGCGCGTCACTCCAAGCATGAGGATGCCGCGGATCGGCTTCGAGCCGGAACAGCCGCGAGGTATCGGTGGTGAATTTCGTGTATCCGGCCGCCGCGCGAATGGCCGCCTTGGTTTGCTCGATGGAATGCGCAATTTCGGCGCCGCTCGCGCCGCTGATGATGAAATGGTCTGCCTCGGCATTGTACCCATGCCGCCATCCCGCGCGAATAGCGGCCCACAGGCCGGCGTGATAGAGGTGCTCGATGGAAACGCGCGTGTGCCCGACCTCCGTCGGGTTTTCCCCGGTACGGCCGGCGAGGCGGGCGGCGGTGGTCATTTCGCGTGTTGCGGAAAGCTGCACGGTGCTGGCCATATTGACGCACTTGGACCGCAGGATGCGGCCGAAAGCATCGAATGCCGCCGGGAGTGAAATTTCCGGATGCCGGTTGCCCACAGCCACGGCCGGCTGGTCTTTTTGCGGCCGCGGCAGGAAGGACGGATCAATGTTTTCCGCGAACCGGCGGATCACGCTCCAATCGGCTGACGAAAACGGCAGCGCGTCGACGCCCCCGGGCGTCGAACGCAGCAGCCACGAACCATCGAGATCTACGGCAACGTAGTGGATGTCCGCCGCGACTGGATCGCGCGTAAGGGATAGGTAATAGGCACGGCCCGCCGGCGGCTGCGGCCCGGTCCGGGCAGCCTCGGACCGGACCTCGTCATTCAGCTCGCGGCCGGCCACATTTGCTTGTAAAAAGGTTCCGATTTGCTGGAAGAATTCGTTCATATTCCCGTGGCGGCGTTCCGCGTTTGCGCGCAGATGGCCTTTCAGTTCCCTCCGGCGCCGCTTTTTTCGAGCAGCGCCTTGACGTCGGCAGGGAGATCGAAGCGGCTGGCAGGAATCTCAGGGTTCTGCTCGATTTTTTCAATCGTAATCAAGAACTCCTGGCCGAGGCCCTTCTGCAAGACGCGATGGGGAACCAGAATGCCGCCAGCATCCCGGTAATCGCTGAGCGTCACTTCCGCCGGTATCTCCCCCATCTGGCTTTTCACCACTTTGTTCACCTTGACAAGCAGATGCGTCTTGGTGTCGTAATAGCGTGTCTCGGGGCTCCCTTCCGCCGGCGTGAGCAGGATTTTGTAACAGGGGCGCGAGCCGACGTTCTCGACGCCTTCCATCTCAGCTTTCTTGAAAAGCTCGCGCCATTCCGCATTCAAGGCAGCATCGCGGAGAGCCGATGCCCGCTCTTCCCCGCTCTTGACCCGCGGCCCTTGCAGCGGCGAGCGTTCCCAGGCAATATCGCCGCTAGTTCCCTGCTCGATTTTGCCGATTCCCTGCATCTCGGCAACGTTGTAGCTGTTGTGGGGGATCGCCTTATAGGACGTCAGGGTCGCTTTGATTCCCTTGCCTACAAACTCCATCGTGGCGATCGTGATCTGCGTATGGATTTTCTTATACGCTTCGCGCCCGCCGGTGACTTCCACGTACTGGTCAAGCACGGTCTCGGCAGCGGGCAATTTCTCCTGGGCCCGCGAACTTCCGCCGGCCAAAGCCCATTCTATCGTTAGCGCCGCTATCAAAAACCTGGAAGCTTTCTTCGCAATCATTCTCACCTCCCGGAGCCGTTCTGCGTGCTTTGCGCCTGAATCCACCGCAGCGCCGCCTCGAGGACGGGATCGCGTCCCTCGAGCAGCGCTGCGCGGCTGAGCTTTACCTCTTCATCGGGAACCACCCCGGCGCCCTCCAGAGTTTTGCCGCCCTTTGAAAGGTAGTTGGCGATCGCGTATTGGAAGCCGTCGCCGTTGGGCAGCCGCTCGAAGACCGACGGCAGCGCGGCCCCGGCTGTCTTGATGCCAAAGATGCGCGCTCGGCCAAGGTCCCTCATCCCCTGGGCGAACACCTCCGAGGTGGAGGCGGAGCAGTCGTCCACCAGGATCGCCAGCGGGCCGCCATAGGTCTCCAGGCGAGGATTCACAATGAAATGCAATGTAGCGTCACGCGTATACATAGCGCCCAGTTGCTGATTGGGCTGGTTGATGAACCACCCGGCCATACCGATGGCCATCGCTCCGATCCCGCCCGGATTGCCGCGCAAATCGATGATGATCCCAGGGCACTCCCTGCACGATTTGACCGCCTCCTCGAATTTCTTCATCACGGCGGCTGGAGCAAGAAAGAAATTGAACCCGATATATCCGATATTTCCGCCGAGCCTGCGCGATTCCATCCTAACGTAGCAGGCCGGCAGATAGCCGAATCGGGATTGAATTCCGCTCGGCCGCGTGCGGGCGATATCGGTCTCGACAATTTTGCCGGCGCCGTCCAGAAATTCGATTCGAGCCTGCGTGCCCACACGCCCGTTGAGCTTGGAGAGCACGGCGCGCGCCAGCAGCAGGCCGCGCATGGTTGAATTCCAGTACGCCGTGTTCACTTTTTCGAGCAGCGACTCCACCGGCGCGTGATCGATTTTTAGCAACTGCCAGCCGGGGCGGACACCTCGGATGTAGGCCGGCGCGCCGGCATCGACCGAAGTCACCAATGCCTTCCCGCCGATGACACGAACATCGAGACCGGTCCATCCCTCATCCTCTGGCGCAATCTGGCCGGAGGGCTCCTGAATGTCCTGATAAATATCAGAAGGGACGACGCCGAAATGAGACTGATGGAGCCGGCCGATCATCTCTTGAAGAATCGGCCGCGCCTCGGCTGGCGTCGCCGTTTTTTCCACCCTAGGCCGGAGCTCATCGCGTACCGATTGCCAGTCCAGCCCGCCTAGCTTCGGGTCCCAGTGCTTATCGCGGATCGTGGTCCAGATGTAGTCGAAGGATCGAAGATTCCGCGACTGTGGTTCCGAATGGAAGACCGCCGCCGCGCGATCCTGAGCCGCTGCCATCGGCGCAAACAGCCACAAGCCGCCCGCGGGAAGCAATGCCGTCAGGAAGGCAAAAAGTCTGCGCAGGGAAAGTGCCAAACAGCGGGGCCCGAAATGGAGAGGCGGCCGGGCAGCAGCGGAAGCTCTTCGATCAAGTCGCCCCACAGAAAGCCATTCTACACTAGGCGCTTCTTGCTCCCGCGCAGGCGATCCTCCTGCACGGGCGCAGGCAATGACCCTATTCCTGTGTTCCTGGTACCCTACGTTATAGGACACAGGACGAACATCGGATGCCGCGCGCGTTTCTGCTCTGCTTGATCGCAACCGCCCTGCTGGCTGCCCAAAATCAGCCGCAGCGCGGCTCTTCGCGGCGAAAAAGTACAACGGGTTCTTCATCCACAGAGGCCTCCACGGCCCCCGGCCGATGGCCTCTGGCGGCGATTCACGTTTCGGGCAATCGGATTTTTCCAACGGAGAAGATTGTGCAAGCGGCAGGTCTCCGCCTGGGATCGCTCGTGAACGCTTCCGATTTCGAGGCCGCCCTCCGGCGTTTGACCGGCACGGGAGCCTTTGAGACCGTCGCCTTTCACTACGAGCCAGTGGATAAGCAACTGGCGGTCACATTCGAAGTCCGCGAGGTCGTGGACCTTTACCCGGTCGCCTTCGAAGGGCTCGGGGCGCCGGACGAAGAGCTGAGAAAGGCGATCGAGGAGAAAGTTCCCCTGTTCGGCCCCCAAGTTCCGGCGACAGGCATCATGGTGCAGCACATTTTGCAAGCTATCCAGGACTACCTGGCGGCTAAACATCAGAGCGCCGAACTCACCAGCGGCCTGCTGCCGGGGGCCGGTGGCAAGCTGGCGATGACATTCCGGTCGGCCGCCCCGGCTCCGAAAATCGTCTATGTCAGATTCGAGAACACCACGGTGATTCCCGCCGAGACCTTGCAGAAGGCTTTTGTCCCCAACAGCGTCGGCGTCCCCTATACGGAGAAGCGGCTGGCCGAACTGCTGGACGTCAATATCCAGCCGATGTTCGAGGAAAAAGGGCGGCTCGAAGCGCGCTTCGGTCCCTTCCGGACCGAGAAATCCACCGAGCCGGAGGGAGTGATCGTAACGGTGCCGGTGCAGGAAGGCGACGAGTTTCATATTGACCACATCAAGCTGGAAGGAAACGAGCGCCTCTCGACCGCCGAGCTGCGTCCTGTGCTGAAACTCGCTTCCGGCGACCTCGCCAATTTCACTCTCATCCACAAAGCCGCCGGGGACCTCGAGCGGCGCTACCAGCATGAGGGCTACATCCAGGCCCGGGCCGCAGTGGAAAGGACGCTCGACGGCAAAAAAAAGACCGTGGACCTGACCTTCCGCATCAGCGAAGGCGAGGTGTATACGATGCGCAACCTTACCATTAGAGGCCTCGATATCAATGCGGAAGCGGCAGTCAAAAGGATGTGGTCTCTCAAGAAAGGCCAGCCCTTCAATGGAGAATATCCTGAATTCTTCTTGCAGCGCATCGAAGAGGAGGGCCTGTTTGACAACCTCGGCGGAACCTCGCATCGCGAAAGCGTTGATGAGCAGGCGAAGACGGTGGATGTGGTTTTGGAATTTAAAGGCGGCGCGGGAGCTCCGCAGCGGGGCCGGCGGCGCCCCTAGCGGCAGGCCGTATGTCGAGCGGGAGTGTTTTCGAATGGGCCGGCGGCCCCGCTTACCGGCCCGGGGAAACAGGTACAACAGCATTCAGCGCATGCGGAGATCGATCCTGCCGGTTGTCATGTGCCTTGTGAGTCTGGCGGCCTGTTCATCAAGTCCCAGTGAAGGCAAGGGGGACGAAAGCGAGACGCAACTCACTACAATGCCGGTCACGCTGCCCAATGGAAAGACAATCCGTGCTGAGCTGGCAACGGATCCTGCCAGTCAGGAGCGCGGGTTGATGTACCGCACGAGACTGGCGCCGGATCGCGGCATGCTTTTCGTGTTCGGAGAGGCCGGTAATTATCCATTCTGGATGTATCACACGCTGATCCCTCTTGATATTATCTGGATGGATTCCAACCGGACTATCGTGTATATTTCCGCCAATACCCCTCCCTGCCGGAGCGAGAAGGCTGAGGAGTGCCCGAACTACGGCGGGGCGGAACGAGCGCAGTTTGTGCTGGAACTGGCAGCCGGGCAGGCGGCCGCGAATGGTCTAAAGACCGGCGACCGTCTGCGATTCTGACGGGGCGGGTTGTCAAGCGCAGGGAGAGCCTGACCCCGTTTTCTCCGGCGACGGACAGCGGCTCACAGCTTGTAGCCGGCCGGAACGACGCGATGCCGCACGTCGGCGACTAGAGAATGTGGGGCCGCGGGCTCGGCGTGAAGCGGCCGGAGCAAGTCACGGCTCCCTTGGAGGGCGAGGTTGCTTTGCCCAGGAAACGGGGAGGCGTCGCCGGGGAAAACGATTTTCGGATCCATCTCTCGCCGGACCGGGAGCATAAACGGCCGCATGGCGGCCCGGTTTTGATCCGCGGAGCCGGCCACACACAAGCGCATTATGACCGAACAAAAGCTACGGGCACTGTTGCAGCAAGTCCGCAGTGGCGGGATGCCAGTGGAAACAGCCATCCAGCGCTTGCGGCATTTGCCCTTTGAAGATCTGGGGTTTGCGAAAGTCGATCACCATCGCGCGCTGCGGCACGGCATGCCCGAGGTGATTTTGGCCTCCGGCAAATCGCCGAAGCAGATTGCGGCGATTTCCCGGCAGCTACTCAAGCAGAACAAGAACCTGTTGATCACCCGAGCGAATAAAGAAGTTTACGGGGTTGTGAAGAAGGTGGCGCGCGCGGCGGAGTTCTTTCCGCTCTCGGGGGCGATCCGGGTTCATGGCGACCGAACCATTCTGGGCAAAGGAAAAATCGCCGTGGTTTGCGCCGGGACCAGCGACATTCCTGTGGCGGAGGAAGCGCAGGTGACCGCCGAGGTCATGGGCAACGAAGTGGAAACGCTTTATGACGTCGGGGTCGCCGGCATTCACAGGCTCATCAACAATCGGGAACGGCTCACGCAAGCGCGCGTGATCGTCTGCTGCGCCGGCATGGAGGGCGCACTGCCGAGCGTTGTCGGAGGACTGGTCTCCGTGCCCGTGATCGCGGTACCTACTAGCGTAGGCTATGGCGCCAGCCTGCACGGCTTGGCCGCCCTGCTGGGCATGCTCAACAGTTGCGCCAGCAATGTAACCGTCGTGAATATCGACAACGGCTTTGGCGCCGCCTACGTAGCCAGCATGATCAACCGGCTGTAAACAGGAGATTTCAAGTCAACCTGGAGAACTCACCGAGGCGGCCGCTGCCGCAGCCCAGGACCTGCCGCTTTCGTCCGGCGCGAGCGCGAAGCGCACTCCCCGCTTCCTTAGAATATGGCAAGTCGGCGGGAGGCGGGCTTGGATCCGGCCGGGCCGCCCCGATGGACTACCAGGTGATCGTTTGCCCGGGCGCAAGGGCCAGCACTTCGACTTCCGGCATGTCTCGCAACTGGTCTCGGAGTTGCTCCGGCCGGCCCGACAGAAGCGGGAACGTGCCGAAATGCATGGGGATCACCATTTTCGGCCGTAGGAGTCGGCAGGCGTGCGCGGCCTCGCGAGGTCCCATGGTGAAGTGATCGCCGATGGGAAGCAAAACGAGCTCCGGATTATACAGCTCCCGTATGATCGCCATGTCTCCGAAGACATTCGTATCTCCGGCGTGATACAGATGCCGGCCGTCCGGCAGCGCAATCACATAGCCGCAAGCCTCGCCGCCATAAACAATCCGGCCATCGTCCAGAATCCCGCAGCTATGATCGGCGTGGGTCATGGTGACCCTGAGGGAACCCACTGCCTGCGTGCCGCCCTTGTTCATGGGGGACAAATTCTCCACGCCTTTGCCCTCCAGCCAATGGCACAATTCGTAAATCCCGACGACCTTCTTGGGCCGAACCCGTTTGGCGAGCGAGACAGCATCCCCGATATGGTCAAAGTGGCCATGCGTGATCAGCATGGCGTCGAGCTTCGAGACCGCATGAGAGCGCGGGTAGGCGGGATTCCCATCGGTCCACGGGTCGATCAGAAAGATTTCGCCCAGGCCCGCTTCCATTTGAAAAGTTCCGTGGCCGAGCCACGTAATTTTCAACGCCGGCACCGGATCACCTCACGCTGCTCTTGTTTCTGGAGCGCGGCCGGACGCTTCGCTGGCCCAGGTCCGACTTCCTTCGCGTCTCCGGCGCTTTGCCGGGTGGCTTGGAAGGCGCTGGCCGCCGTTTCGCCAGGCGCGCGACGGCGCGCAACAATTCCTGCACCTCGCCCGGCCCTTTGGCCAGCACGATATCGGCTCCCGTCGATTGCTCGGTCAGGCCGAGGGCGTCAACGTAGCCCGACAGCAAAACGATGGCGGTTTTGGGCTGCGACTGGCGGATCGTGCGAATGACTTGCTGGCCCGAAAGCTCCGGCATGCGGTAATCGGTAACTACGATGTCAAATTTTTGAGACTGAAATTGATCAAGACCGTCCCGCCCGCTGGAGGCGATTACCACTTTGTGCCCTTGTTGTTCGAGCACCGCGCGGCGCGCGATCAGTCCGTGCCGGTTGTCGTCGATCAGGAGGATCCGCAGGCTTAACGGGCGCATTCGACGCAACGAAAAACGCGGGTAGCGTATCAGAGCGATTTCCAGAGTGTCAACAGATTTTTATCGCCGTGAAAACAGGAAAGATCGAATGCTTGACCTGAGATCAGAAATGTGATTGGAAGCGGCGCCTTCGCGCGCCGCCGCTATTCTACTTCCCGCGGGGCGATGTAACCCGCTTTCGCCAGGATCTGGTACTTGATGTTCTTGCCCTTCTGGTCCACAATGCGCAGCTCCTTGTTAGTCTGCGGATCGATAAGTTGGACCTTGATTTTGCGGAACTTCCCATCGTGCGCGGCGTTGCTCGGCTCGTAAGTCAGCCGGTACTGGTTCCGCAGCGAGGCCGATATTTGCTGAAAGATCGTGGGAAACTCACCGTAAAACCGGGGGAAGAACGCCATGCCTCCGGATTCTCTGGCGAAGGTATTCATCTGGTTGTCCGCCTCGAGAAAATTCAAGCGCTGAATCGGTCCCATCATGCCCGCCGCGTCATACCACTCCCGCAAGGCCTGCATCAGGCCGATTGCGTAGATTGCGGTGCCGCCGGTCTGCACGATGCGGCGAATCTTGTCGAACGTCAATTTGCTAAACGTGTCGATGCCGGACGAGATCAAGACAATGGCCTTGCGGCCTTCAATGTCCTTCATCCGATCGATAGTGTCCGCCAGGGCATCATAAAGATTCGACTCGGAAAAGGCCGCGATCTGGAGCCGGCGCATCGCGTCATAGGCTTTGCTCTTGTCCTGAGAAAAGTCGGACAGAATCTCGGGTTTGAGATCGTAAGCTACCACCGCCACCCAGTCCTCGGGCCGAAGCGTTTGTAAAAAGCCGTAGGAAGCGGAGAGCGTCTGGTACCACGACTCCGTCCAGAATTGCTGGAAGAGGTTGCTGAACTCAATGACCATGCAGACCGTCATCGGCGCTTCGCTGGGGCCGAAGTTCACGATCTTCTGGGGCACGTTGTCTTCCAGGATGCGAAACTTCTCGCGCGGAATATTCGGAATGAAGTTTCCGCGGCTGTCAAGCACAGCGACATCGACCGTAACCAGATTCGACTCGCTCTTGAAGGTCGGCATGTCCTTGGATTCGGGAATGGGCGGGCGCTTCGGGCGCGCCGCCGGCGGCGGCTCGGATTTCTTTTTCGGCCGAGCCACGGACTCGCCGGCATCCCGCTCCGGACCTTGGGCGCTCGGCAGAGGGCCCTCCTGCTGCGCCAGCAAGCTGAAACCCAGGAGCAAAAACAAACCTAGCCCGGCGGCATTTCGAAATCGGTTAGTTGTTCTCATGACGACCTGCCAATAAAAGGACTGACGGCCAACCTTGCCGGTTACCCCTATCGTAGTACAGCCCGGGGCGGGAAGTCACGAAGCCAAATCTCGCCGGCAAAGCGGTGGTTCCGCGCACCGCAGCGGCCGGGAGCGGCTCCGTTCTGTGAAGCGCCTGCGGATTAGTGAACCCAACGGTCCCGATCCTGTTCTTGCTCGCGTTTGCGCATGTAAACTTTGAATTTCTGCTGGAGCCTGCGACGCCGCCACCGGTGGTAGATGTCGGTGATCCGGCCGGCATCCCACTGCACCCGGTGCAGCCCGAAACGGAGATACAAGTAGCCGAATAGCATTCCGCCCAGGTGCGCCACATTACTTACCGGGCTAGCCCGGTTGAAGCTGGAAAGGAAAGCGATGGCGCCCATGATCATGACAAAGTACTTGGCCGGGATCGGAAACAAAAAGCTGAAGAAGACCGTCCGGTTTGGGTACAGTAGTCCGAACGCCAGAAGAACTCCATAGATGGCTCCCGAGGCGCCGATCGTCGGAGCGCCGGCCGAGGAGAGCACGAGGCTCACCACGATGTCGCAGATGCCGGCTCCAATTCCGCATACGAAATAGTACTTGAGAAAGCGCGGAGTGCCCCAATCCCGCTCCAGATCGATCCCAAACATCCATAACGTCAGCATGTTGATCAGGATGTGCCCGAAACCGGTGGGGTCGTGCAGAAACATGTACGTGACCGGCTGCCAGAAGGCCCCCCGCAGAAATGTAGCGGCCCTCAAACCGAAGATGCCCAGGAAGGACCCAGCCATCACCGGATCGATGAGGCCCAGAATGAAGGCAAAAACGAAGACGGCGGTATTGATGATCAGCAGCCATTTGACGCCCCGCGGAAAATATCCTCCGATTCCATAGCTGCTGCCTGGATAGCGGCTGCGATAGGTGCCCATAGAGCAGGTGAACCGGCGTTGAAGACCGACTCTCCTTAGCAGAATAGCAGCTTTGCATTGGCCACGCCTGCCGGTCTGATGTTCGAAGATGCGGTGTATTCAAAGACTCGGTCCCGCCCGCAGCAGCGCCGCCGGAGCCGGGCAGTTTCGAGCGCAGGAAACAAGGGCGCGTTATGATGGGACCGACGGTATGCGGCGCCATCATTTTTCGATTCATCCCCGCAACATTGTATGGGAAATTATCGACCACATCCGCGGGCGCGAGCAGATGCTTGTGCGGTCCGCCGAAGAGTTGCCGCTCATTGTAATCAGCTATCCTCGCGGGAATCTGGCTTACGCAGAGTCCCTGAAATATTCCATCACCCGCACATACAAGCTGCTCTCTCCGGCTACGCGGCAGCGCTACACGCCGGTGATGCCTCACCTGCCCTCCCTGGTGGTCGTTGTGTTGCGCGCGCGGAATCCCTGTAGCTGCCTGGGCCATCATCATCCGGTGGGCACGCAAAGCCGCATGGGCCGGCGGCTCGCCAGCGATACGGGGCTTCCGGTCGGCGAAATCGATTTGGCCGTCGAGGCGATCCGCGAATGGGAACCTCTGCCCTTGGCCGCGTTGGCGGCAGAGCCTGCGGCCGGCGACCGGCGCGAGCTCGAGCAGTTCCGGTTCCATGTAGCTCTCCTGGCCGTGTTCCTGCACGAGCTGGAGCATCTTGCCTTCCCGGATCACGGAGAACAGCAGGTCCGCCAGCGCAGCACCGAGTTTTACGCCGCGTCCCTGCGTGAATTTTTCTCGGAAGAGTTAGGAGTGAACTACGGGATCTGACAATTCTTCGGCCAGCGCGGCAGGATCACGCCGCCCGGGGGCCAGCGCGGCAGACCACAACTCCGCGCCGCGGGGCAAGAAGGGCTGAGCCGGGGCGCGGGAGATTGGGACCTCGGGAGCCGGAGCCGCAGCCTGCGGACGCTGCGCCCAGGCATCCAGCGGGCGAGCCGCATAATGACCCAGGCGTACGGCGGCAGTCTGCGATACGGCGCCCGCCATAAACCAGATTTGCCAGTGGCACAAAGCGCCCCCGGAGAGCAAGAAATGGCCCAGCCATCCCAACTCGTAGGCCCACCGCCAGGCGCAAACGAAAAATGAAAAGAGAGCAAGCGGCCACAGGAAGGAAGCCGCCGCGTGAGCCTGCCTGCGATTCGGAGGCCGGTTACGCACGATCTGCTTTTCCGGGCCCGTTCGGATTCGAAGGGTGACTCGCATACCTGCGGGTTCCGTTCGAACCAGTGTAACATTTCCCCGCCGCCCGGCAATGCGACCGCTGGATGCAGCGGCGCTGGCCCCGGCAATACGACCTCGGGCTTAAAACCTTATTCGGCCGGCAGTCCGCCGTCGCCCGCAGGGCGCGCCAGTTCGGAAGGCCTGCCGGATAATCCACCTTGCCGGGCGTTTCCCACAATCTTCAGCAGCTCGGCGGGGGTGTTCACCAGAAAGTCCGGCGGGTTGTCGGCGAAAGTCTCGGGCTGGAATCCATAGGTCACTCCGCAGGACCATGCCCCGGCGCTGCGAGCCGTCTGCACGTCAATGCCGCTATCCCCCACGACCATTGTTTCCTGCGGAGCGGCGTGGAGCTCGGCCATGAGGTGCCGCAGCCCCTCCGGATTCGGCTTTTTGGTGTCGAAACTGTTGCCGCCGTAGACCGCGCTGAAACGGTCGGCCAACCCGAGTCCGCGAATCAGGTCGCGGCTGAAGCGAACCGGCTTGTTGGTAAGGACGGCCATCTGCACACCTGCCATCGCCAGGCGGTCCAGAGTCTCCCGGATTCCGGGATACAGGCGCGTGTTCTCCAGCATGTGGGCGCGGTAGTAGTCCAGAAAAAATTGCAGCGAGCGTTGGAACTGTTCTTCACTCGCCCCTTCGCCGAGAGCTCGCCGGATAAGCGCCGGAGCGCCGTTGCCGACGTAGGAAAAAATGGTTTCGTGGGGGAGGGGAGGCAGCTTCAGATCGGCCCGCGTGGCATTTACGGAAAGCGCCAGATCCAGCTTGGAATCAATCAATGTTCCATCGAGGTCGAAGACCAGCAACTCGAGTGGCATCTCCTGTCCAGTTTAGCAATCACGGGATCGAACACGTCCGCTATCCGGAACGGCCGATGCGCGGGCGCATTTTGACCGGGCGATGAATTCTGTTTTTGCTCTTCTCTTCGTTATAATGCGCAACATGGCTGCCAGCCGGGTTCGTCATTGGGTTTTACTACTGACTTTTCTGACGTCTTTCATCATGTACATGGACCGCGTCTGCATGGGTTCGGCGGCGCCGTCCATCATGGCCGAATTTCATATCAGTAAAGTGACGATGGGCGGCGCGGCTTCAGCGTTCAATTGGGCCTATGCTCTGTTTCAAGTACCGGGCGGCTGGATGGCCGACCGTTTCGGGCCGCGTATCGTATTGGCAGGCGCCATGGCCTGGTGGTCGCTTTTTACCATGGGCACAGGATTTTCCTTTAGCGCCAGCTCACTGGCGGTCACCCAGTGGTTTTTCGGCATGGGCGAAGCGGCTGCCTTTCCGGCGGCTTCCCGGGCGCTGGTCCGCTGGCTGCCCAGTAGCCGGCGTGCGTTCGGCCAAGGGTTCCAGCACGCCGGGTCGCGTCTCGGCGCCGCCGTTACTCCGCCCCTGGTGATTTATCTGATCCGGAATCTAGGCTGGCATTGGGTGTTTTACATCATGGGAATCGTGGGCATTCCCTGGGCGGTCCTTTGGTATCTCTACTACCGGAATTATCCGCAGCAGCATCGGGGCGTAAATGAGCAGGAGCTCGAAATACTTGGGGCGGCTGGCTCTGCGGGAAAGCCCAAAGCAGCGGTCAAGGTCCCCTGGCGCCGTATCCTGCACAGCAGTAATTTGTGGGCGCTGTGCTCCATGTACTTTTGCTATGGCTGGGTGCTTTGGGTCTATCTTTTTTGGTTCCCCACCTACTTGGTGGAGGCGCGGCACTTCTCGCGCGCGCAACTCGGCCTGGCCGCGAGCAGCCCGCTTATCGCCGCGGTCTTGACCAACGTCCTCGGCGGATGGATTTCAGACAAACTCGCGCACCGGTGGGGCGACCTGCGCCGCGGTCGAATTTTCGTATCGATTCTAGGTTTTCTGCTGGCGGGCTTGATGCTGATTCCGGGCGCGATGGTTTCCAGCGTCTCAGCCGGCTTGACGTGCCTCACGGTAGCCATGGCCGGGCTCGAGCTGACGGTGGCCGTCTCCTGGGCGATCTGCCTGGATATCGGCGGGGACTTCGCGGGTTCCGTTTCGGCCATGATGAACATGCTCGGGAACATCGGCGGCGCGCTTTCGCCGCTGGTGATCGGATACCTGGCGACCCGTTTTGGCTGGAACTATGCTCTTTTGCTCGCGAGTGGAATGTGTATTTCAGCGGCCTTGATCGCGACCCGAATCGATCCGAATCGGTCGGCCGTGGCGGCGGAAGCCGCTGAGCCAGCGGCGCTCACACCGCAGCTCACCAGGTGAGCCGGAGCCGTGGCTCTGCCGGGCGCGTCCCGCGTTTCGACAGTGCAGCGGCCAGGCGTATTTGCCGCCGGCGGTAATCCGCGGGCCGGCGAATGTGTTAAACTACCGGCGGCAGGTAGTTTCTAAGGAAGTGCGCGATGCAAATTGACCCGAAGAAGTGCGTAGCTTGTGGTAACTGCATCCCTGTATGCCCCATGGGGGCAATCTACATCGATCCGGCTATCAACCGCGCCACGATCAATTACGACGAGTGTGTGGAGTGTTCGGCTTGCTACCGGGGCATGAGCCAGGAGCACCTGAATCCGGTTATGGTGCGCACGGTGCGCAGCCTGGCGAAGCTGTTTCGCTTCCGGTTCGATCCCGAGCCGGATGTCTGCCCCACTGCTGCGTTCGTAATGGAGGAGCTTGAGTGGCCCCGCATTGCGCGACGCGTTTTTTCCGATCCCCTGGTCGAGCACAAGTCCACCGGAATCCACGGGCGCGGCACTGAGGAAGTGAAGACCAACGATGTGGCCCACCGCGTGGGGCTGGGCGAGGCCGGCTACGTGATTGAGTTCGGCCGCCCCGGTGTGGGCGTGCGCTTCCGCGACATCGAGAAAATGACCAGGGCTCTGGCCGCTTTGGGCGTCAATTTTGAAGCCAAGAATCCGATCACCCATTTGATGGTGGACCAAAGCACGGGACAGTTGCGGCCTGACCTGCTCAATGAAAAAATTCTCTCCGCGATCGTTGAGATTAAAACGAAAATCGAGCAGGTGCCGGACGTGCTCGACGTCGTGCAGCGCGTATCCAAGCAAATCGACACGGTGATCGCGCTCGGAGTTTCCACGCGCTGCGACGCCAACGGCGAGGAGACGATCCTTTCCAGGGTGCTCGATGAGCACGGATACACTTACGAGCGCGCCAAGACAAACCTCGGCCTCGGCCGCGTGACGAATATTAAAAAGCTCCAGGAGACGGCTCATGACGAACACCTTGCATCGGTACGGTAACTCGGAGAGCTTCCGGGACGACTACATCCTGTTCGCGATCTCCTCCCGGGGTAACAATGACGACGGCGCCATTGAGAAGCTGAAGACGTTTCTGCGCATTTGCGCCAACCACAAGCCGGCGAACATGGGCAACGGGGACTTCGGCAGCTATCAGCCACAGAGAAATCTCAATCCGGCGGCGCATTGGCATCGCGAGTGCCGGCAGGATTACCAGGCCGTAATCGATGG
>DASREK010000259.1:0-20052 GCA_035652135.1 Bryobacterales bacterium | reverse complement strand
TGGCCTCCCGCCATCTGCCGCGGTCAATCGAGCATGCCGTCAGAGATTTTCCCAAGGGCATTGTAATTTTTATGGCCGGCAAGCCAGTGCTTCGTGCCTACGCGCCATACTTTTTGGGTTGCTGTTCATTTTCGGCCGCGCGACATATGGCAATGCGAAGTACTTCCTGGGGCAGGTATCCGGATCGAGAACGCCTCTCTATTTTCCGTTTGTGTATGCGGTAAAGGAACCTCTGGCGGTTCATATTCTGACCCTTTTTGCAGTCGCCTTTGCTGTAAGACGGTTCCTGGACGCGCCCAAGCGGGGCGATTGGGTGCGCAAGCATTTTGCCGAAGCGGCGTTTGCCATCATTGTCGCTGTTTATTGGCTGGCATCGATTGGCTGCAATCTCAATATTGGCGTCCGGCACTTGCTTCCGGCGTTCATACCGGTGTACATCCTTGCGGCCGCCAGTACCGTGCGACAGTTGACAAGCGCCGGATCCAAGCGATCCAAATCGATTGCCACCGCTTGCCTCGCCGGGTTGCTTATCTGGCAGGCGGTTTCGGTGACTGCCGTGTATCCGCACTATATTGCGTACTTCAATGAACTGGCGGGCGGTCCCGAGGGAGGATACCGGTACGTGGTCGATTCCAATCTCGACTGGGGCCAGGATTTGAAGCGGCTGGCGCGGTTCGTGGAGCAAAACCGCATCGAGGTGATCAATCTTGACTATTTCGGCCGAGCGGAGCCGGAATACTACCTTGGGAGCAAGTACCGATCGGTCCAACCTACCGATGCGGCACGAAAGGGCTGGATCGCCGTTTCTGCCTCGCTCTACCAGTCCAGCCGGGCCGAGCCCAGCCGGGATTACAGAAGCTGGCTTCCGCTCAGCAAGCGGGTGGCGGCGATCGGACATTCCATATTCGTGTTTTACAACGAATAAAATTCCCAATTCGCAGAATTCGCCGCGCCGTCATGACATTCGAGCTGACATCGGCGTGGGCTCGGGGAAACGCCCCTGCGGCCCCGTACTCTTGAGCACGCCGAAGCGCTTGAAATCTCGTTCAGCGCATTGTGCCGGCTTCGCTCCGCATCACCAGCGAATTGTGCGCGGCCTCCTGGGCCAGTGGGAAGCCCTTCACGGCGGCCGCTTGTTCGCTGAACTTTGCGCCTTCAAGCACCCGAGCCTTGTTCATCATCTGTTTCCCCAGGTTATAGTTCGCTACGCCCAGATAGTAGAGCGCCGGACCGGCCATAGCAGTGCCTTGGAGGGATGGAAGCGCAGCGCGCAAATGCTGGTCGGCTTGATAATATTGACCCTTTGCTGCGGATGCCAGGCCCGCAATGTAATGGCCTGTAGTCATCTCCAGACTTTTCTTCTTTTCCCATTCGGCGGCCGGGACGCCTTCGGGCTTCTGCTGCTTGCCAGCCGCGTTTAACAGACGAGTGGCGAGCGCCAGAGCCCGGTCGTTTTGGTTTTTGACAATCGCCGTGTTGGCCGCCACGACCAGCAGGTCCGGGTTGTTGGGAAAGTTGGCAATGGCTTTCTCGGCGATTGCCGGAATTTTGGACGCTCCGCCCGACTGGTTGAGCGCAAGAAAGTAGCGCTCATACCCGCCTTGGTCCAGGTACTTGCTCTTGGGATTCTGCTGCTCGAGGGCGGAAAACAGGTCCACGGCCGCCGCGGGCTGAGCGGCCGAAGCAGCGGAGAAGAGAGCATACTCGCAGTACAGATCCGCCTCTTTGGCACGGGCGATGGCGGCCTGATCGCCTCCGGCCGCAATTATCTTGCGAGACAAAGCATCGGCTGCCGCCGCCAGTTGTTTCACCTCAGCGGGATCTTTTTTCGATTCGACGGCTTCTTTGAGATTTTGCAGCAAGCTGTCCAGATCATCGGGAACCGCCATGAGGGGTGCGGCCGCCGCCATGAGCAGAACAGCGCAGCTCAATACGGGGAGTCTCATACAGGCCTCCTAGCTGCCCCGGGGGTTTGGCCGTATTATAGGCCGAACGAATCGGCCGGGAAAGCAGCAGGAGCAAATATTGCCGGGCTCCGGCAGACTGCCCGGCCCTCTGAATCGAGAGCCGACCGCCGAGGTGGACGAGTTCCCAAGTGACAGCCGCATCGTAGGACCGCCACCGTCGACCCGCGCGAAATCCGGCGGACACGCGGCGGCGCCAGGGCTTCTAGGATGCCGCCGGGTTTGGCGCCTGCGGTTTAGGCCGGCGTCACGCCAATCTGCGTCGACCACCATTGGGCATAGCGGCCGCCGCGAGCCAGCAACTCCTGGTGGGATCCGGATTCGGCGATTTGACCTGCTTCGAGGACGTAAATTAAGTCTGCATGCATTGCAGTTGTGAAGCGATGGGTGATGATGACAGCCGTCTGGCCGGCGCACAAGCGGCGGAAGCGCTCAAGCCAGTCGGCTTCGGCCCAGGGATCCATCGCGCTCGTCGGCTCGTCGAGAATGATGATTGGAGCGCGGCGCAAAAACGCCCGGGCGAGCGCGATTCTTTGCCACTCGCCAACGCTCAGTTCCGCGCCGCCGGCGAACCATTTTCCCAACAGATTGCGATAGCCCTGCGGCAGGCGGGCGATAGGCTCGTCGGCTCCAGCATCGCAGCCGGCCGCTCGAACGGAGCCCGGTATACTTCCCGCTTGCACCGGCGGCAGAACGGAGAGGTCGCCGAGGGCGATGTTTTCCGCCACGGTTGCGCTGTAATGCACCGGTTCCTGGAACAGGACTGTGATCATGGACCGAAGCCGCTGCACGGGAAGGTCCTTGAGATTCACCCCATCAATCTCGATCGCTCCGGCCTCGGGATCGTAAAACCGGCAGAGCAGCTTGATCAGCGTACTTTTCCCCGCTCCATTGGGACCGACGATGGCGGTGATCCTTCCCCCGGGAATCGCGAGATTGAAATGATGCAGGGCGGGACGCTCGCTGCCGGGATAGCGGAAGACGACATCCCGAAACTGAATTTCCGAGTGCACCTTGGCGGGGGCGGGCGCGATATGCACAGCGTCCACCACGCGCGGCTCGAGATCCAAAAACGCGAACAGGTTTCCAAGAAACAAAATATCCGCGTAGAGTTGACCGACATTCCCCAGCAGCGATCGCATGAGCCGTAAGCCCTGGTTGAAGGCTTGATAGAACAACGCCAGGTCGCCCAGGGTCCCTGCTCCTCGTGCGGTACGCCACACCATCCACCCCAGAGCGACGCCGCTGATTAGAAGGCCGACGATCCCCGCGCCGAGTTCCGCCACACTCAGATCCTTGGCAAGACCGAGACGCTCGTCGCGAAGCCGCTTGCGGGACGCCTGATAGGCCGAACGGAAGTGGTCGCCAAGACCGAAAAGCCGGATTTCGCTCGCCGTCTCCCGGGCCGTCAACAGCCAATCGTAATACCAAGTGCGGCGCTCTTCGGCGGTGTTTTCCAGCCGCCACTGATATTCCCGCAACGCGTGTACTAAAACGACGTAGCAGGCCGGCAGCGTGCTGGCGAGTAGAGCCAGCGGCAGCCACCAGGGTCCGAAGCGCAGCAAAACCACCAGCATGGCCGCCAGGGTAATGGCATTCTGCAACGTGTTTCCCAGATTTTGCAGTAAGGCAAGCGGCCGGTATGCTGCTTCGCGGCGCGCGCGGTGGAGGTGATCGTAAAAATCGGGCGAATCGTAGAAAGCCAGATCGGCCGCAATGGACTTTTCGTGCACCAGGCTGCTGATGTGGTCCTGCACCAGCTCCGATTGGGCCGTTCGGATCCAGCCTTCTATGCCGGAAAGAGCCTCGGTCACCAATAGAACCACCGCGGTCAGCACCACGAAGACCAGCGCGCGCCGCACTTCGGTCCACGAGCCGCCGCTGCGGGCGGCCGCCACCAGGCTGTTCACCAAAGGCCGGCTGAGATACACGGTGGCGACAGGCAGCAGTCCTTGCGCGGCCAGCAAGATGATCCAGGCGGCTGTCCAGGCGCGCGATGCGTGCCACACGAGCGCCAGCGCTCGCGGCAAATACGGCAGTTCGGCCGCCGCTTTACGCAGCCGGGCAGTCAGAAATCGGACATTTTGGCCCACCAGGCAATATCATCTCATTAGCCGGCCCTTTTGCCGGCATGAAATCCGGGCCCTCAGCGCCCGACGCCCAGCAAACTCATGAGATCGAGGGCATTGCGAACGGCAAAGCCGTGCTGGTCGTTATTGAAGTAGATGTAGACGCGGATGCCGGCCTGGAGAAAGCGCCGGATGCGTGCCGCCCATTTCCCCAGTTCCGCGCCGGTAAAGTCGCCATCGCATCCCGTTCCGCTGTGCATGCGAATATAGGTGAAATCCGCGGTCACAATTTCCTGTTCCGGCGACATGGTTTGTCTCACGGCAAGACATAACGCCGCTTTGTACTCGTGCAGCAGGTCATAAACGGGCTGAGCCAGCCAGCTCGGGTGCCGGAACTCGAAGGCGAACTCCCTGCGCTTGGGCAGCAGTTTCAAGAACCGCCGCAGCCGTTCCAGATCCACTCCCCAGGCAGACGGAAACTGGAACAGCACGGGCCCCAGCTTTGCGCCAAGTCCGCGCGCGCGGTCGAGAAAGGTCCGCAGCGGTTCCCGGGCTTCTTTCAGCTTTCTGATATGGGTGATGTACCGGCTGGCTTTTACCGCAAAACGAAAATCCGGCGGCGTGCGGCGGCGCCAGCCGGCGAATGTCTCTCTTTCGGGAAGGCGATAAAAGGGGTTATTCAGTTCGACCGTGCGGAAGGACCGCGCAAAAAATTCAAGCTCCTCTTTCTGAGGCAGTCCCGGCGGATAAAACACCCCGTTTCGCCAATGCGGATAGACAAAGCCCGAAGTCCCGATCCAGACATCGCTCTCGCCGGTCCTGGAGCTATTCTGTGTCAATCTGGGCGCGCTGGAGTCTGTTGCTGTAATCTACGTAAACGGATTTCCACTCCGAGAACTGGTCGAGAGCGGCCAGTCCGCTTTCCCGGTGACCATTGCCGGTGTCTTTGGTGCCCCCAAACGGCAGGTGCACCTCGGCCCCGATCGTTGGCGCATTGACATAAAAGATGCCGGTATACATCTCCCGCATAGCCCGAAACGCGGCGTTGACATCGCGGGTATAAATCGAAGAAGAAAGGCCATACGCGACGCCGTTGCCGATTTCGATCGCATGATCGAGGCCGCGGCAAGGGATCACAGAGACCACGGGCCCGAAAATTTCCTCCTGGGCGATGCGCATCCTCGGATCCACATCAGCAAAGACGGTGGGAGCGTAAAACCAGCCGGAAGCCAAAGGGCCGTGGCGCAGCGGATGTCCGCCGCAAACAAGCCGGGCTCCTTCGGCCTGCCCGATTCGAACATATTCGTCCACACTATGAAGCTGCTTTTCATTGATGAGGGGTCCCATCTGGACTGAAGGATCGAGGCCATTCCCGATCCGCAGAGCACGCGCGCGGCCAGCAAGGCGTTCTAGGAACGCGTTATAAACCTGCTCTTCGACGACGATGCGGCTGGCGGCTGTGCATCGCTGGCCGGTTGTGCCGAAGGCGCCCCACAGGCATCCATCCACTGCCAAGTCGAGATCGGCGTCCTCGAGGATGATGATCACGTTCTTGCCGCCCATTTCCAGATTGCAGTGCTTGAAGGCAGGGGCGCAGGTCTCAGAAACGCTTCGACCTACGGCCGTCGATCCCGTAAACGAGACGAGCCGCACATCCGGATCCGCCGCCAGCGGCTGGCCCACGCCGCTGCCGCTCCCGGTGACCAGATTGACCACGCCGGGCGGCGCGCCCGCCTCCTGGAGAATGTGGACGAGGTTCCAACAACTCAGAGGCGTGTCCGATGCCGGCTTGATCACCACCGTATCGCCGCAAACGAGGGCGGGGAAAATCTTCCAGGAAGGGATCGCCATCGGGAAGTTCCATGGAGTAATCAGCGCGCAGACGCCGAGGGGCATGCGTACGGTCATGCAAAATTTATCCGGAAGCTCCGAGGGCGTGGTCTGACCGTAAAGGCGGCGGCCTTCCCCTGCCATGAAAAAAGCCATATCAATCGCTTCTTGGACATCGCCCCGGGCCTCTTCGAGCACCTTTCCCATTTCGCGCGTCATCTCCCGCGCCAGTTGTTCTTTCCGTTCCGAGAGAATGCGGCCCGCCCGGAACAGGACGTCGGCCCGCCGGGGCGCGGGCACGTTGCGCCAGGTCCGAAAGGCTTCCGCCGCGGCGGCGACAGCGCAGCGCGCGTCTTCCGGCCCGGAGTCCTGGAAAAGGCCGATCAGGTCATTGGTGTCGGCTGGATTGCGGTTTTCGAAGGTCTTTCCGCGGGCCGATGCCGCATCCCGGCCGTTGATGAAATTGCAATAGATGGGCGCCGCCATAGGCAGCTCCTATTCGGAAGGTCCTAGTCCCAGTTGAATGAGCGATTGCGCATCCAGCCGGCCTGTAGGGGACAGTTGGTGCTCGGCTTGAAAATTGCGCAGAGCCTCTACCGAGTCGGGGCCCCACCGGCCGTCCGGCGCCGTATGCAGATAGCCGCGCGCCGCCAAAGCTTCCTCGATCTGCTTATAACGTTCCTGGGTCGGGTGTTGCTGCCCGTGTGGAAGCGGGGCCCGAGCTGTTTTCCGGACGCTGGTTTTGCGGCTGGCGGCTGTGCGAAAAGAGGGCTTGGCGGCCAAAGAGGCCTTTCCCGCAGGAGCCGCCGCCTTGCCCGGGAGAGTCTTGGCGGAGGCGGTTGTTTTCTTCTTTTTGACTGTTTTCTTAGTCCCCGACTTCTGGGCCTTCGGGCTGTTCGGAACAGGCCGAGCCTGGCCGAAAGCCAACCATGCCGCAGTCAGCCCGCCGACAATCGCAACGATCAGATTTCGCCGGACCGCTCTCACGGAAACGTCTGCCGTTCAACTTTTTATTGGCCGGGTGCAGGGAGAACGCCGGCCAGCAACAAGCCACGCCAGCGAACCTGCCGGCTCGTTGGATCACGCCGCATGATGCGGAACGCAACATCAGCCCCCGGTTTGAGGTCGCGCTGGATCGCCCGTACGTCTTGCACATTGGCCACTGGCTTCCGGTTGATGGACAGAATCACATCTCCCTTCACAAGACCCACATCGTCGGCGAAGGAGCCGCCTTCCACGTTGGTTACCAACACACCGCCCGGCTCCTCGAGCTCAAGTTGATGTCGCTGCTCGGGGCTGATGTTGGATACCGTAATGCCGAACATCACTTCGGTCCCCTGCCGGGGCTCCTCTGGGTTCTCGCGGTTCTCGCTGAGCCGCTCTTTGAAAACTTCGGCCCGGTCGCCGATCGTAACGGGAATTTCCATCGTCCTGCCGTTGCGCAACACCTTCAGCTTCAACTGCCGGCCCACCGGGCTGGAGGCCACGATCGAAACCAGTTCTTCGCCGTTCTTTATGGGCTTGCCGTCAATGGCGACGATGATGTCTTCCGGTTTGATGCCCGCTCGCTCTGACGGCCCGCCCGGCTGGACCTCATTGACCACAACTCCGCCGTCTTTCGCGCCATAAACGCGCAGGAGGGCGTCGTTTTCGTTCAGGAACGTGATCCCGATCGACCCCCTCACTACCTTGCCGTTCTTGATGATCTGGTTGTAGACGTCCACGGCAACATTGGACGGCATGGCGAAACCCAGGCCCTCGTAGCCGCCGCTCGAAGAAATGATGGCCGTATTGATGCCAATCAGTTCGCCGTTGATGTTCAGCAGCGGGCCGCCGCTGTTGCCCCGATTGATCGCGGCATCGGTTTGAATGAATTTTTGGAACTGGCGCCGCGGACCTCCGCCGGGGATCTCCCGCCCCTTAGCGCTTATAATGCCGGCCGTAACCGTCTCTTCAAAGCCGAACGGAGATCCAATGGCAATGGCCCAGTCGCCAACTTCGACGGCATCGGAATTGCCGACCTTCGCGTAGGGCAGCGGACGGTTGGCGTCAATCTTAATAACGGCCAGGTCGGTTTCCTGGTCCGAACCGATCACCCGCGCGGTGTATTGATTGGAGTCATCGAGCAATTTAACACGAATCCGGTCGGCCTTCTCGATCACATGGTAGTTCGTCAGGATATAACCCTTGGGATCCACGATGATGCCCGACCCCAGGCTGTGTATGCGCTGATCACTCTGCGGATCGTCGAAACCAAAAGGCCCGAAGAATCGCCGAAACAGGTCTTCCCGAGGATCCTGTTCCTCGTCATCCGAACCGCGCCGGCGGCTTCGGCCGCTGGTCGCCTTGATGACGGACTCCGTATTGATATTGACGACCGCCGGACGAATTCTTTTCGCGATTTGCGAGAAGCTGCTGCTCAGCTTGGTAGGAGCGGGAATCGTCAGAGGCGTTGCATCCGGCGCGACGGCCTGCTGCCGCGCCGCCTTGACCCCACTCGAGATGAGAGTCCCCAGCAAAATGCCAATCACGAGCGTGAGCAGAATCAAAGTAGTTGAAAGGAGCTTCTTGTCCCTCAATTCGTCCGCAACTTTCTGTAAGCTCGATGCCATCGGACACCTTCCTTCCCGCAATCTAAGACTTTCTTCATTGTATTACAGGACCCGGACTGGCACACGGAGCCCCTGGGGGGGTAAACGTTTGCCGGACTGACCTGCTATATGGCCGCATGCCCCGATCTCAACAGACAAAGGAAAGGATGTTTGCCATGACAGCCAGGTTTCAGCAGAGCGCAATTTAAGCCAGCGCAGGGCCTGCCGGGGTTGCTATTGGAGCGCCTGGGGTAAAGGCGGGGCAGCCCCGTGCAGCAATAGCGAAAGCGAAAGAAAGATCCGCTTCAAGCCCAAATCGCGGCCTTCGGGGTTAAACCACTCGGAAGGGGTATGGGCGCCGCCCCCCTGACCGCCTGCCCCGATAGTGAGGGCCTCGCGGCCGAGCGAGAGAGGCACGTTGGCGTCGGTAGAGGCCCGATCCAGATGGGAGCGGATACCCAAGTGGGCATCCACCGCCCGCAGGGAAGCCAGCAATCGTGAATCGGCAGAAAGTTCTCCCGCCGGACGCGAGCCGATCTCCCGCACCTTACCCGTGGCCACGCTGCCCCCGCCGCGCCGGTTCTCTTCTTCGACCGCCATACGGACAGCATCCTCGAGTCCCGAGACAATCTGCTCTATCGCGGCGTTGGATTCGGAGCGAATATCCACCTTTGCGCGAGCCTGGCCGGGAATCGAATTCACGCTGCTGCCGCCCTCGATGGTGCCTATGTTGATCGAGGAGCGCGATCCGGCTGGAAGCGGGGTGTCGCAAAAGATCGTGATGGCCCTCGCCAGAGCGTGAATCGCGTTGACGATGCCGAAATCGCTCCAGCTATGGCCGCCGGGACCTGTAATCAGCACCTCGAACCGGCGGCTGCCCAGTGCCTGCGTGGTGATATGGTCTGTCGAGGCTCCATCCAGCACGAGAAATCCGCAGATGCGGCGGGCATAGGGCCCTTGCTGGCATAAATACCGCATCCCATAGAGGTTTCCTTCGCCCTCCTCCCCCACATTCGCCGCCAGAAGCAGATTGTGCGTGCAATGGGTCAGGCCGGGGCCGCTTTTGAGCGCTTTGGCGATGGCGAGCAGAGCCGCCAGGCCGGCTCCATTGTCGGCAACGCCCGGACCGGCGATAACGCCGTTGGGCCGTAGCTCGATCTCGGCGGCATTCCGCGGCGCCAGTACCGTATCGAGATGAGCCGTAAGGGCTACAAAAGGCGCGTTGCGGTTGTATACGATCGGCACAACCGCGTTTCCGGCGCGGTCAATCTGCGCCTCGTAACCCATTTCGGCCATCAGCTTTGCGAGGAAAGTGGCCCGTTCCTGCTCCTGAAAGGTGAGCGCCGGAATCCTGCACAACTCCAAGTGGCGCTCGTTGATCCATCTCTTTTCGCGGGTGAAAAACTGGAGGCACTCCCGCACGCCCTCCGCCTCGGCCATGACGGCAGGATTCGGCGCCACGTCCGGGGGCAGCGCATCTACCGGTGCGCGCGATCCGTTGATCGCTGTGGAAGTGAATGCCACGCATCGATTCTAGCATGCCGTCTCAACGCGGCGCGGCGAGACCCAATGCGGCGATGCATGACATTCGGTGCTGCTACACTACCCCGGAGGGAGATGCAAATGGAGAAGGTTCGAGTAGGCCTGATCGGCTCTGGGTTTTCCGCGGAATTGCACGCGGACGCTCTTGCGCGCAACTTGCGCGTGGAAATGGCGGCCTGCGCGTCGCCGAATCGCAAGAGGTGCGAGAAATTCGCCAAAAAATGGAACATTCCCAAAGTTTTTACTGACTACCGGGCCATGCTCGAGTGCAAAGACCTGGATCTGGTTACCGTGGGCGCGCCCAACTACCTGCATTGCCGGATCGCGCTCGACGCCGCGTCGGCGCACAAGCACGTGGTAATCGAGAAACCATTGGCCATGAACCTCGACGAGGCGGACCAGATGATCGCCGCCTGCAAAAACGCGGGCGTGAAACTGATGTACGCGGAGGACCTGTGTTTCGCGCCTAAATACGTCCGCGCCAAGCGCATTGTAGACGAGGGCGGCATCGGTAGGGTCTTTCATATCCGGCAGTTAGAGAAGCACTTCGGGCCCCATTCGGAATGGTTTTGGGATATGGAGCGATCTGGCGGCGGCGCTCTGTTCGATATGGGTTGCCACGGCACGGAATGCGCCCGCTGGATCTTGGGAAAGCCCGCTGTGAAGTCCGTGTTCGCCTCCATGAATACTTACGTTCACAAGAACCGGACCAAAGGAGAGGATGACTCAACGGCCATCATCGAGTTTGCCGGCGGCGCCGTAGCCGTTATCGAGAATAGCTGGGCGAAGCGCGGCGGCATCGAAGACGCCCTGGAAATACACGGCTCTGACGGCGTGATTTATTGCGATCTGGTGCGGGGCAGTTCCATGCTGACCTACAGCGAACACGGGTACGGCTATGCGGTTGAAAAAGCTCCGGACACGAAAGGGTGGACGATGCCGCTGTTCGATGAGTGGCTCCAATATGGATATCCCGACGAAATGGCGCACTTTGTTGATTGCGTCCTCAACGACAGGCAGCCGCTCGAAACCGGCGAAGACGGCAAGGCCGTCCTGGAGGTGATGTTCGCCTGTTACGAATCGGCGGCGGCCGGCCGCCGCATCGATTTCCCTTACAAGCCGGCCTTCCCTTTGCGTCCTGTCGAATCCTGGCTGCGCTCGAAGGAGCGTCAGTAGGCGGCGGAGAGTCGGTCAAAAGGTTCGGGTTTCGGGTGGCGAACTCGCATTCGGGACCCGGAAAGCCGGAATCTCCCAGCCGGCTGCGAAGCGCAAAACCTTCTACAATAGGTCGAAATGGAAACCATCACGCACCGGCTTTTTACGTGGGACTCCGTGCCGCTCGAGGTCATGAGCGATGTCATTTCGCGCAAATTGGTGACCGGCGAACGGGCCATGGTTGCGCAGGTCTTTTTGAAGAAAGACGCCGTCGTACCCGAGCATCGTCACGAAAGCGAACAGATCACCTACATTCTCGAAGGAGCCATGAAGTTCCAGCTCCAGGGCAAGGAGATCGTCGTGCGCAAAGGACAGGTCCTTCACATCCCTTCCAATGTCCCTCATCGCGCGGTTGCGCTCGAAGACACGCTGGATCTGGACATCTTTTCACCGATTCGCACGGACTGGCTCGTCAAAGATGACGAATACCTGCGGCGGGGAGAACGCGAATCGACATGAAGCGGCCGCGGCGGCCTGGGAGGAAGCGGTGCGGCGGTGATATTCTCAAGGAAAGCTCATGCGCCTGCGCAACGCCTTCCCGCTCATAGCCGGAGGAGCCGCCCTGCTCACCGCCTTGTACGCATCCCAGCGGCCCTTTCGTGTTTACCAAAGCCTGGAGCCCTACGATAATGTCCCGCTCCCGCCGGATTATCAGGAAGAAACGGAGTGGGTTTTCGGCCGTCTCATGTATCCCTCTCACCCGCACGCCCGTTTCACGTGGCGCTACGGGGACTGGCGCGAGGGAGGGACGAGTTGGGCCCAGGATTATCCTCGGGCGGACCGACACTTTGCGGATGCGCTTCGGCGTCTCACCCGCATCCATGCGCGCTCGGCCGAACAGCCCGTGAATCTCGACGACGGAGACGACGTATACTACTGGCCCTGGTTGTGCGCCGGTGAAGTCGGCGACTGGAAATTGACGGAAGCGCAGGCCCAGAAACTTCGGGAGTATCTGCTGCGCGGCGGTTTTCTTATGTTGGACGATTTTTGGGGCACACCCGAGTGGGAGCGCTTTGAGGAAACCATGAAGGCCGTGTTCCCCGACCGCCCGATCGTCGAAATCGACGACCGCGACCCGATTTTCCACGCCGTATATAACCTGGACGATCGCTACCAGGTCCCCGGCCAATGGGCGCTGCGTCGCGGGACCACTTACCGAAACGACGGCGCCGTTCCCCACTGGCGCGCTATTTACGACGACCGCGGGCGGATCATGGTGGCCATTGCCTTCAATTCGGATATCGGCGACTCCTGGGAGTGGGCCGACGACCCTTCCTACCCCGAAAGATACTCCGCACTGGGAATCCGCCTGGGCGTGAACTACGTGGTTTACGCCATGACCCACTGATCACCGCCGGAAACCGCTCTGAGACGTCCTTCTTGCCGGTCGCGCCGCCCAGAGGAGGGCCTTTCGCCTACGCTGCGCGGGATATTGGCTGAAAAGCACCAGAGCGGTGGATCAAAACCAGAGGCTGATCGAGTCGGGCCGTGTTTTCAGCGATTTATCCCTGGCACTCCGTTTGCTATGAAACAGAATTGAAAGCCGTTGCGGCAAAGCGGCAACAGTGGAAGGAGGAGACGACATATGAAAACTAAATTGTTTGCACTCCTGCTCTTGGCCGGAAGCTCCTTATTCGCTGGAACGCACGTTTCGATCGCGGTTGGCGTCGGAGGCTATGTTCCGGCATATTACGTAGCGCCGCCACCGCCTCCGCCGCCGGTCACAGTCGCTTATGTTCCGGCCTGCCCCGGCCCGGGTTTCACGTGGGTTGCCGGATATTGGTACCCGGTGGGCGGACACTATTACTGGCACGCTGGCTACTGGGCTCGAGTGCCTTATGCCGGTGCGCGTTGGGCGCCGCCGCGATACGAAAACCGCCGCTATCTCTCCGGATATTGGAGACGGTAGCTAGGAACGGCGGCCAAGCTGTGCATCCTGAAAAAGCGGGAACGGGGCTCCCGCTGGCCGGAGCCCCGTCCGAGCGAATCGGAAAGCCCCATGCAGGAGGTCCTCATGCTGATTAGGAAGGAACAGCTCGGCGGGTTCTTCATCATCGACGTGCCCAATCTCGATACGGCGCTCGACTGAGCGGCGCGTTATCCGGCAGGACCCCCAGGCAGTTGTGCGAGTGCGATCGAATATTTCAGCCCCGTTAAGGAAAACGGTTGTGAACAGAACTTGTGCCGCGCCGTGGGTGGCCGCCGACGACGACACCGCTCCTCGGGCGGGCGCGCCCTGATCGGCCTGCGGGTGCGCTGATCCGCACATATACTCAATCAATGCCTCTGCTCAACCGCTCCATAACCTGTGAACCGGTGATGGCCACCTGCTCTGTCATCGTGGCCGCTGGTTGGGAAGGCCTTTGTTTTCGGCCGGCAGTTTCAGCAGGCTTTCCCCGACATAGAAGTTCCAGCCTTTCTCGCAGGTGCCGTAACACGCGGCGCCCGGAACCAAGCCGACATGCGTCATCTTCACCTGCGTCGCTCCGTTGTCGGGCAAGACTTCCCACACGATCAAGCCGTCTTTCCACTCCTTCTTGTCGTCGATCTAGTGGAGGTTGCAATCGGCTCGCGCGGCAAAAACCGCCGTATAATTTCCAAAAATTGCCCTTGCCATGATCACTCCTTATTGAATATCTTCAATCGCGCTTTAGTGAGATAAAACAGCTTTCCTCTGACTGGCGACACCAACTCACAGGTTCAGAATCTGCACCGGCCGAACTCCAACCGAGCCGCCGACCTCCAGAATCGGACAGCCCTTGGCCAGTTCCGCCGCATGCGCGAGAGCGTTCGCCTGCACGACAATATAGCCGGCCACGACATCCTTGGCCTCGGCGAACGGCCCATCCTTGATCAACTTCTTAGGGCCGGTCACAACCTTGCCGCTGTCCTCCAGGCGGCGCCCGGGTGGTTCATGTGATCCCATCCGGCCCATTTATCCAAATGTTTCTGCCGCTCTTCGGGAGAGGCGGGTATATTCCTGCCACGAAACAGATACGTAAATTCGCTCATGATTCTCCTTGTTCTCGATTTGGGAACAGCCGCCAGGCGCATCACTAACGAGCAGCGTCGCGCTGTTTCAAGCGTATGACGTGCGAGGGTCTGATGGCCGGACAAAATCTTTTCCGGAATTTCGCAGAGGCCGCACTTCCGGATGCTGCGGGCATCAGTTCAGCGATTTCGTTGCTTCTGCTCGCTGCTCGTCGCCCGGGGCCTTCCCAACCCGTTTTCTCCATCGGCGAATTCGGCCTGTCCAAGTGCGCCCGATCCGGCCTGATCCCGCGAAGAGAAAGGCGAGTTCGTGTCTTCTTCCGCGAGATCTTCCGTCCGGTTATGATGCAATGAATCAGACTGGATAAAATTCTCATCAGGAGCGCGCCATGTCATCTTCGAGATTCCTCATTCTGGGCGGCGGGATGGTGGCCGGGTACGCAGCCAAACAGCTCGTCGAGGACGGATTGAAACCAGGGGAGCTAACGATAGTATCCGCTGACGGTTCCATTCCCTACGAGCGGCCTCCCCTGTCCAAAAGCTTTCTGGCGGGAAAAGACCAGGAAGAAAATATCCTCATCAATTCCGAAAACTTCTACCGGGAGCACGGGATTGATTTGCGGCTCCGTTGCGAGGCGGAAAGCCTCGATCCGCAACGAAACACCCTGCGGCTGCGCTCCGGTGAAAACCTGGATTTCGAAAATCTCGTAGTAGCGACGGGAGCAGCGGTCCGGAAGCTGGATGTTCCGGGCAGCGGCCTCTCGGGGATCCTGTATCTCCGCTCACTGGAGGATGCCAAACGGATTCGCGGCCTGGCGCAGAGCGCGAAACGGGCGGTGGTTATCGGCGGGGGCTTTATCGCCATGGAGGTCTCTGCGGTATTGGCGCAAAAGCAGATCGAGACCACCATGGTTTTGGCCGAGGATCAGATCTGGAAACGGTTTTTTACGCCCGCCATGTCGCGCTTTTTTGAGAGCTACTACGTTGCGCGCGGCGTGCGCTTCCTGAAGCAACAGCACGTTGTCTCGTTTCGGGGCGATGGCGCCGTAAGCTCGGCAATTCTGGCGGGCGGCGAGACCCTTGCCTGCGATTTGGTGGTCGCAGGCATCGGCGTGCAGCCTGTGACCGGCCCAGTCGCGCATAGCGGCATCGAAGTGTCGGACGGCATTGTCGTGAACGAGTATCTGGAGACGAATCGCCGCGGCGTTTATGCGGCAGGCGATGTGGCGAACTATTACGACACGCTGTTCCACAAGCGGCGCCGCGTGGAGCACTGGGATAATGCGGTATCGCAAGGGCGGCACTGCGCCCGGATTCTGCTGGGGAATCGCTCCCCTTTCGTGCATGTGCCCTATTTTTTCTCGGACGTCTTTGATCTTTCCTACGAGTTCTGGGGAGACCCCGCAGGCGCGGATAACATTGTCGAGCGTGGGGATTTGACGACCAACAGTTTCAGCGTCTGGTGGCTGGCCGGAGAGCAAGTCAGCGCGGCGTTCACAATGAACCGCCCGGACGAAGAGCGCGAGGCGGCTCCGCGCTGGATTGAATCGAAACAGCCTGTATCCTCCGAACGACTGAGCCGATCGCAATCCATACGGGACGCCGTGGAGCCCCGGCCGGCTCAAAGCAGCAGATGAAGCGCCATGTGTGAGTGTTCCCTCTGATAAGGGCGTGTGGACTTTCGTCTCCGGGCCGTGGACGGAGCTCCGCAGTAGGTATTCCGCAGGTTGGCAGATCGGCTACAATAGTCCCGAGAAGGTGGGCTATGTTCACCAAGCGCCTTGTGGCCTGTCTGCTATTCGCAGTTCTTCCTGGCTGGGCTCAAGCGCCGGCTGGCGGGAACTCCGGAGAAACGGCCGCTCCTGGGAATGCTTCACAGCCGAACATCCAGGTCCAGGTCAACGTCGTCAACGTGCCGGTGACGGTTACCGATGCAAACAACCGTTTCATTACCGATCTGGAGAAGAAGGACTTCACTGTGTGGGAAGACGGCAAGCAAGTGGAGGTTCGCTATTTCTCCCGCGATCCGAAAATGCCGGTGGTGGTCGGTTTTCTGCTGGACATCAGCAACTCGGCTCGCCTTTACTTCAAGACCTATCAGGAAGCGATCACCGATTTGGCCTTTGTGCTTCTGCCGGGTGACAACCAAAACAGGGGATTCTTAGGCGCCTACTCCACGCAAGCCGATTTTCTGGTGAAGCCCACGTCCGACGGGCAGCTTATCGCGGACAAAATGCGCAGCCTGAAGCCGGGCGGCGGCAGCGCGATGCTGGACGCGATCTATACGGCTTGCACGAAGTATTTCTCCGTAAAAGGACAGCCTAACGAGCCCAAGCGCGTGCTGATCATCGTCGGTGACGGCCACGACAACAACAGCAAGGTGTCGCTCGATCAGGTCCTGGAGGCGGCCCAGCGGGCGCAGGTCGTCATCTATGCTGTAAGCACAGTCGGCTACGGGTTCACGAACGACGAGGAACAGAACCTGGTGCGGCTCACCGAAGAAACTGGCGGGCGCATCGAGCGGCCTTTGCAGGGGCTTCACAAGGACGTCTCAGGCTACCTTTCCACTCCTTCCGACGAAGGCAACTATGCCTATAAAGTCGGCACCGGCGGTTATGCCGCCGAGCTCTCCGGCAAGCTTTACCAGGCGATCACCAATCTCGCGGGCGATATTGAGCACCAATACATATTGGGCTACACGCCGCCCACACCCTTTACTGACCGGAAGTTCCGCAGCGTGAAGGTGGCCGTCAACCTCAAAGGAGCCGACATAAAAATCCGCGCCCGCAAGGGCTATTTCCCGCCGTGATGCGGCCGGGAATCGCTGCTTTCCGCCGCCCCGGCGTCGACCCGCAGCACCTGCGCATCCAGACTTCCTTTGTGCAGCCGTACGCGCAAGTTGCGTCCGGGAGAGGTTTCCGACGCGCGCCGGAGGAGCATTCCGCTTTCGTCCTGCACAATTGCGTAGCCGCGCTCGAGCACGCGCAGAGGGCTGAGATGACCCAGTTGCGCGCCGAGGGATTCGAGCCTGCCCGAAAGGCGGGCCAGGCGCATATGTATCAGGCGGTCGGCCGCCGTCCGCAACTGCTCCAGGCGAGCCCGCTGGCTGGCCAGATGGCGGCGTGGGTCGTGAGCCAGCAGCCGCGCATCGGCCTCCCACAGCCGGCGTTCGGCCTCGAGCAGCCGGCGGCGCATATGCTCGCGAGCGCGATAATCGAGATCGTCGGTGCGCTGGCTGGCGCGGTCCATGCGCCGGCGCAGCAGGCTGAGGACCCGCTCGATGCCGATTTCACTGAGCCGGCGAAGCCGGGTGCTGCAATGATAGCGGGCAGCGCGGCCGAGACGATCTTCGAGACCGGCGATTCTCTCAATAAATTCTGATCGTTCCCGGATCGCCAGTTCCGCGGCGGCCGAAGGGGTCGGCGCCCGGAGATCGGCGACAAAATCGGCGATGGTGAAATCGGTTTCGTGGCCAACGGCGGAAATCACTGGCACGGGGCAGGCAGCGATGGCGCGCGCCACGCTCTCTTCATTGAAAGGCCAAAGGTCTTCGAGCGAGCCGCCGCCGCGCGCGACGATGACCAAGTCGGGCGGAATGCCAGGGATGGGCCGCCGCGCCCTTTGACCGCCTAAATATTGGATGGCTTCGCAAATTTCCGCCGCCGCTCCGTCTCCCTGCACGCGGACGGGATAAAGGATCAAATGCAAACCGGAAAAGCGGCGCTCCAGTATGCGCAGCATATCGGAGATGACTGCGCCCCGCGGTGAAGTGACCAAGCCAATAGTGCGCGGAAAAAGAGGCAGGGGACGCTTGCGCGCTGCGTCAAAAAGCCCTTCCGCAGCCAGCTTTTTTTTCAGTTGCTCGAAGGCAAGCTGCAAGGCGCCGGCGCCGCGCGGCTCGAGGTGGTCGACGGAAAGCTGGTATTCGCCGCGCGCTTCATACACGCCGATCCGCCCCCGCGCGAGCACCGCCAGACCGTCGGCGGGCTTGAACCGCAGAAAGCGCGCGTTCTGCCGGAAAAAAACACAGCGAAGCTGCGACTGATCATCTTTCAGCGTGAAGTAGTAGTGGCCGCTCGGGGCCTGGCGGCAATTGGATATTTCACCTTCCACCCAGACGTCGTCAAAGGCTCCCTCGAGTGTTTCGCGAATTGCCGCGTTGATTTCGCTGATCGAATAGACTCTGCGCTCAGGAAGAAAGTTCAGGGAAAATTGAGACATGCGCGTCCGATCAATTGAAGAATAGCCGATTGTCCCGGAGACCCGCAATCCGAGCGGCGTGTTGGGAAGCGGCAGGGACTCGATCAGCGGCGGCAGCGAGTACAGGAGAGGCGGGCCGGAATATGGTGCGGAGGCTCACAGCGAGACGCCTGCATCCCAAAAGCCTGTACGATGGAGAAAAGCACCGCTCCCGAAGAGCGGCCGGCTAGGTAAGCCTGATAGGCCGAAGAAGCCGAAACGGACCGCGCGGCTGAAAGCAGGGTCATACCGAGCGCTCCACAGAGGATCCAGTATCGCAGCTTCAGTTTCATTTCGTCCTCTGATTACATAGACGACGGATCCCGCGAAAGGTTATCGGCGGTTGCTGCGCGGAACCCTTTCTGGGAAAATAAATTGCGTAAAAAATCTATGGAACTTGTAACCTTGCAAGGCCGCGTGAAGCCGGACAACCCGCTGTTGCGGCTGAGCAGCCGCGATAACGTCGCTGTGGCGCGAGCCAATCTGGAGGCGGGCGACGTCATTTCTTTTGAAGGCGTCGACGTCCGGCTGCTGAACAGCGTGCCGATGGGCCACAAGGTTGCAATAGCGGACATTCCTCAGGGCTCTCCGGTTTATAAATACGGCGAAGACATCGGAACGGCGCGGCAGCTCATCCGGCGCGGAGAGTGGGTGCACACCCACAATCTTCAGTTCGACGTAAAGGAACGCGACTGGGCTTTTTGCAGCAATGTTTCCGATCTGAGCGATATCCCGCTCGCCGAGCCCCGGACGTTTCTCGGCTATCCGCGGCCGGACGGGCGGGTCGGAACACGCAACTATATCGCCGTGGCCGGCGCCAGCAATTGCGCCGCCCATGCGGTCAGCGAGATCGAAGCCGCGTTTCGATCCTATGATTTCCGCGGCTGCCCGATCGACGGCGTGGTCTCGTTTCCCCATGGAGACGGCTGCGGGCAGAGCGAAGGACCCGATACCGAGCAGTTGCGGCGCACGCTCGACGGGGTGATGGATCACCCCAACGTCGCGGCTGCCATCATCGTGGGCCTCGGCTGCGAGGTCAACCAGATCAGTTACTACCTGCGCGAGGGCGGCAATGGCAACCGGCGCGGCTTTACCCTGCAAGAGAGCGGCGGCACGCGTAATGTCGTGCAGGATGGCGCGAAGGCTGTGCGCGAGCTAATCGACCAGACAAGCCGGATCGAGCGGGTCGAGGTCCCCGTCTCGAAAATTGTTCTCGGAACCAATTGCGGGGGGTCCGACGGATTCTCCGGCGTTACGGCGAACCCGGCTCTGGGCTACTGCTCGGATCTGCTGGTCAAGCAGGGCGGCGTCAGCGTGCTAGCCGAAACTCCCGAGATCTACGGCGCCGAACACCTGCTTACGCGCCGCGCCCGCACTCGACAGATCGGTGAAAAGCTGCTCCGGCAGATCGAATGGTACAAGACGTATGTAGCATGGTTCGGAGCGAGCTTCGACGATAATCCGTCGCCGGGCAACAAGGCGGGTGGACTCACCAATATCGCGGAAAAATCGCTCGGAGCGGCCATCAAGAGCGGAACCTCGCCGCTCAGCGACGTGCTCGAGTACGCTGAGCGCATCAAGACGCCCGGCTTTAATTACATGAACACGCCC
>DASREK010000258.1:0-5831 GCA_035652135.1 Bryobacterales bacterium | reverse complement strand
CCGCGGGGGCGCTGGGCCTGCTGATTGAATATATCCTTTACGGCAGCCACCCGATTTTGCCGGTATCTGCCAGGCGCGCTTCTGCTCCGGCCGGGGAAGGCGCCGCGGCCGTGCCGGAAAATGGCGCCTCTTCGCGGGCGGCGCATACGGCGGCGCCCCAGGAGGTCCGATCGTGACGTTCCTCCATCTCTGGGTTCTGTCGCTGCTGGTTCCGGCGGCACTCTGGGCGCTGTGGGAATGGACCAGAACGGAGCGCCGCTTCGCCCTGCTTCTCAAGGCGTTGCTGCTGGCGGCGGTGGTGATCGCCTTGGCGCAGCCAAAGCTGGCCGTGTTCGAGAAAAAAGTGGCGCTGGGGCTATTGGCGGACACCTCCGCCAGCATTCCTTTGGACGATCTGCGCAAGGAATCCGAGCTGATCGGACGCGTGAATGCGGCCCGGGGCCAAAACAGCCTGCACGTGATTCCTTTTGCAGCCCAAACCCGCAGCTTGCGGCCCGATGAGAACCCCAGCCATCTCGAGCTGCATTCCGATGGCCGGGCGACGAACCTCGAGGCCGCCATCCGCAACGCCATAGCCCGGCTCTCGGAAGGCCGTGTGCCGCGTATATTGCTCGTCTCGGACGGGCTCGAGAACACCGGCAGCGTGGAGCGCGCCATTTACCAGGCCCGCCTTCTGGGCATCCCCGTCGATACTTACGCGCTGGCCGGCTCCCAGCCGCCCAGCCTGGAGCTGCAATCCATTTCGATGCCGGCGCAGGCCTTTACAGGCGAGAAATTTCACATTGAAGCTGTGGTGGCCAGCCCGCAGCCTTCGCCGGCGGAAGTGGAGATCACGGCGGAAGGAAAGTCCATCGGGCGGGCTCAGGTGCAGCTCGTAAAGGGGCCGAACACAATCCGGGTGCGGGCGCAGATTGACGCGGCGGGTGCGATGCCTGTGAGCGGCGTGATTACCTCTCCGGAGCTGGGGCAGGTGCGGTTTGACCGCGTCGTCTCGCTCCGCCGTCCGCGGCTTCTGCTGCTTACCCAGGATCCGGCAGAGGTCAACAGGCACCTCCGGCAGGTGCTCAACGCGGCCCGCTTCGATATTTCGGAAATGTCCGGCCCTGGCTCAAGCGCGGGGGGCTTTCCGCTCCCGGCGAACCTGTCGCAATACCAGATCGTGCTGGCCGTAAACGAGGACCTGGAGTCCTGGCCGGCCGAGCAGAAGCAGCGCATCGAGCAATATGTGCGCGACGGCGGCGGGTTTGCCGTGGTGGCCGGGGAAAACAATATTTACTCCGACCGCAGGCAGGAAAACGATCCGCTGGATAAGATGCTCCCCGCCACCCTTTCCCCTCCCCGCACGCCGGACGGCACAGCCGTCATCCTGATCGTGGACAAGTCCTCGTCGATGGAGGGACGAAAAATTGAGCTGGCCCGGCTTTCTGCGCTGGGCGTGGTCGAGAATCTGCGGCCGATTGACCAGGTCGGAGTGCTGATCTTCGATAACTCTTATCAATGGGTGGTCCCGGTCCGCAAGGCGGACAACCTGACCCAGATCAAGCGGCTGATCTCCGGGATCACCGCCGACGGCGGCACGCAGATCGCGCCCGCCCTGAGTGAAGCTTACCGCCAGATCATGCGCGTCAAGGCGCCCTACCGCCATATAGTTCTACTCACGGACGGCATCTCCGAGGAAGGCGACAGCATGGCGCTGGCCAAGGATGCTTCCGACAACCAAGTTACGATTTCTACTATCGGCCTTGGCCAGGACGTGAACCGGCTCTACCTGGAGCGCCTCGCGGCGCTCGCCAAGGGCAAATCGTATTTTCTGCGGGAGTTCGAAGGGCTTCAGCAGCTTGTGCTGCGCGACGTGATGGAGCACACCGGCTCCTCGGCCGTGGAAAAGCCTGTCAACGTCAGCGTTCTGCGGGATGCCGAAATTCTGGAAGATGTCGGCATGGCGAAGGCGCCGCCGCTGCTGGGCTACTTGAAATTCACCGCCAAGCCGCAGGCGGAAACGATTCTCGAGGTGGACGGCAAGGATCCGCTGCTGGTGCGGTGGCAATACGGGTTAGGGCGGGCCGCCGTTTTCACCTCGGATGCGAAGGCGCGCTGGGCGGCGAATTGGGTGGATTGGCCCGGCTATGACAGGCTGTGGACCAATGTGCTCCGCGATCTATTGCCGCGCGCGGCGGAAACCGAGGCTACAGCCGATTTCGATGCGGCAAACAACCAAATTGTAGTTCGGTACCGTTTCCGGCCGGGCGCGGAAGCGCCCAATCCGCTGCCCGATTTGTACGTTCTGGGACCGGAGGGCTTTCGAAAAGCTGTGCCTCTCCGCCGCGTTGCGGCGCTGACCTACGAGGGCCGCTTGCAGATAGATGCTCTACGCGGCTTGTTCCGGATCCGGCCCGCGAGCGACGTCGCAAAATTTCCGGAAGTCGGCTACTACCGCGAAGAGCCCGAGTTGACGCAATACGGGTCGAACCCCGAACTGCTGCGGCAGATTGCCGAATCCACAGGGGGCCGGTTTAACCCCGCGCCGAACCAGGTATTTGACGCCGGGAATCGCTCCGTCACCACCGCTATGGACTTGTGGCCCGGCCTCTTGGCGCTGGCCATTGTACTGAACCTGGCTGAATTGGCCGGGCGTAAAGGATATACCCTGCGGCGACTGTGGGTGCGCTAAGCCCGCATTGTTCCATGGCGGACGCCGCGAAAATGCGCTCCCGGCGAAGTTCCGCGCTGCATAAATACGCCCCCTCACTTGGGTAAGATATCTCCGTACTTAGGCAGAATCACTTCGCGCGTGTATTTGTCATGGTCCCGCATGGCCTGGACGATGCTTTGAATGTCCGCCGCTTTGACGGCGGCGTTGATCATCGCAACGCCTTCTTTGGCCCATGCGGCGCGCTGCTCGGCCGTGATCGGTTTCGCCAGTCCGCCATGCTCTCCCGGATCTCCGAAATATGCTCCGATTGCTCCGCTTGCCGGACCGAGTTCCTGGAGCTTGCTCAGGCTGGCGTCTCTCGGGTGTTCCGGCATCACCTGCGTGACATTCAGAGGGATGTCCTCCAGCCGGCCCACGATCGAATACGCGCCAAACAGCGCCTTGTTGAAGTCGCCCTTCACTTTCCGCAGCAGACCGCCGGTCTCAATGTACAGAATGGGATCCTTCGTCTCATCGAAAAATTCGCGGATTAGCGGGCTGACCGTCTGGGGGGAGGGACCATGCCCAGTCAGATAAATCTGGCGACGGAAGCCCTGGCGCAGCAAGGAGCGGGCGATTACCTTCAGGTAGGCCAGCCCTTCCGATGGCGTGACATATACTGTTCCCTTTCCGACCACAGTTCCGCCAGGGAAGAAGTAGGCCAGGTAAGGAAGGACGAGCCCGTCGGCCTCTTCCGCCATCCTCTGTGCGAACGCCAGGGGACCGACGTATTCACAGTCCGTCGGCAGTCCCCCATGCACCTCCACGTTGCCGACCGGCACAAAAATTATGTCATTTCGCTTGAGGTACTCTTCGATCTCCGTGTTGGTCAGGCTTGTCAAATAGCGGGTCCGCATCGCCGGAGCGCTTTGGCCCAATGCCACCGTCGCGCAAACCGTGAGCGAGAAAGCGACATATCGGAAAAGATGGAACATTCACGCCTCCCTTGCAGCCGGAATTTCCATTTGCCCTTCCGGACGGTCACAGTATACGCCCGCCAGACTCCAACTTACATCCACGCCGGACGGCCGGCGTTCGTCAATTTCAGTATGACGGCGAGGCGGCGGAGGGCGCGGGCGAAAACGGCGGACCGCATCCGGGCAGGTTGTTGAATGGCTGAATTCGTTCTTAAATACGCCGACTCCCAAGGCCAGGTGCGGCAGCAAGTGGAGAGCGCCGTGTCCGAAGTGGAGCTGCGCGACCGCTACTCGCAGAAAGGTTTTCTGGTTTATTCGATCCGGCCTCGCGGCCGGGCGGGAGTGCTTTCCGGCGGTTTTCGGCGCCCTAAGAAGCTCGACCTCGCGCAATTCCTCATCTTCAATCAGCAGTTTATGACGCTGATTCGAGCCGGGCTGCCGATTCTGAAATCGCTCGAGCTCCTTTCTTCTTCTCTTAGCAGTCCCAAGCTGGCGGAATACATTCGCCAGGTGCGGGAAGACGTGAAAAGCGGCGCATTGCTCTCCGACGCGATGCGGGCGCAGGGAGCGTTCCCTCCGATTTACACGACTTCGATCATGGCGGGCGAAAAAAGCGGCAGCCTGGTCGAGGTGATCGAACGCTATGTGAATTACCAGAAGCTGGCGCTGGCTGTCCGGAAGAAAGTGCTGGTTTCGCTGCTGTATCCGTCCCTGTTGATCGTGCTGGTGACCGGGCTGGTGATATTTCTGGTCACCTACGTCGTGCCGAATTTCGCCGAGCTTTACGCCAGCATGCAAGCCGAACTGCCGCCGATGACGCAGGCATTGGTGTACATCGGCTTGGCGGCCAAGAAACACATCCTGTTTTTCGCAGCCGGAGCCGTCCTGGCGGTATTTCTGTTTTCCCTATGGCTGCGCACCGAACGCGCGAAAGCGCAGTTTGACCGGCTGAAATTGCGGCTGCCCCTGTTCGGCAACATTTGGATCAAGTATCAGGTAGCGCAGTTCTCCCGCGTGCTGAGCACGCTGCTGGTGGGCGGTATTCCCCTCTTGCAGGCCCTGGAAACCTCCGGAGACTCTCTGGGAAATCAACTGTTGCGCAACTCCATCCGCTCCGCCGGCAAGCTTGTGAGGGAAGGCCGGCCGCTCTCCGCAGGATTGCAGCAAACCGGCATCTTCCCGCGGCTTGCCGTGGAGATGATTGAGGTGGGTGAGTCGACGGGCGCGCTTCCCGCCATGCTAAACAGCGTGGCTGAATTTTTCGAAGAAGACGTCAATACACGGATGACCGCGGCTCTGTCGCTGATCGAGCCGCTGATTATGCTTGTAATGGGCGTTTTCGTCGCTTTCGTTCTCGTATCGCTGTATCTGCCGATCTTCAGTTTGGCGGAAAAGATTCACTGACGGGCAAGACTCGCATCCCGATTTCGGGTTGCCCTGGCGGGAGCCGGGGCCCATCGCTTTTTAAAACCGATTTACTGGAGGCCTCGGCCATGCGGGCAGAATCGCGGCCAATCATTTTCCAATCCACTGCCCGTGGATGCGGCGGCCTGTCCCGGCTCGATTCACGCCACTGGGACGCAGAGCCGGAACGCTCTACGGCTGTAGGAAATGGCGGCAACCGCAT
This sequence comes from Bryobacterales bacterium, assembly GCA_035652135.1. Classification (GTDB taxonomy): domain Bacteria; phylum Acidobacteriota; class Terriglobia; order Bryobacterales; family JACQDG01; genus DASREK01. The sequence goes on along the minus strand of DASREK010000258.1, from coordinate 595 downwards.
CCGCCGTCCGCAATCCGGGCTGCACATTTCCAAAAGCGTCCCTGATCGCCGTTTTACGAGTTGGGTTACAATGGAGCTAGTTTCCGGCAAGTCACGCCAGTCCCAGGCTCGTGGCTGGCGGCGAGCTTCGCAAACCGGGAAGACGGCGCTATCGTCTAAGGGTTAGGACGGAGCCCTCTCAAGGCTCAAATACGGGTTCGAATCCCGTTAGCGCTACCATATCTCCTTTATTATCAAATCTTTAGAAGCAATTAGATCACGCCTCGCTCACACCGGAGTCGTTGTTTTTCAAGCGTTTGGCGATCATCCAAATACGGGTTTTTACCCCGTTATGAAATCAGCCTCAACTCCGGAAGCTGGTCGACTCGTGGAAAGAGCCTGATCATATCCGCAGGTCGGGCGTAACACCGTAAAGTGGCGCCGGCAACTTGCATTCCCGCAAGATGCGTTCCGAGAGGTTGAGGTGCAGAAGCGCATCGCCCGGGCGCACTCGTATCCGTGGTAGCTATTTCCTCGTGAGCACGGCCGCCAGATACCGGAGCTCAGATTCCACCTCGCGCGGATCGGCCACGGTATCCGCGATCTCCTGCCGAAA
>DASREK010000257.1:0-12508 GCA_035652135.1 Bryobacterales bacterium | reverse complement strand
TCCGTAGGGCCGCAGTCCGGAACCGTTACTTTTACGCTGACAAGCGCCGGAAGCGCGTCTCCGGTCACAACCACTTTGACCTTGGCGGTGAGTGGGCAAGGCCAGCTTCCCGTGAGCATTACTGTGACGCCTTCCGCCATCGACTTTGGAAATGTGGCCGTCGGATCCTCGGCCACGGCCAGTGTGGCGGTTTCCAACAACGGAGGCGTACAGGCCAGTGTGACGGGGAGCGCGACGGGCCCGTTTTCGCTTTCAGCGACCACCTTCAATCTGGCGCCGAACGCGAATCAGACAGTGACGATCACCTTTGCGCCGGCGGGCTTAGGCCCCGCACAGGGCTCCGCGACATTTGCCGCCGGCAACGTGACGCAGACCGTCACTTTGAAGGGAACCGGCGTGGCGCCCAGCTTCGCCTTTCTTTTCGGCCAGAGTAATCCCTCGGCTACGGCCGTGCAGGCCGGCGGGACGGTTCCTCTGCCGCCGGTAGCCGTGGGTTCCAACAGCACGACGCAATTTTTTATCAAGAATACGGGCGCGAACCCGGCTGCGATCAACAGCATCAGCGTCAGCGCAGGAAGCTTCGCGCTCTTGGGGCTGCCGGCAATGCCGGCCAATGTGCTCTCTGGGGATTCTCTGGCGTTTACGATCCGCTTCACTCCGGCGGCTCCGGGCGGAGCGAGCGCGAGTTTGACTGTTAACGGGCAAACGTTCAATCTCACCGGCACAGGTCTCGTATCCGGCGTAACGATCACGAGCGGCGTTTTCTCCGCGGCGCAGCAGCCTAACATCACGATCAGCCTGGCCCAAAGCTATGCGGCGCCTATCAGCGGCCAGCTTGTGATCAGCTTTTCGCCGAATGCCGCGGGGGCTCCGGATGATCCTATGATCCAATTTGCAACCGGCGGCACTTGTTCGAATTTCAACGGTCCAGCGGGCCGCTGTGTCGCGTTCACAATCCCTGCCGGCGCGACGGCCGCTCAATTTCCCGGCAATGTCGCCCAGATTGGGCTCCAAACCGGGACGGTGGCGGGGAGTATAAATCTGACCGCAACCTTCAGCGCGGGCGGGACTGACGTAACGCCATCGCCTGCTCCTGTGGGCGCGCTCACGATTGCGCGGTCAGCGCCGGTGATCCAGAGCGTAACGGCGACGCGCTCTGGTTCGACCCTGCAACTGGTTATCATTGCTTTTGCCACCAGCCGGGAAGTCAACACAGTGCGAGTTCAATTTAACCCGGCCGCGGGGGCGAATCTCCAGACCACGGCGCTTTCAGTCGATGTCGGCTCGATCTTCACAAACTGGTTCGCCAGTTCGGCAGCCGCCTCTTTCGGGAGTTTGTTCAAGCTGACGCTGCCTTTTACGGTTCAAGGGGATCCCGGCGCCGTGACCGGAGCTTCGGTCACTCTGCTGAATGGAGACGGCCAGTCAGCGGCCTCTCAAACCAACTTCTGACACCGGGGCTCGTTTCTTTCAGTCGGGCCGCGCCATGGCGCCATGCTGGCGATCCATAGCGGTTACCCGGAAGAAGCCGGAGCTTCTGCGGCGCTCAGTTCCCGCTCATAAGCGGCATTGAATTCGCAGCCGTAGATCACAGCCAGGTTCACGATATACATCCAGATCAGCAGCACCACAGCGGTCGAAATGCTGCCGTAAAGCTCGCCATATCGAGCCATCTTGCGGACATACCAGGCAAAACCCAGCGTCGCCCCCAGCCAGGCTCCGGTCGCCAACACGGCTCCCGGCCAAACCAAGCGCCATTGCTGCCGGCGGCCGGAACCGACGTGATACAGCAGGCCGATCACAAAGACACTCGTTGCGAACGCAACGCTCCAGCGCACAGCCATTCCGGCCGGCGCCAGCCACCATCGGGCTTCGATGAAATGAACTGCCAGCCAGTTCGCAACCTGTTCACCGAAAAATAATAGTAAGGTCGCCAGCAGCAGCGGGACGCCCGAGATCGGCAGCAGCGCCAGCGCTACCAACCGGCTCTTGATGAGGGAGCGGTTCACCCGCACTTTGTACGCGGTTTGAAAACCCTGAATCAAGCAGGATATTACGTTGGACGCCGACCAAATGGCCACGAACCATGCCCCGGCAAGCAGGCCATGGGCGCGAGCGCCTTGAACCTTCAGGTATTGCTCGGCCACTTCGTACGCATCCGGGGGCAGCACGCGCCCGAGTGCGATCGATATCTCATCCACCACGGCGGAAACGTGGCCGCTGAGAAACGCTGCTGTTACCATAAGAGCCGGGAAAAACGAAAGGATAGAGGAATATGCCGCGCTCTTTGCGGTGTCGAAACACTTGTTATAGAAGGCCGATACCGCCGCCTCTCGCAACAGCCGGAGAAACCTCTTCATGGCAACGGGACGCGACGGCGCCCGCCTCCCCAGTGTACTCTGATGGGGGCTTGGCCGGCTTGACTCTGGGCGAATAAAAAGCGAACATAAAGAGATGCTGTTTCCCGCCCCGGAACCCCTCGTCGGTATTGCGCGGCTGGCGGCGAGCAGCCCCTGCACGGAAGCGAAGTCGCAGGTGGCGTATTACGAACTGGAGTGCCGCAGCATTCTCAACAAATGCTCCAGCCCGCGCATGCCGTTCCCGTACACGGTCAACCCCTATCGCGGCTGCGAATTTGGATGTAGGTACTGCTACGCCCGCTATACACATGAATTCATGGGCATGGAAGACGCAAACCTGTTCGAGCAGAAGATCTATGTCAAGGCCCACGCGGCCGGGATTCTGCGCCGGGAGCTGCGCCGGCTCCCGGCAGGCGAGATCGCAATGGGAACGAGCACCGATCCGTACCAACCGGCTGAGCGGCGCTACGGGGTCACGCGAAGCATTTTGGAGGTTTTCGCCGGCGAGCGCGGCTGGACGCTTTCGATCACGACGAAATCCAACCTTATTGCCCGCGACATCGACCTGCTGGTGAGCATCGCCCGGTCGAATGTGTTGCACGTCAACATGACGGTCACAACCACCGACGCAGCGCTGGCACGCAAGCTCGAGCCGCGTGCGCCGCGCCCCGATCTGCGGCTGGCGGCAGTCCGGCTTCTCGCATCGGCCGGCATTTCCGTGGGTGTTTTTCTGAACCCGATTCTTCCCGGGCTTACCGACGCAGTGACCAATCTCGACGCTGTGGCTGCCGCCGCGGCCGAGGCGGGTGCGCAGTATTTGGGCGGTGGAATCCTGTTTCTGATGCCTTCGGCCCAGAAGGTATTTTTTCCATTCCTAGAGGCAGAGTTTCCCGAGCTGGCCGCGCGTTACCGCGCTCGGTTCGCGCACAGTCCGTATATCCGCGGCGAGTATGCGAATATGATTCGCGAAAGAGTGGCGAGAATACGCTCCCGGCACGGGTTGGCAAGCAGCCCTCGCCAGTATCTGCCCGCAATCGCGCCCGAAGACCCACAGTTGCCGCTCTTTGAGTGATCATCGCGCGGACGAGTCGCCGCCATCGCGCCGGCCGCGCCGGCCGCTTTCCCATTCTTGCCACAACCCCAGAAACTTGAGCTGCTCGTCGAGTCGTGTCTCGCGTAGGAGTCTGGCGATCTGCGCCCGCGTCAGGCGCTTGCCCAAGCGATCCGGGCGGTCCGCGATGTTATAGGCCGTCACGGCCGCAATCGTGGCCTGATCCTTCAATTCCTTCAGATCAACTTTGTCGAAATCATCGGATTGGGCGTGATAGTTAGGAACGTAGACCGTGGTGTCCTGATTGGCGACGAGCGTGGGGATTCCTTGCAGCAGGAAGTCGAAATGATCAGTGCCGAAAAAAGCGTCGTTGGTGTGATTGGTGGCTCCGAGATAATTCACCGGCCCCATGATCTCGTCGAGCGCCGGCTCGATTTCGCCGCGCCCGCCGAGCGAGTAGCCGGAGATACGGCCACTGCCCATATCATGGATCACCACCGCGACGATGTTATCCAGCTCGGCGCGATGCTGCGCGACATATGCGCGCGAACCAAGCAGCCCTTCCTCCTCGCCATCGAAGAGAATGAAGCGAATCGTCCGCTTCGGCCGCAGATGTGCAGCCTGTATCGCCCGGGCTGCTTCGATGACGAGCGCCGCGTTGCAGCCGTTATCCAGGCAGCCGGTTCCGAGATCCCAGGAATCGAGATGAGCGCCGACAATGACGACTTCGGCCGGTTTTTCGGCCCCGCGTATTTCAGCCACCACGTTTTTCGCTTGAAACGGCCCGCCGATTTTGTTGGGCAGCGCCAGCCGCATCCGCACCCGCCTGCCCGCCTCCAGCAGACGCAGAAGCCTTTGGGCGTCCTCGCGCGCCACGACTGCGCTCGGCAGCTTATCGAGGCGCCCATCCACCAGGTTGGCTTGACGGTACAGCAGTCCCTGAGGCCGCGTGGACATGAACAGAACGGCTGCCGCGCCGATTTTTTCCGCCTCCCGCATGGCAATCGTGGCGCGCCGCTGCTCCATGCCCAAATCCTGAAAATTGTTCAGAGGTTCAGAGCCGATGATGATGATTTTGCCCTTGCCGGCAGCGCCCAGGCGTTCGACCTCGCCTTCCTCGCCGCGCTGCCCGCTGAGAACCTCGGCCTCAATGCCGTTGGGTATTGGCGATGACCACCCGGTAGCGGCGGCATGAATCACAAACCTCACCGGCGATATCACTTCGGCTCGCGTCGCCCCTTCGGCCCAGGAATTCGGAACCGAAAAGCTTTCCGTATGAACGCTGGTCAGCCCGGCTTTGTGAAAGGCGTCAATCGCCCAGGAGATCGCGCGGCGCATGGCGTCGCTGCCCGGCAGGCGGCCGCCGATCTCGTCGCAAAGCACCCGCAGGTTGCTTTCGAGCGTGGGGGTGTTCGCTACTTCATCGATGAGACGGTACGCAGCGGCGCCGGAGCTGGCGCCCTCTACAACGCTGCTGTTCTGAGCGCTGGCCGGCGGCCAAACCAGGAGACACGCGCCCACAGCCAGGAGACGCGCCGTTCGCCCTGCGGGATGACCGGCCGTGCGACAAGCCATGTCTTGAGTATAGCGATGCTTTAAAAGCAGAATGGTGATTTCCTGCGGGGCCGTGCCGGCGGCGATCGCCCAGTCATGGCGCAGCCTCCCGTCCGGCGACTTCCGGTGTTTCCATTTACCGGGTTTCGGCTAAAATGATGAATCCGTGGCCGACCCAGCCGTAGCCGTTGCTGCCGTTCCTGCGCGCTCGATGCGCTGGCCCGTAGTGGGCTTGCTAACGGTCGGCGTCGTCATCGCTTACATCGACCGCATCAATCTTTCGACCGCCTTACCGGCGGTGCGGCAATCGCTTTCGCTGACGGCGGAATCGGCGGGAGTCGTGCTCTCTGCATTTTTCTGGTTTTATGCGGCGCTTCAGGTGCCGGCCGGCTGGGTCGTCGATCGCTTTGGGGTGAAATGGCCTTACACAGCCGCCTTCCTGTTCTGGAGCCTTGTTTCAGCGAGCACGGCCCTGGTAGCCACGTTCACGGGCTTGCTGGCGGTGCGGCTCTTGCTGGGGATCGGTGAATCCATTGTCACTCCTGCCAGCCTGCGTTACATCGGTTTGCATTTTCCGGAAAAGCAGCGCGGCCTCGCTTTGGGAATTTATTTTTCCGGCACCAAGTATGGGCCGGCGATCGGCGCTCCACTGGCGGCTTACCTGGTCAGGGACTACGGCTGGCAGCGGATGTTCCTGCTCACCGGGGCGGGCTGCCTCCTGTGGCTGATTCCATGGGTGCTTCTGGTCCAAAACGACGCCGGCGGGAACTCAAGCTCGAAGCATTCCGAAGCCTCGGTTCCCTCCTTCTCGTGGCGCGTGATGGCCTCCAGTCCCGTTATGTGGGGAACTTTTCTCGCGACGTTCTGCTACATGTATTTTGTCTACTTCTGTATGACCTGGATGCCCACGTACTTCAAAGACCGCCACGGCCTCTCCCTGACCAATTCGGGCTGGTACACGTTCATGTCGTTCGGCGGCATGGCGACCATCGCCATCGCCGGCGGCTTTCTGGCTGATCGGCTGATAGCCCGCGGCTGGAACGCTGTGAAAGTGCGGAAGACATTCATCATTGTCGGTTTCCTGCTGGCGTTTACGGAAATTATCGGCGCTGTAGCCGACTCGGCCCCGGCCACTCTGTTTTTTGCCGTATTTTCGCTAAGCGGCCTGGGCCTGGCAACGGCCAACTACTGGGCCCTTACACAAACTCTGGTACCGGCTCGAGCCCTTGGCCGGGTGGCGGGTATACAGAACACCGCTGCCAGTCTCGCCGGCATTGCCGCTCCATGGATTACTGGCTGGCTGGTTGAGCAAACAGGAAAATTTAATGCTCCGCTGGCGGCCGTGGGCTTCTGGCTGGTCCTCGGCATCGGGTGCTATCTCTTTCTGGTTCGGGAAAAATACGCCCTGCGATGAAACCGCCCGTTCGGCCGCTCCTATTCTTTTTCTTTTTGCTGCCTTTTCCCGTCAGGGCGGTGGACTGCGCGTGCAACCACGCCGACCCGGCTACGCTCGATCAGCGCTCTTGCAGCCTCTGCCGCGAGGCCGAAAAGCAATCCTCCGGCGTCTTCTTTTTGAAGGATGCCAATCCGCGCAAGCCCAACCGGACCCTCGCTCTCCCGTTACAGCACGGCAAGGGATTACAGCGCTTGGGCGACCTCAGCCCTCAGGCGCGGGCCGATTTTTGGAAGGCCGCGATTGCCAAAGCGGAACAGTTGTGGCCGGGGGGATGGGGCGTGGCTTATAACGCCGATACCACCCGCACGCAGTGCCACCTCCACGTTCATATTGGGAAATTGATCGACGGAGTCGATGAGTCTACGGGCCGGCTGTTCTCCAGGCCTGAGGAATTTCCTCTCCCTGACGCCGGCGTGGGCCTGTGGGTTCATCCTGTGAGCGGGGGCTTTCACGTCCACATGGACCGTGAGACGGCTGAATTCGTACTGGTGCGATAAGCCTGTTTGCGCCTGCGCCAAAACTTGCGGAGCAGAGGCCTTTTCTCCGGGCCGCAAGCGTACAAACCTTCGCTTATAGTAGACTCGCCTCATGAGCTCGCCGGCCGCGGCGCTCGACGCGAACCCCTTCCTCGACCCTCTCCGGTTCAGAAAGGGAGCTTCGGACTGTGTAATGGTGATTTTCGGCGCCAGCGGCGACTTGACCCGGCGGAAATTGCTGCCCGCACTGTACAACCTTGCTCGCGACCGCCGCTTGTCCGCCGGTTTCGCCGTCGCGGGCGTCGCGCGAAGGCCGATCGGTGATGAAGATTTTCGAGCGAAGATGAAGGCGGCCGTGTCGGAATTCTCCGACTCCGGACCGCTCGATGAATCGGTATGGGATGGTTTCTCGCAGGGCCTCTATTATGTGCAAGGCGACTTCGACGATCCGGCGGCCTATACGCGCCTTGCGGAGCGCCTGCGCCAGATTTCCCAAGCCCGCCATGGCTCGGGCAACGTTCTGTTCTATCTCTCGACTCAGCCGAGTTATTACGCGTCGATCGTTAAAAATCTGGGTGCATCGGGCCTGGCAGGGCCTGATCATTCAGGCTGGCGGCGCATCGTTATTGAAAAGCCTTTCGGCCATGATTTGGCCAGCGCCCGCCAGCTCAACGGCGTGATTCATAGCGTTTTTGACGAGAACGAGGTTTATCGCATCGATCACTACCTCGGCAAGGAGACGGTTCAGAACATATTGGCTTTCCGCTTTGCCAACGGCATCTTCGAGCCGCTTTGGAACCGCCGCTACATCCGGCAAGTACAGATAACCGCCGCCGAATCGATCGGCGTGGAGGGGCGGGGCGCCTTTTACGAAGAGGTCGGCGCTCTGCGCGACATGGTGCAGACCCACTTGCTCCAGGTCCTGGCGACGGTGGCTATGGAGCCGCCGGCGCGTTTCGACGCATCTTCGTCTCGTGACGAGAAGGCTAAGGTGCTGGGGTCGATCCGCCCGTTGACCCACGATGAGGTCCTGATCGAAGCTGTCGCTGGCCAATATGGACCTTCCCGCGTGGGAGGCCGCGGCCTTCCGGGTTACCGGCAGGAGCCGGGAGTGCGGCCGGATTCGCAGACGGAGACCTACGCCGCGGTCACTTTTTTTATCGACAATTGGCGCTGGGCGGGAGTGCCCTTCTATCTCCGCACGGGCAAGCGCATGCCAAAGCGAGTGACCGAAATCGTGATTCAGTACTCTCCGGCGCCGCACCGCTTGTTCCCCGATTCGGACGCCGCTACCGAGCCGAACGTTTTGGTGCTGCGAATCCAGCCGGAAGAAGGCATTTCCTTAAAATTTCATTCCAAGGAGCCTGGCGCGGGCATGCGCCTTCGGGGCGTCTCGATGGACTTCAACTACGGCTCAAGTTTTGGCGGCCGATCTCCCTCGGCCTACGAAACGCTCCTGCTGGATGCCATCGACGGCGACCCGACGCTTTATACCCGCCAGGATATGGTGGAAGCTTCTTGGGCGGCTGTTCAGCCGTTGCTGGACGTGTGGAAAAACGAGAATCACGATTTTCCGAACTATCCGGCGGGGACATGGGGGCCCGCGGAGGCTGACCGCATGCTGGAAAGACGCGGGCACCGCTGGCGGAACGGATGACCATCGATCCCGAAGAATTGCGGGCGAGGCTCGACCAGGTCTGGGCCGCCCTGGCTCGCGATGCGGTGGCAGACGGCCATGAAGTCATGCGCGCCTGCGGCCGCACGCTGCTCTCGGTTGTCGATCAGAGCCGGGAATCGGACGATGTGCTGGAGATGCTCGCCGAGTTGCTGCATGCCAATCCAAGCCGCAGCATTGTCGTCCTGCTGGCCGCCGGTGATACAGAACAGCTTGCTGCGGATGTAGACGCCCGCTGCTGGATGCCTTCGGGAAGCCGGCAGATTTGCAGCGAACAGATTGTGATTCGCTGCTCGGAACGGACATTGGCCGAAGTGCCGGGCGTAGTGACGCCGCTGGTAGCTGCCGATCTGCCTGTGGTGCTCTGGTGCGCCAGCGAACGCGCCCGCCGCTCGCCGGCTTTTCCAAGCCTGGCGGCGCCCGCGCGGCGGATTATTCTCGATACGTTTTCCGCCGAACTCCCGCTCGAGGCCTTGGAGACGCTGATCGAACAGCAGCGGCGAAGTCCGGCCCTGATTGCCGATTTGAGCTGGACCCGCTTGACCCGCTGGCGCGCGTTGCTGGCTCAGGTTTTCGAAAACAGGCTGTATCGCGCACACATTCCCGATTTCAACCGCATAACAATCCAATACCAAGACCAATCAGGCCGGATTCCGCCGACGGTATTGCTTTTCGCCGGCTGGGTGACGTCACGGCTGCGCTGGCAGCCGCAGAAAACGCAGCCTGCCGCCGAGAGCAGAAAGATCCTCTCCTTCCAGCGGCCAAACGGACCGGCTCTCGTGACTTTGGAACACCAGGATTCCCTGGACTCCCCGGAAAGCCTGCTCTCCTTCGGGCTGGGTGGCGAAGCCGCCGCTGCGCCCCGAATCTCCATCGGGCGCGTGAGCGAGGCATGCGGCGAGGTTCGGATCGAGGCCGCAGGCCTCGATCCAGTCATGAATCGCGTGTCCCTGCCTGCCCCGACAGACTTGATGCTGCTCGGAGAAGAACTGGCGATCTCCCAGCGTGATCCGGCGTTTGAGGAGAGCCTGGAGCGGGCCGTGCAGATCGCCCGAAACTTGCAGGCCGGTTGATGATGTCTGCCCGGGTGCGCCAAGCTCCAACCACCGAGGCCGCCGCTTCCGATGCCGCCCAGTTCATCCTCCAAATTTTACGGGCGGCGGTCGAAAAACGAGGATCGGCCTCAATCGCCCTGTCCGGCGGTTCCTCGCCGAAAGCTCTTTTCTCGCGGCTAGCGGCTGCGAAATTCGATTGGAATGGCGTTCACTTCTTTTGGGTGGACGAACGCGCCGTGCCGCCTGGCGACGCCGACAGCAATTACCGTCTCGCGCGCGAATTGCTGCTCGAGCCGGCACGTATTCCACACCGTCAGATTCATCGGATCCAAGCGGAGCTGGAGCCGGAGGAGGCGGCACGACGCTACCTGGCGGAGATGCGAAGCTTCTTCGGGCTCTCTGCGGCGGACCTGCCGCATTTTGACGTCGTGCACCTGGGTGTGGGCCCTGACGGCCACACAGCCAGCCTGTTTCCTGACGGGCCACTGCTTGCAGACCGCTCGGGGATCGCCGCGGCTGTTTACGTGGAAAAACTGAAGAGCTGGCGCATTACGCTGCTGCCTGGGGTGCTTCTCGCAGCAGGCCAAATTGTGTTTTTTGCTCCGGGAGAAGAGAAACGCGAAATTCTCCAGCGTATTTGGGGCCCCGAGTACAACCCCGCGAGGTGGCCGGCGCAATTGATCGATCGAGAGGGGAAAAATGTGGCGTGGTTCGCCGATCGAGCCGCCGCCGAGGGCATCGCGGATTGTTGAGGGCAGGTCTCAAACCACGAGGTCAAGTTGATTGCCGGCGTTCCGCAGACCGGTATCGTCTGGCGGAGGCGAGTACGCCTTGGGGTTACCGTGTCTGGAGCCGGCGTTCCTCGCTTGCCGGGCCCGCTGGACGGTTAACTCGAGTTGAGCGTCCACAATCATTTGAGCCGCTGCCGCGGCAACCCGGCGGTCCTGCGGGGATGGGTCCTCCGGGGCTTCGGCCGCCGCCTGCACCGCGATCGCTTTCTGTATCGTCGCCGGCAGGTTGCCGGGAACCGGTGAAACATCGAGGTCAACCTCGCCGCCTACGGCATAAAGCTTTCCATCCGGGCCGGTCGTGTATGTATAGCTGGGTCCTCCTCGGGCATAAGCGCCGGCGGCGGCCAGATGCGCTTGCTCGTGGGCATGCACGCGGCGGTCGATCTGGGCCAATTGCTGGAGCGCGATTTGCTGGGAAAACTGTGTTTCGTGCAAGGAGGCGTTTTGTTTCTGGAGTTTGCCAGGTTGCTTGGCGCCGGCCTGCATAATGTTTTGGACGGATGAATCCCGTTCGGGACTGGACCCAGGCTGCTGCGCAGACGGCAGAGTCCCAGCAGCAAGGCTCGCCGACCCGGCTACGAGAAACGTCATCATACACTGATCCCTCTCCTCGTATCGGCCGTCCGGCCCGGGAGTTGAACAAAAAATGCGTCTGCTACAATTTTTAAGGCACGTTCCCTCGCTTTTATGACGTCAGAGGAAATTGCGGCGGTCGTAGAGGAGATCCGCCAGCGCGTCCGGGCCCGCTATCAGAAACAGGTTGATGGAGTGCCGGATTTCTGCGTGCCTTCGCTGATCGCAGCTGCGCAAGCTCGCGACGCTGCCCTGGGGAAGGTCGCTTCGATCGGCACTGTCAATCCCCGTCCTCCGGGGCTAGTGAACTCCATTATTCAAGGAATTAAGAGAGCGGTGAGCCGCGCTTTAGCATGGCACGTGCGGGAACAAGTTGAGTTCAACAGGGCCGTCATCGAGTATATGGAGCGCTCGCTGGCTGTTTTGGAGGAGCACAACCGCAACCTTTTGCAACTAGCCCAGTTGGCCCGGGATGCGCTTGATGCAGCCCGAAATGTGAGCGAGTGGCGAACCGGATGGGTGGAAAAAGCAACCAAAAGCGAAATCCAAATGCTGCGGTCGATCGCCGAATTGCAAGGCGCATTCCAGCATCGCGTGAGCTTGCTCGAGTCGAATTTCCGCGAGCACATCAAATCCCAGCACGCCGATTACCTGCGGGCACTTGAACGGACCACCCTCGACGTGCAGAGAAGGCTTTGGGACGATTTGGCAAAAATCCGGCAAGAATACGAGCGCCAGCGGGAGATGCAGACGGAGCTGCGCCTGATCCGGCAGCGAATGAGCGCCTGGGGTCCCTCGGCGGCGCAGAATATCGCTGTTTCCGCCAGCCCGCCTGCCGCGGCAGAAAACGGAACTGCGAATCTCGCGGACCTAGACTATGCCCGATTCGCCGAGCGCTTCCGCGGGAGTGCGGCGCATGTGGCGGAGAGCCAAATATTTTACGTCCCCTTATTCCAGGGGCGGCGGAGGGTGCTCGATCTGGGCTGCGGCCGCGGGGAGTTTCTGGAGATCATGCGGCAAAACGGCATCGGAGCGGCCGGCGTCGACAGCGACGCCGAATCGGTCTTGCTTTGCCGCGAAAAAGGCCTCGATGTCATTCAAGCTGATTTGTTTGCGCACCTTTCTTCTTTGCCCGATGAAAGCCTGGATGGCGTCTTCTGCGCTCAGGTAGTGGAGCACATTCCGCCTCTCCGGCTGCCGGGCTTGGTAAAACTGATTTCTCAAAAACTCGAACGAGGCGGCGTCGCGGTCATCGAAACGCCAAACCCCGAGTGCCTCGCCATTTTCGCCACCAATTTTTATCTCGACCCCACACACGTGCGCCCGGTGCCCGCCGCTTTGTTGCACTTCTATTTCGAAGAGAGCGGTCTTGGGGCGATTGAGATACACCAGCGCGCCCCGGCCGCCGAACAGTTTCCCGAGATCGCCGCGCTGGCCGAAGTTACGGGACTGGCCGGATTTCAGAAGCGATTCCTCGGCGGGCTGGATTACGCCATCGTCGGCAGGAAGCTCTAAAT